>JAFEBZ010000044.1 GCA_018242405.1 Pseudomonadota bacterium | reverse complement strand
ACGAACTGTCGGAAGAAGACAAGCTGGCCGTGGCCCGCGCGCGCAAGATCGAGCGCTTCTTCTCGCAGCCGTTCCACGTGGCCGAAGTGTTCACCGGCTCGCCGGGCAAGTACGTGCCGCTGAAGGACACCATCCGCGGCTTCAAGGGCATCGTCGATGGCGAGTACGACCACCTGCCGGAGCAGGCGTTCTACATGGTCGGTTCGATCGACGAAGCCGTCGAGAAGGCCAAGAAGCTGGCGGCCTAAGGAATCGACATGGCAACCATTCGTTGCGACATCGTCAGTGCCGAGGCCGAGATCTACAGCGGTGAGGCGACCATGATCGTCGCCACCGGTGAAGTCGGCGAGCTCGGCATCGCGCCGCGCCATGCGCCGCTGATCACGCGCCTGAAGCCGGGCAAGGTCGTGGTGACCACGGCCGACGGCGAGCAGCTCGATTTCGCCATCGGCGGCGGCATCCTCGAGGTGCAGCCGACCGTGGTGACGGTGCTGGCCGATACCGCGATCCGCGCCGAGGACATCGACGAGGCCAAGGTCCGCGCGGCCAAGGAAGAAGCCGAACGCATCCTCGCCAACCGTGGCGACGCGATGGACATCGCCGAGGCGCAGAAGCACCTGGCCGAAGCGCTGGTGCAGCTGCAGGCGATCGAGCGTTTGCGCAAGAACCTCAAGCACTGACGCGCGATCGCCGTGGTTGATAGAAAACGCCGGCCCTGTGCCGGCGTTTTTGTTTGGGGTGGGGGAGAAGCAAAAGCATCGCACGCGCTGGCTTGGCGGGCAGCCAGCTCCGGTGCGTGGGACGCCGCAAGTACGTCCATGTAGGCTCGGACGCGCCATCCATGGCGCGTACGCCCACGCCCCGGACTGGCGCACCCGCCGCCGCGCGCGTGTTGTTGCTTTAAGGAGAAAGAGCGAAAAGCAACAGCTCGCGGGCTGTTGCTCTTTCTCTCACGCCCCTAAAAGCATCCACCGGCAGCGCCGTGCGGTTCGTCCGCAGTGGCCGACCATACGAGGCATGGATGCCGAGTCGAGCCCCCAAGGATGGGTTCACGGCGTGTCGGTCACTGCGGATAACCGCTAAAGGCGCACAGCCGGGCGATGCTGTTTCACCCCCCCCCACCTACGCGCTTTCGTCGACAGAGCCGATCGCTGCGTCGCGCGGCGCCTTGTGTTTGTAGATCCAGTGCCGCGACAGGAAGAACCCGATCGTGCCCGAGAGGAAATCGACGAAGGGCTTGCCGATCGCCACGCCGGCGAGGCCACTCTGGTGGTCGATGATCCGCAGCAGCCAGGTGTCGAGGATGGTGGTGCCGATCCACATCACCACATAGCGCGCGAACTGGCGGCGACCGATGCCGCTGCTGTCCGAAGCGAAGGTGTGGGTGCCGTTGATCCAGAAGCCGAGCCCGGCGCCGGCCATGCGCCCGATGATGTTGGCCGGTTCGATCGGCATCAGCCAGGTGCGCAACGCGAGCGCGACCGTGTAGTCGACGACCCATTCGAGGATGCCGACCAGGGTGTACTTGCTGGCGTGTTTGATCAGGGTCAAGACGGGGAAGCGCGATTTGATTTGGCGCAGGGTAGCAGCTGGGTAGAATGCGGGAAGTGCCCGGTCCGGAAGATGCAATGAACGAAGCGCCGCTCCATGTCGTGATCCTGGCCGCAGGCGAGGGCAAGCGGATGAAGTCCGATACGCCCAAGGTGCTGCAGAAGGTCGCTGGTCGGCCGATGCTGGCGCACGTGATCGCGACCGCACGCGCATTGCAGCCGGCCGGCATCCACGTGGTGTACGGCCACGGTGGTGACCAGGTTCGCGCGGCATTCGCCGACCAGCCCGACCTGCAATGGGCGGAACAGGCGCAGCAGCTCGGGACCGGTCATGCGGTGATGCAGGCGATGCCGCAGGTGCCCGACAGTGCGCGCGTGCTGGTGCTCTACGGCGATGCGCCGCTGTTCCGCGTCGAGACCCTGCAACAATTGCTGGCGCAGCGCGGGCGGTTGGCGGGATTGGTCGCCGATCTCGAAGACCCGACCGGTTACGGCCGCATCATCCGCGATGCCGAAGGCCGCATCGGTGCGATCGTCGAGGAGAAGGACGCCAGCCCCGAACAGAAACGCATCCAGACGGTGAACGTCGGGGTGATCGTCGCCGATGCCAGCGCGTTGCGCGGGTGGTTGAGCCAGCTTTCCAACAGCAATGCCCAGAACGAGTATTACCTCACCGACGTCTTCGCCAAGGCCGCGGCCGATTTCAGCGCGGCGGAAATGGTGCATGTCGCCGACCCCGCGGAAACCGAAGGCGCCAACGACCCTTGGCAGCTGTGCCAGCTCGAGCGCGCCTTCCAGCGCCGTGCGGTGCGCGCGCTGTGCGTGCAGGGCATGCGCTTCGCCGATGTCGCGCGGGTGGACGTGCGCGGCACGGTGGAATGCGGTCGCGATGTCGAGATCGATGTCGACGTGGTGTTCGAAGGCAAAGTGAAGCTCGGCAACCGGGTGAAGATCGGGCCGTTCGTGCGATTGAAGGATGTCGACATTGCCGATGGCACCGAGGTGCGCGCGCATTGCGATCTCGAAGGTGCGAAGACCGAAGGCGCGGTGCAGATCGGTCCGTTCGCGCGCCTGCGTCCGGGCACGGTGCTGGCCGATGGCGTGCACGTCGGCAATTTCGTCGAGACCAAGAACACGACGATGGGCGCGGGCAGCAAGGCCAATCACCTGACCTATCTCGGCGACGCGATGATCGGTTCCAAGGTGAATGTCGGCGCCGGAACGATCACCTGCAACTACGACGGCGTGAACAAATTCACGACCACGATCAGCGATGGCGCCTTCATCGGATCGAACAGTTCGCTGGTCGCGCCGGTCACCATTGGCAAGGATGCGACGATCGGCGCGGGATCGGTGATCGTCACCGATGCGCCGGAAGGCGAGCTCACCATCGCGCGCGGGCGCCAGGCGACGATCCAGGGCTGGAAGCGGCCGGTGAAGAAGTCGCAGTAACGCGCGGTCAATCCGACAGCGTCAAACTCACCATCAACCCGCCGCCTTCGCGGTTGGCGAGACTGAGACTGCCGCCGTGCGCTTCGGCGATTTCGCGCGCCAGCGCCAGGCCGAGGCCGGTGCCGTTGCGCTTGGTGGAATAGAACGGCAGCAGCGCCTGCGCGATCACGGTCTCGCTCATGCCCTTGCCACGATCGAGCACGTCGAGTCGCCAGCCCGCGGGAAGGCGGCGCAGGTCGAGCGCGACTTCGTCATCGGCGCCACCCGCTTCGTGCGCGTTCTTCAGCAGGTTGAGCAGGGCCTGTTCGAGCTGGATGCGATCGGCCATCAGGAAACCATCGCGATGCATGCCATCCCAGCGGAAGCCGAACTGTTCCTGCAATCCGCGCAGCATGTCGCCACAGGATACGGCCTCGCGCCGTGGCGCCGGCAGCTTGGCGAAACGTGCATAGCCTCGGATGAATTCCTCGAGATGGCGCGCGCGTTCCTCGATGACACGCAGCGCATCGGGCAAGCGTTCGGTGCGTCCGATCCGCAGCATTTCGCCGGCGGAATGGGCCAGCGAGGCGATCGGTGCCAGCGAATTGTTGAGCTCGTGGCTGATGACGCGGATCACCTTCTTCCAGGTCTGCACTTCCTGGCGGCGCAGTTCGGCGGTGAGCTGGCGCAGCAGGAACAATTCGTGCGGACGGCCGTTGAGTCGGAAGCGCCGGCGCGAGAGATGGATGATGTCGTCGTCTTCGTCGTCGCCCAGCGCGAACAGCGCGTCGCCGTTCTGGGCGATGGCATTGCGCAACGCCGGTGGCGTGTCCGCGATCAGGTCGTCGAACGATCGACCTTCGAGCCTGCGGCCATCGCCGAGCAGTTTGCGTGCGGCAAGGTTGCCGAGCACGATGCGCTTGGTGGCATCGATCAGCACGATCGAGACCGGCGTGTTCTGGACCACGGTATCGAGCAGCAATTCGCGTTGCACCAGTGCCTGGCGCTGTTCGCGCACGGTCTGGCCGAGCTGGTTGTGGGCGGCGACCAGTTCGCTCACTTCGTCGCGATGCGGCCACGCCAGGCCGAAGCTGAAATCGCCGTCGCGGAAACTGTCGACGCTGCCGGCGAGCGCGCGATACAGCGACTGCACGCGCGCGTTGAGCCGGTGGAGATGCACCAGCATGAAGACGAGGATGATCACGCCCGCGAGCAGCGCCAGCCACGGACGGCTCGTCTCCATCTGGGTGGCGATCGCGGCCACGATCGCGACGACGGCATAGGCGAAGGCCAGGATGCCCACGCGGTTCCGCCACGAGATGCTGCGTCTGCCCATGTCAGCGCCTCGGGATGCCGAGGCGTTCCATGCGCCGGTACAACGACTGGCGGGTCAGGCCGAGTTCCGTCGCGGCCTGGGCGATCACGCCATGATGGTCGCGCAGCACGCGCACGATTTCGTCGGCGGAAATTTCCTGCGTGTCGGGCGCGAGCTCGGCTTCCGGAAGATCGAGCGCGGCGGCGGCGATCACTTGTTCCGTGGACAACAATCCCGCGCGCTGCATGACGTTGCGCAATTCGCGCACGTTGCCCGGCCAGCGATGGCGTAGCAGTGCGCGCTCGGCATCGGTCGACAGCGTGCGCCCCGGGCCGAGGAAATGGCGCGCCAGGGGCAGGATGTCGTCGGGACGTGCCGATAGCGGCGGCAGGCGCAGCTCGATCGTATTGAGGCGGTAATAAAGATCTTCGCGGAAGCTGCCGTCGCGGATCTTCGCCGGCAAGTCGGCATTGGTCGCGCTCAGCACGCGGACGTCGACGCTGCGCTCGCGGGTGCTGCCGAGGCGGGTGAAGCGCCCGGTTTCGAGTACGCGCAGCAAGCGAGTTTGCCCGGCAGCGGGCAGGGTGCCGATTTCGTCGAGGAACAGCGTGCCGCCGTCGGCGGCTTCGAAGCGTCCTTCGCGCGCCTTGTTGGCGCCGGTATAGGCGCCCGCTTCCGCGCCGAACAGTTCGGCTTCGATCAACTCGCTCGGCAACGCGCCGCAATTCACCGCGACGAAGGGGCCGCTGCGACCGGAATTGGCGTGGAGGATTTCCGCGATCTTTTCCTTGCCGCTGCCATTGGGGCCGGTGATGAGTACCGGCAATGGCGAACGCGCGACCTGCACCGCCAGGCTCAACACGCGTTCGGTGGCGTCATCGGCATAGACCACGCCGCACAGGTCGTGTTCGCGCGACAGCGATGCGCGGCGTTCGCGACTGGCGCGCGCCGAACGCGCGAGTTCGCGCCGTGCTTCCGACAGTTCCAGCAGGTTGTTGACCGTCGCCAGCAGCTTGTGGTCGTCCCACGGTTTGCCGACGTAATCGGCGGCACCGGCCTTGATCAGTTCGACCGCGCGTTCCAGTTCGGTCCACGCAGTCAGCAAGATCACCGGGACATCGGGCCATTGCGCGTGCAGGCGCTGGAACAGCACCGCACCTTCGTCGCCGGAGGTGGTGTCGGCGTCGAAGTTCATGTCCTGGATCACCAGGTCGATGTCGCCGCGCATCATCCGTGCAACACCGGCATCGGGCGTGGTGGCGCCGGCGCTATCGATGCCGTGGAGGGAGAACAGCAACTCCAGCGCAGTAATCACGCCGGAGTTGTCATCGATGACGAGGACGGTGGCCATGTCGTGATTCTAGTCGGTGATCGTCACGCGCTGCGCGTTGCGATCGCCGGCGAGATCGCGGCGGCGCGCAGTGCCGGTCCGAGCACCGCGGCTTGCCCGAGCAACCACAGCACCAACGCACCGATCGGCAGGTAGAACAGCGGCAGGCGCGGCAATTCGTATTTCGCCATCAGCAGCTGGTTCATTCCGAATGCCAGCAGCATGCCGAGCACGATGCCGCCACTGACGATCAGGAAGTTCTCGATCTGGAAATGATGGAGGATGTCGCCACGGGTGGCGCCGAGCGCGCGACGCACGCCGATCTGCTTGGTGCGTTGCTGCACCCAGAAACTGACCAGCCCGCTGATGCCGAAGGCGCTGATCGCGAGCATGCACACGCTGACGATCACCAGCAGCCAGACCACGGCACGGTCGCGGCCATAGCGATCGTGGCGCATTTCCTCCAGCGTCTTCTTGCTGACGATGATGCGATCGGGATCAGCCTTGAGCAGCGCGGTTTCGGCGGCTTCCAGCGTGCGGCCGCGATCCTGCGGGGCGACGCGCAACAGGTACGAACCGCCGTTTGGTTTGACCGGCAATACGATGCTGTCGTAGCTGTGCACGTCTGCCTGGAATCCGTCGGGACGCATCAGGTCGTCGATGATGCCGACGATGCGCGTCGGTGTTTTGCCGAGATAGACCGATTTCCCGAGGGCATCGCCGGCGGGGAACAGCCGGTTGGCGAGACTGCGGGTGACGATGCCGACGGGCATGTTCATCTGGTTCATCATGTTGCCCTGTTCGCCGTATTCTTCGTTGCTGAACCAGCGACCCTGCTGGAGTTTCAGTCCCAGGGTTTCGGCGAAACCGGGACTGACCATGCTCATGCTGACCTCGAACTTGTGTGCTTCGTCATCCGGCTTCAGCCCGATCGAGGTTCCCCAGGAACTGTTGCCGTAGGGAAACTGGCTGGCCATGGTGGCAGCAGTGACGCCGGGCAGGGCGCGCAACAGGGCGAGATCGTGCCGGATCGCACCATCGGCGCTGGCGCCCTGGTAGGCGTCGCCGAGGTTTCTCAAATCCAGGGCGACCAGTTCGCTTTCGGCCACGCCGCTTGAGCGCGTCATGCGATCGACGCGTGCCTTGATCAGGTAGATGGAATTGCACAGGATCGCGCAGCACACGGCGATCTGCAGGACGATCAGGATGACCGCGGTCTTGTGCCGGCGCAGCGCCTTGAAGATGGGTGCGATGCTCATGCGCGCCTCACTGGCTCTTGAGTTGGATGGCGGGCGCGATGCGCGATGCGCGCCACGCCGGCAAGGCGCCGGACAGCAGGCTGGCGATCAGCGCGAGCGCAAAGGCAAGCAACAGCATCGGCAGGTCGAGGCGTACCAGCTGCGCATAGTCATCAGGTTGCTGCCGCACCAGCCAGGTGCCGAACCACGCCAGCAGCACGCCGATGACGCCGCCCGCGATCCCGACGATGGACGCCTCCACCAGGCATTGCAGGAAGATGGCGCGGCGCGATGCGCCCAGCGCGCGGCGCACGCCGTATTCGCCGGAGCGGCGCAGGAACTTGGCCAGCAGCAGGCCGATGGTATTGAGCAGGCACACCGCGAGGAAGCCGAAGGCCAGCCACATCTGCAGGCGCACGTCCGATGGCACCGCCTTGCGCACGTCCAGCCAGTCCATCACGGTGTGCAGGCGGGTATTGGGGGCGCGCTGGTAGCGGCCGGACTGCTTCTGCGCACGCGAATAGTTGTCGAGATATTCGCGATAGGCCGCGACCTTCTGCGGGGAGTCCAGTTCCACCCAGTACTGCAGCCAGCTGCAGGGTGCGTTGAGTCCAACAGGGCCATCCGCACCCATCTCGCCCCAGCAACTCATGCTGCCCATGGTGCTGAACTTGCGGTCGAGTGCGGTGGCGATCGGCAGATAGATATCCTCCATGTCGCCGTAGCCGTGGGACGTCATGTCGAAAAACTTCGGATGCAACGCCCATGGCGCGAGCACGCCGATGACGCGAAACGGTGCTTCGCCGCCGTTGGCGGGATTGCCGATGGCGAGCTCGCGGCCGACGCTGTTTTCGCCGCCGAACATCCTGTCGTTGAAGGCGGAGGAGATCACCACCACCTGGGCCTTGGTCGCATCGTCCGCCGCCGACCACGGGCCACCAAAGCGGAATGGTGCATCGAACATCGGGAAGAAGTCGGCCGAGGTGTAGCGCGCCTGTGGTGCCAGTTTGCGATGCGTTTTCGGATGTGCGACGGTCGGCAAGCCTGCCGT
This sequence comes from Pseudomonadota bacterium, assembly GCA_018242405.1. GTDB lineage: Bacteria > Pseudomonadota > Gammaproteobacteria > Xanthomonadales > Xanthomonadaceae > Solilutibacter. Next base: position 35,679 of record JAFEBZ010000044.1, on the reverse strand, counting down.
CATCATCGCTTGGCGATCACCGCGGTGGTCGCGCAACAGGGCTTCGGCGTCGTAGCGCGTCATCTGCTCCGGTGGTTCGGGATCCGAATCGTCGGACTTGTTCTTCGGTATCGGCCGCGGATCGAGCCGCGGATAGAACAGCTTGCCGCTCTTTTGCGGAATCGGGTCACCCGACAGCACGTGGTAGACGGTGAGCGTGGTCATGGTCGCGCCGATGCCCAGCGCGATCGCCAGTACCATGAGCGCGGTCAGGATGCGGTTGCGCTTGAAGCTGCGGATGGCGAGTTTGAAGTAGTAGGCGAGCACGTGCTGTCGTCTCCCGGTTGTGTTTACACGCTGCGCGTTGCGGTGGCCGGCGGAATCGAGGCCGCGCGCAAGGCCGGCCACAACACCGCCAACTGCCCGAGCAGCCACAGCACCACCGCGCCGATCGGCAGGTAGAACAACGGCAGGCGCGGCAGCTCGTATTTCGCCATCAGCAACTGGTTGATGCCGAATGCCAATGTCATCCCGAGGATCACTCCGCCGCTGACGATCAGGAAGTTCTCGGTCTGGAAGTAGCGCAGGATGTCGCCACGAGTCGCGCCGAGCGCACGCCGCACGCCGATCTGCTTGGTGCGTTGCTGCACCCAGAAGCTGGCGAGACCGACGATGCCGAACGCCGTCACTCCCAGCATCACCAGCACCACGCCGGCCAGCAATGCCAGCATGTGTCGATCATCGGCGTAATAGTCCTCGCGCAATTGCGACAGCGGACGGGTGAGCTTGCTGTCGAGCACGGCGTCCGGCGCGGCGCGCGCAAGCTTATCGGGCAGGGTGCGCATGATCGCCGGCATCGCCCTGCTGTCGGCGCGGAATGCGTAATTTCCAGCCAGTTGCGGCCCGGGTTGGGCGGGAATGAAGATCGACCAGAAAGTGCTTTGCGGTCCGCGTCCACCGGGCGTGGGAATGACGTAATCATCGACCACGCCGATGACCGTGGTGGTCGCGATGCCATGGAAGGTTTTGCCAAGGGGACTTTGTCCCGGCCACATGTGTTCGGCCAGGGAACGGGTCAGCAACGCGACCGGATGCCCCGGCATGAAGTTGTCGATCGGCGCATATTCCTCGGGCGTCGGCAGGCGACCGCTGACCAGCTTCAGACCCAGCGTTTCCACGCTGCCCGGTCCGCCCACGTAAAAATCGACGACGCCGACCCGCTGCTTCCCATCGGCATCGAGGGAAATGCCGGCGGTGCCGGAACGCATGCCGAAGGGCAGGCTGTTGATGACCGCCGTCGAGCGGATGCCGGGTTGTTGCCGCAGGACATCCATCACTTTTGCGTTGAATTCATCGGCCTGTTCCGGCGTGAAGCCGCTCAGGCTGATGCTGCCGATCGCTGTCTCTTCCACGCCGCTGTGCACGTTCACGGCCTGCCAGCGCTGCGCGATCAGATCCAGTGCGTTGACCAGCACCGCACAGGCCAGCGCGATCTGCATGGAGATCAGAAACACCGCCAGCTTGTGGCGACGCAGCGTGGCGAGGATGGGGGAAACCTGGTTCATGGCGACGACCTCACTGCGTCTTCAACTGGATGGCCGGCGCGACCCGGCTGGCGCGCAGTGCGGGAATCCATCCGGCAAGCAGGCTGACCACGATCGCCGCAACGAACAACAGCAGGAACATCGACAGATCCAGTCGCATCATCCCGGCGTATTCCAGCGGTTGCTGGCGGACGCGCCACAGCCCGAACAACACGAACACGAAGCCGAGCGCGCCACCGGCAAGGCCGATCAATCCGGCTTCGGCGAGGCATTGGCGAACGATGTCGCCACGGGTTGCGCCCAACGCGCGGCGCACGCCGTACTCGCCGCCACGGCGCATGAATTTGGCAAGCAGAAGACCAATCGTGTTGAACAGGCACAACAGCAGGAAGGCAAGGGCCAGCCACATCTGCAGGCCGACGTCGCTGGGCACGGCGTGGTTGTAGTTGAGCCAGCCATTCAAATCGAACAGACGGGTGTTGTCGGCCTCGCCGATGCGACCGGCGGCTTTTTGTTCGGCGGCATAGCTGGCGAGGAAATCGCGATAACCGGCCGCCTGGGCCGGGCTGTCGAGTTCGATCCACAACTGCAGCCAGACGCAATCGGAATCGATGAGGTGCCCCGGTGTCTTGGGGATGCTCGAACAGGTGAATTGCTGGAAGTTGCCGTCGTTGACCTCGAGCGCGGCCGACAGCGGCATGAACACGTCTTCCGGCTTGTCGTAGAACGGCGCGGTCTTGCCCTCGGCAAAATTTCCGCCGGCCAGATTGTAGTAACGAGGCGAAGGACGCCAGTCATCCAGCACGCCGATGACACGCACGACCTGCCCGCGGACGCGGAAGGTCTGGCCGACGCTGTCGCGATCACCAAACAGCTTGCGGTTGAGGTCGCCGGAGATCACCGCCACGCGCGTGCGTTTGCCGTCGTCGGTCGCGTTCCAGCCCTTGCCGTAACGCAACGGCACGTCGAACATCGGGAAGAAATCGCTGGTGGTCCCCACCATCGACAACATCGACGGATGGCCGTTCTCGCTTTGCACCTTGACCGGGCTGGTACTGACGATGGCTTGTCGCGCGGCCTTCTTCGCCTGCCACAGATCCATCGCGCTGCGATAGTCGAGCATGTCCAGCGGATGGCGTTCCTTGCGCGGCGGCTCGGACTGGGCATCGATCTGGGGATAGAAGATGCGCGCACTCTTGTGTGGCAGCGGATCGGCCGACAACAGCCGGAAGATGGTCAGCGTGGTCATGGCCGCGCCGATGCCGACCGCGATGGTCAGGATCATCAGCACGGTCAGTGCCTTGTTGCGCTTCAGGCTCTTGATCGCCAGCTTGATGTGATAACCGAACATGGACGTGATTCCGCGATTCCGTCAAACGCTGCGTGTTGCGGTGGCCGGCGGAATCGAGGCCGCGCGCAAGGCTGGCCACAACACCGCCAATTGCCCGAGCAACCACAGCACCGCCGCGCCGATCGGCAGGTAGGGCCAGGGCAGGCGCGGCAATTCGTATTGCGCCATCAGCAACTGGTTGATGCCGAATGCCAGCGTCATTCCCAGCACCACGCCGCCGGCCACGATCAGGAAATTCTCGGTCTGGAAGTAGCGCAGGATGTCGCCGCGGGTGGCGCCGAGCGCGCGCCGCACGCCAATCTGCTTGGTGCGTTGCTGCACCCAGAAACTCGCCAGGCCGACGATGCCGAACGCAGTGACCATCAGCAGCACCAGCGTCACCGCCGACAACAGCCAGATCATCGCTTTCGGTTGCGCATAGTAGCGATCGCGCAATTCCGCGAACGTCTTCTGCTCGCCGATGATGCGATGCGCGTCGTTCTTCTGCACGGCGGCAATCGCGGCCTTCAGCACTTCGCCGCGATTCGTGCCAGGCTTGGTACGGATGATGTACGCCGATTGCGTGAACGGCTGGCGGAACGGGATCAGCGCGGAATACTGTGCGCTTTCCAGGCTGGGATCGCGGCCCGGTCGCTGCAGGCGGTCGACGATGCCGACGATCGGGATCGGCGTCTGGTCGAGATAGAGGCTTTTGCCCAACGCATCCGAATCCGGGAACATCCGCTTGGCGAATGCATCGGTGATGATGAGCGCGCGCGGAACCGCCGCGGAAGCGGCGGCACGGTCCGGAACATCGAGGTATTCCTCGGGATTGAAATCGCGGCCACGGACGATATGCGTGCCGAGCGTGCGCACCATGTCGTCGTCGCCCATGTACAGCGTTGCGTTGTTGTCACGACCACCGCGGCCGTTTGGCGTGATTTCGAAGCTGCTGTTCCATGAGCCGTTCTGCAAGGGCGTCTGGTTGATCATCGCCACCGATTCGACGCCGGGGATCGCGCGAATCGATTCCTTGTCGGTGCGGGTCAGCGCCAGGGCATTGGTGTTGGTGCCGATACCGGAGACCTGCAGGGAGGACAAGGCCGATTCGTCGATCCCGAGCGGCGAATTGATGGAATTGATGCGCAGGCGCACCAGGTTGATGGCGTTGCAGAGGATGGCGCAGGTCAATGCGACTTCCAGCATCAGGATGAAGACGGCCGACTTGTGGCGGGTCAGCGTCGAGAGGATCGGTCGGATCTGGTTCATGAGGGTGATCTCGCGCTTATTGCGTCTTGAGCTGGATGGCGGGCGTGATGCGCATGGCGCGGAACGATGGCAGCAGTCCTGCCGCCAGGGTCGCGACCACGCCGAGGACGAGGGTCAACGCGAGCATGGTCGGATCGAGGCGGATGATCTCCGCGTAGTCCGTCGGTTGGTGGCGCACCGCCCACAAGCCGAGCAGCGACAGCAGCACGCCGCCGATGCTGCCGACCAGGCCGATCACGCCGGCTTCCATCAGGAACTGGACGAAGATGTCGCGACGGGTCGCGCCCAGCGCGCGGCGCACGCCGATCTCGCCCTGCTTGCGCAGGAACTTCGCCATCAGCAGGCCGACCACGTTGACCAGGCAGACCACCAGGAAGCCCAGTGCCAGCCACAGTTGCAGGTGGGCGTCGGACGGCACGATCTTGCGATAGTCCAGCCACTCCGTCACGTTGCGCAGGCGCACGTTCGGCTGGCGCGTATAGCGACCGGCGGCGCGCTGTTCTTCGGAGTAACGCGTCAGGTAGGCCTTGAAGTCGTTCGCCTGCGCGGGGGAATCCAGTTCCACCCAGTACTGCAGCCACACGCAGGGTGCGTTGAGGGAGGTGCTGTCCTCGTTGCTGGCCTTGTAGCAATTCATGTTGCCGCTGATGTCGAGGTTGAGGTCGCGCGAGGTGCTGTAGGGCAGATAGACTTCCTCGCCATCGCCGTAGCGCTGGACGTTGACGTCGTAATAGCGCGGGTCTGGCCGCCAGTGCCCGGCGACGCCAACCACGGTGAATTGCGTGCCTTCGATGCGGATGGTCTTGCCGACGCTGTCGGTTCCACCGAACACCTTTTCGTTGAGTTTTTCCGACAGCACCGCCACGCGTGCACGCGATGCGTCATCGGTGGCGTTCCAGCCGTGGCCATAGCGGATCGGCACCTGGAACATCGGGAAGAAATCGGCGCTGGTGTAGCGCATTGCCGCCGCATACGGCGTCTGGTTGCCGACTTCCAGCGGCGCGCCGCCACCATTGGTGATCACCTGTGCCTTGGCGCGATGCTGCGCCAGCAGGGCCTCGGCGTCGAAGCGCGAGATGTCGTCCGGCGGCTCGTTGTCGCTGTTCTTGACGTCGGCGGGATACATGTCGAGCTGCACGCGGAACAACCGATCGCTCTTCTGCGGGATCGGATCGCGCGACAGCGTCTTGAACACGGTGAGCGTGGTCATGGTCGCGCCGATGCCGACCGCGAGCGTCAGCACCATCAACACGGTGAGCGCGCGGTTCTGGCGCAGGCTGCGCCAGGCCAGGCTGAAGTAATAGCCGAGCATGTCAGGCTCCGGTTGCGCCAGCCGTGGTCGTGCCCTTGCGTAGCGGCGATTCGTGACGGAGATCGGTGGCGATGCCGTCGACGATGTGGACATTGCGCTGGGCGCGTGCGGCCAGTTCGGGATCATGCGTCACCATCACGATGGTGGTGCCGGATGCGTTGATTTCCTCGAGCAGTTCCATCACGCCGCGCGCCATCTGCGAATCGAGGTTGCCGGTCGGTTCGTCGGCCAGCAGCAACTTGGGGCTACCGGCAAGGGCGCGGGCAATCGCGACGCGTTGCTGCTGTCCGCCCGAGAGTTCGGCCGGATAGTGCTTCATGCGTGAAGCCAAGCCGACGTCGGCCAGCGCCTTCTCGATGCGCTCGCGGCGCTCCGCCGCCGCCATCCCGCGATAGCGCAACGGCACGTCGACGTTGTCGAACAGGTTGAGATCGGGAATCAGGTTGAAGCTCTGGAAGATGAAACCGATCTTGCGGTTGCGCAGCTTGCTGCGGGCATCGTCCGACAGGCCCTTGACGTTCTCGCCATCCAGGAAATAGTCGCCACCGGTGAAATCCTCAAGCAAACCGGCGATGTTGAGGAAGGTCGTCTTGCCCGAACCTGACGGCCCGGTGACGGCGACGAATTCGCCATCGCCAACGTGGAGATCGAAGGCGCGCAACGCGTGCGTCTCCACGACTTCGGTGCGATAGACCTTGGTGATCTGCTTCATGTCCAACATGGCTGGGTTCCTTTCAGGGTTCGGTGGGCGTGCTTGGGTGCGCGTGCTTCAGTGGATTCGGATTTTTTCGTTGTTGCCGAAGTCTTCGGCGCCGGAGACGATGACTTTGTCGCCCTCGTGCAGGCCGGAAACGATTTCGATGGCGTCGATGCTGGCGGCGCCGACCTTGACCGGATGGCGCGATGCGGTCGAACCATCCATCAACCACGCCTGCGTGGTCGACTGGTCGAGTGCCGGCCCGCGTTCGGCCATCAGCACGTTGCGGCGGGTGTCGAGCAGGATGCGCGCCGACAGGCGCTGGCTTTGGCGCAGGCCGGGCGGTTGCTGGCCTTCGGCGAAGCGCAGGCGCGCGCTCACCTCGCCGTTCACCACTTCCGGTGACACCGCGACGACGCTGGCGGGATAGGTCTTGTTGTTGCCGCTGAGTTGCGCCGGCATGCCGATGGCGAGATCGCGGGCGAAACTCTCCGGCACCTTGATCTCGACGTCGAAGCGCGACAGGTCGACCACGCTCAGCACCGGCGCGTTGGCGAGGAGATTGGAGCGCGGCTGCACGAAGACCTGGCCGACCTGGCCATCGAAGGGCGCGCGGATCTTCAGCGCGTCGACCTGGCGGCGCAGCTCGGTGACCACCGCGCGCTGGCGATCGGCAAGCAGGTGCTTGTTGCGCGCGTCGAGCGCAGCGCTGGCGCCCTGCAATTTGAAATTGCGCTGAGCGCTCTGCAGGCCGATGTCCGCTTTCTTCATCGTGTCTTGCGCGGTGGCGAGGGTGATCTGCGGAAGCGCACCGCCTTCGTAGCCGCGCTTGTAGCGTTGCAGGTCGCGGGTCGCGGTGGTGCTGTCGATCTGGGCCTGGTCGAGCGCCTTCTGCGCGTTCGAGCGCGCCAGTTGCGCATCCAGCGTCGCGCGGCTGGCATCGGCTTCCATGCTGGCCAGCGTCGATTCTTCCTGCGCCAGTTTCGAACGCAATTCCGGGCTGTCGATCTCGGCGAGGACGTCGCCTTCCTTCACCGCATCACCGGCGACCACGTGCAGGTTCACCGTGCCGCCGGCGATCGCGTACAGGCTCGGGCTGTTGGAAGCGATCACCCGGCCGTCGGCGGCGATATCACGTACCAGGTCGCCGCGCTTGACGGTGGCGATGCGCACGCGCGAGGCATCCACCGAACGGCCACCGGCGAGCCAGTTCATGCCGACCCAGCCGATCAGCGCGAGCAGGGCGATCGCGCCCGCGGCGATCGCGATGATGCGCTTGCGGCGTGCAGGCGAAGGGCGACCGGAATCGAGTCGGGTGTCCTGGGCGGAGGTGTCGCGAATGGCCATGGGGATCGATGACGAAAAGTTCATCCATCCCTACGCAAGTCGCGTGCCAGCGCCAAGCTATTGATTTGATTCGATGTACGAGGGCTTTACGGCGTCCACCCGGATGTCCGGACGTCCGCCGGACACTCGCCGCGGCCCGCTAGAATGTGCACTTTCAAGGAAAGGTGCGGAATCCATGTGTGGAATCGTTGGTGCGATCGCCGGCCGTGACGTCGTCCCGGTGCTGGTCGAAGGCCTGAAGCGGCTGGAATACCGCGGTTACGATTCTTCCGGCATCGCCGTGGTCGAACAGGACAGCGTGCGCCGCGTGCGTCGCACCGGCCGCGTGATGGAGATGGAACAGGCGGCGATCGCGGAATCGTTCAACGCGTCGATCGGCATTGGTCACACCCGCTGGGCAACGCACGGTGGCGTGACCGAACTCAATGCGCACCCGATGGTCAGCCACGGCGATCTTGCGCTGGTGCACAACGGCATCATTGAGAACCACGAAGCGCAGCGCGAACGCCTGCGCGGACTCGGCTACGAATTCACGTCGCAGACCGATACTGAAGTGATCGCGCACCTCGTCCACCACTACCAGTCGACCGGCCTGTCGCTGCTGCTCGCAGTGCAGAAGGCAGTGAAGGAACTGGAAGGCGCCTACGCGATCGCGGTGATCGATCGCCGCAGTCCCGACACCATGGTCGCCGCGCGCATGGGTTGCCCGTTGCTGGTGGGTTTGGGCGAAGGCGAGAACTTCATCGCGTCCGACGTGTCCGCGATCATCCAGGCGACGCGTCGGGTGATCTTCCTCGAGGAAGGCGACACCGCCGAACTGCATCGCGATGGCGTGCGCGTGTTCGACAACCACGACCACGAAGTGCAGCGCGATATCCACATGTCCGACGTCTCGCTGGCATCGCTCGAGCTCGGCCCGTATCGCCACTTCATGCAGAAGGAAATCCACGAGCAGCCGCGCGCGCTGGCCGACACGCTGGAAGGCGTGATCGATGCCGGCGGCTTCGACCTGTCGCTGTTCGGCGATACCGCTGCGGAAACCTTCGCCGGCGTCGATTCGGTGCAGATCCTCGCCTGCGGCACCAGCTTCTACGCCGGCATGGTCGCGCGTTACTGGATCGAATCACTGGCCGGTATTCCCTGCGCGGTCGACATCGCCAGCGAATACCGCTATCGCGACATCGTCGCCAATCCGAAGCAACTGGTGGTGACGATCTCGCAGTCGGGCGAAACCCTCGACACCATGGAAGCGCTGAAGTACGCCAAGCAACACGGCATGCTGCGCACGCTGTCGATCTGCAACGTCCCGGAAAGCGCGATCCCGCGCGCCAGCAAGATGGTGTTCTACACCCGTGCCGGTGCCGAGATCGGCGTCGCCTCGACCAAGGCCTTCACCACCCAGCTCGCGGCGCTGTTCATCCTGTCCGCCGCGTTGGCGAAACACGGCGGTCGCCTCGATGCCGCGCACGAACAGCAATTGATCGAAGAATTGCGCCACCTGCCGGGCAACGTCCAGTTCGCGCTCAACCTCGAACCGCAGATCGCGGCGTGGGCGGAACGTTTCGCACCGAAGCAGAACGCACTGTTCCTCGGTCGCGGCGTGTTCTACCCAATCGCGCTGGAAGGCGCACTCAAGCTCAAGGAAATCACCTACATCCACGCCGAGGCGTATCCGGCCGGTGAGCTCAAGCATGGTCCGCTGGCGCTGGTCGACAAGGACATGCCGGTGGTGGTGACGGCGTCGAACGACGCCTTGCTGGAAAAGGTGAAGTCGAACGTCCAGGAAGTGCGCGCGCGTGGTGGCGAAATGTTCGTGTTCGCCGACGCCGATACCCAGTTCGAGGAATCCGAAGGCGTGCACGTGATCCGCACCCCGCGCCATGGCGGCATGCTGACGCCGGTGGTGCACGCGATCCCGATGCAGTTGCTGGCGTACCACACCGCGTTGGCGCGCGGCACCGATGTCGACAAGCCGAGGAATCTGGCGAAGAGCGTGACGGTCGAATAATCCGGAAAGAAAAAGCCGCCGCGAAAGCGGCGGCTTTTCATCCGGCAGGGCAAGTGGATCGAAAAATCAGAAAGTGTATTCCGCGGTCAGGCGCACATAACGCGGCGCTTGCCGCCCGGTGATCTGGCCGTAGGTGGCGCTGATCGTTCCATCGGCCTTCTCATGCGAATCGCTCATGCGCGTCGTGGTCTGGGTGTTGAACACGTTGAACACGTCGGCCTTGAGGCTCAGGCCCTTGAGGAAATGGGGCGTGTAGATGAAGTTCAGGTCCAGGCGCTCGGTCCACGGCAGGCGACCGCCGGTGCCGCGTGGCGCGGCCACGCCGTCGCAGTAGAAGTAGGACGAACCGTAGCCGAAGTCTTCATACGGATAATTGCCCATGCAGCTGCGTGGCGCGCCCGAGACCACTTCCAGGTTGGCCCCGACGGTGATGTCCGGGTGGACCTGCACGAAGCCGTAGGCCTTGATCGCATGGCGATGGTCGTTGGCGAGATAGCCGTAGGAGTTGTACATCAGTTCCTTGTGATCGTCACTGACGGTCAGGCCAACGTCGCCGCCGCCGACCGAATCGGTCTGGCCTTCCTGATTGCCCTTGCTGTAGGAGAGCGTGTAGGTCAGCTTGCCGTACCAGTGGTTGCTGAAGGGATGCTCGGCGAAAAGATTGAGTGCCTTGTAGCTGCGATTGGGGCGCGGCGTGCCCCATTCTTGCGCAGTGATGTCCACGCGACGGAAACCGGCGCCGTCGCCGAAGTCCACCAGCATGCTGTTGTCGCGCCCCGGATTCATGATGGCGCAGTTGAAGCCGGCGTAGTTGCTTTCATCGACGCCGTGGCGTTCCGCCCAGGCATCGATGGGGCGCTGGTCGCAGGTGTCGTCCAGTGTGTCGTTGAGCCTGCGGTAGAGCAGGCTGGCGCCGACGTTGTATGCCTTGGACATGGCGTGTTCGACGCCCACCGTGAACTCGTCCTGCGAGAACGGCTTGAGGTTGATCGCCACCAGTGAGCGCGGATCCGGGGTCTGGCCGTAGGCGTTGTTGACCGAAACGGTCCCGCTGATGGCATTCAGGCCGGTCGGTGCGCCGGTGACGGGATCGACGCCGGTGTAGGTGTAGTACTTGCTGGTGGAGAGCAGCCCGGTGGCGATGTTGCTGGACAGGCTGGAGGGCACCGGCAAGTTATAGCGACCGACATTGGCGTACAGCTTGGTCGTGCCGTCACCCATCATGTCCCAGCTGAGGGCCAGGCGCGGCGCGATCATGTTCCGCTGCGAGATCAACTCGCGGCCGAAGCTGTCGTTGTTGGTGAACTGTTCGCGACGCAGGCCCAGGTCGAGCAGCAGGCGTGGCGTGACCTGCCAGCGGTCCTGGATGTACTGGGCCGACTGCACGCTGGACGGGTGCGCGATCTTGGACTGGAAGTTCTGGCTGACGTAATAGCCCTGCGGGCCGTAGCCGCCGCCCTGGGCCAGTGTCTCGGTCGCGCCGAACGGCTTGTAGCCCGGATTGGCGGAGTACAGGTAAACCCAGCTCGAGCCGCCTGCCAGCTCGTTGCCTACCGTGGAGTTGATCAGCATCCGGTCGATGCCGGCGCGCAGGTCGTGTTTGCCCCACTGGTATTCCATGTCGAAGCGGCCACCCTTCTGGCGGTCGCCGGAGCCGTTTGCCACCAGCAAGCCGGTGATGGGTTGGGGATCGTTGTAGGTCAGGCCGGGCACGCGCGAGGTCACGCTGGAGCTGGTCTGGGCAAGCGCCGGATCGTAATTCCAGGGCGTGCGCGCGTGCGTGGTGCGCGAGTCGCCGTACAGCGCCGTGATCGTCAGCCTGTCGGTGAGGTAGCCGGTGTACTTGGCGATGGTGAGATTTGCGCCGGGAACGCAGTAGTTGTTGTTGGGGCAATTGTTGATGTAGGTATTGCCGCCACCGCCCGGCACGCCGTTGGAGCTGTGGGTGGCGTAGTCATAGCCGAAGTTCTGCGACTGCAGGGTAGTGCGGTCGTACATCTTGGTGAATTCGAAGTGGTGGTTGTCGGTCAGGTTGTAGTCGAGCTTGAGCAGGTAATGCTCCACCTTGGTGTTGCTGACGTTCCAGCCGTTCCGGAGCTGGGACGCGGTGGCGGTGGACGTGGCGGCGATGGATTCGGAATCCGTGCGCGTCTGCTCGGCGGCGAGGAAGGCGAACAGCTTGTTCCTGATGATCGGGCCGCCAATGTAGAGGCCATAGACCTTGCTGGTGGAAGTGTTGCCCTTGTTCCAGTATTGCAGGGTGCCATCCGTTGCCGGGTTGGCACCGGTGTCGGGATACACGGTATTTGCCGGATTGCCGCGCAGGCCGCCCGGAACCAGCGAATACTTGCCGCCCACATGCCATGTGTTGCCGCCGCTCTTGGTGGTGATGTTGACCACGCCTCCCGTCGAGCGCCCGAACTCGGCGCCATAGCCGCCGGTGAGCACCTGCATGTTGTCGATGGCACCGAACGGAAGCTCGGCCGCACCCACCTGGGTGAGGATATTGGTGACCGGGAAGCCGTTGACGTAGTAGGCGTTCTCGGACGCGCCTGAGCCGCCGATCTGCGGCGTGCTGCCATATTGGCCGTTGGTGTTGCGGGTCACGCCCGGGGTCAGCTGGATCACCGAATTCACATCGTTGGCGATGGGCAGTGTCTTCAGCTCCCGGGCGGTGAGCGTCACGCCGTTGTTGGTGGTCGTGGTGTCGATGCGGTGCGCGCTGCTGGTCACGACGACCGAGCCGAGATCCTTGTCGCCCGCAGCGGAACCCTTGCCGCCGCCGTAGCTTGCTTCGACGCCACTGCCGAGCAACGCATCGACCTCGGACGTGTTGACGACCTGGTCGCCGCGCATCACCCGGACCTGGTAATGTCCTGGCGGCAACGAATTGGCACTGTAACGGCCGTTGGCATCGGGCTGGATCGTGCGCGTGACGCCGGTTGCGCCGTTCACGAGGATGACGCGCACGTCGTTGCCGGCGGGAACGGTACCGTAGATGGTGGTGGTCGCGTTCGACTGCGCCATGGCAGGCATCGATGCGGCAAGGCCGAGCCCCAGCGCCACGGCAATCGCGCAACGATTCATCTTGGGAAAGCGGTGGTGTCGGTGTTGCATCCTTGTCTCCTGGCGGAAAGTCGATGTCGACTGTTGGTGGTTGGATGGGGAGTCACGCCCGTGGTCAGGGCATCGCGATGATCCCGGCCCTGTCGCCCTGCCGTCCGATCAGGACGGCATTGGCCCAGTTGCCGCAGACCTTGGGGGATTGCGCGCCGAGCGTGCGCAGGCTCAGGGCGTGCGCGCCGCGGATATCGAGTTCGGGCTTGACCACGCCGGGTGCCTTCACCACGCCGCTGTCGTAGAGCAGGCGGTTGTCGCTCCACACCTGGAAGCGCAGGCTGCCGGCATCGCGACAGCTGTCGTCGACGCCGAGATCGGCACGCAACATGCGCCAGTCGCCGTCGAGCTTGATATCGATGCGACTGCTGGCGCCGACACCGAGGCCGTGCTGGAAGCGCAGGCCGTTCATCTGCATCGGCAGCTTGCCGCCGTGCGCGTGGTCGCGCGCGACGCTGTTCGCCAACTTCGCGGGCAGTGCGAGTTCGGACAGATAGCGTTGCTGTTCCGGATGCTCGCCGGCCTGGTGCTCGAGGATGTGGAAGGTCGACAACGTGATCGGACCGACCTCGCGCGGTTGCAGCGCGTCGAATGCGCGGGTGTTGTCGCCACCTGCAGCAGCCAACACCATCGGATCGGTCGAACTCGCGTTGTCGCCTTCGGGGTTCTGCACGCTCAACACGCGGAAGCGCAACAGGCGGCCGGCATGCGGCGCGAATTCGATCTTCTGCGTGCCCTGCAACAGCTTGAGCTGGCCACGCGCGATCGGTTCACCCCATTCGCCGTTGCTGTCGGCCATGTAGATTTCGTAGTCGCGGATCTGGCCGTACTTCCAGTTCTTGTCGTTACGCGGCGCCAGTTCGATGCCGTCGATCAACTTGCGTTCGCCGAAACCGATCGTCCATTCGTGCGCGCCGGTGTGGATCGCCTGGTTGCGCACGGTGCGGAACCAGGTGCCGGCATCGTCGTCGAAGGCGTTTTCCAGCGCATGGCCGGGTTCTTCCGTCGGGCGGTTCACCACCACCATGCTGTCGGCAGGCAACGCGCGACCCAATGCCGGTGCATTCGGGAACACGTCATCAGCAGGTGCTGCCGCAGTCGGGATATCGAGGCGGATGTCGTGCGCAGTGCGAATGTCGCCGGCCGCCGTGCGCACGAAGATCGTGCCGTGGCGATCATTGGCGTCGAAGGTCCAGCCTTCGTTCGCTGTCGCCAATGCCTTGCGGTCGGCGATGAAGGGCAGGGCGCGGCCATCGAGTTGCACCGCATTCGGGCGCTGGCGGCTCAACACGCGCAATGCATAGCGACGCTGCGACAGTTGGCCGGCGTACTGGCCTTTCACGCTGTCGAGGTGCACGCGCACTTCACCGCTGCCTTGCGCTGGCGCCTGCATGGTGATCGCCTGTTCGCTCGATTCACCCTGCTGGTAACGTCGCGTGTTGCCGTCGTCCTCGTACAGGGTGTAATGCGATTCGCCCTGCGGATAGAGATCGAACGTCACTTCGTCGAGCGGCTTCTCGCCATCGAACAGCATTTCCGGATACATCGGCAGGATCGCACCAGCGCGCACGAAGATCGGCAGCGTCTTCAATTCGACCTGGCGATCGACCTGCATGCCTTGCGCACCTGCAGTGACCTGGCGGCCATCCCAGTAATCGATCCAGCGGCCCTGCGGCAGGTGGATGTCGCGTCGCCAGCCACGCGTCGCCGCCTGGCTGCGATACACCGGCGCCACCAGCAGTTCGCGACCGAGCAGGAATTCGTATTTGTGCGCTTCGGTCAGTGCCTGCGGATCGTTCGTGTTGTCCCACATCAGTCCGCGCACGATCGGAGCGCCGCTGGTTTCCGCTTCGCGCGTCAGTCCGTACATGTACGGCGTCAGGCGCATCTTCAACTTCAGGTAATCGCGATTGATGCTGCGATACGGTTCGTCAAACGCCCACGGATGCTTGCGCTCGTTCGCCGACCAGCCCGACATGCCCATCAACACCGGCGTGAAGCTTTTCCACTGCAGGTCGCGGGTGAAGGTTTCCGGGCTGCCGCCGAAGATGCCATCGACATCGCCGGTGGCGTACGCGTAGCCGGACAGGCCGGAGCCGATCAGCGTCGGGATGTGCCAGCGGATGTAATCCCAGCTGCCGCTCTGATCGCCGGTCCATGCCACCGCGTAACGCTGGATGCCGGCCCAGCCCATCACCGTCCACAGGAACGGGCGCGAATCGGAATTGTTCAAGATGCCGTCGTAGGCGGAATGGTTGGCGTCCATCGCGAACTGGTAGCCCTTGCCGGTCCAGGCGACGTCGAGTTTCTGTGCGCGGGTGCCGGCGGTGCCGACTTCCCAGGCGATCTTGGCGACGCCGTTCTCCGTCCACAGCCCGGTGCGGAATCCGTATTTCTTCAGGCCCGCGACCGTCTTCGGCAGGTCGGTGTAGCCGCAACCATAGCCGTCGTTGGGCAGGATCCAGCCGCCCGGCATGTCGTTCTCGCGATACTTCTTCGCCACGCTGTCGATCACGTCGGGCGTGGTGCCGGTGGGGCCGTCGCTCCAACCAGCGGGCACGGTGCCCGGCTTCTTCTTGTTGTCGCCGTCGTTGTAGCAATCGGCATCGCCGTAGCTGAGCGCCCAGCGCGGCAGCATTTTCGCGCGCCCGGTCAGCGCGGTGTAGCGATCGAGCAAGGCATGCAGATCCGCGCCGACGAAGTAGTAGGCATCGAAACGATCTTCCTTGTGCAACAGCGTCGCTGCATCGGATTGACGCAGGTCGTAATCGCCATCGCTCCAGGTGTTGCGCAACATGCCCCAGCCGCGCGAACTCAACAGCATCGGGGCTGGGCTCGGGCGATCGCCTTCTTCCCAGCCGCCGGAATACGAGATCGGCACTTCGCGGCCCTTGAACTCGAAGCGGCCGTTCTGCTGGCCGCCGCCGAAGAAACGTTCGCCGGCATCGCTGGAGAGCACCTGCACGCTTTGTTCTTTCGCGAGGTCGAGCGGCTGCAATTCGTGCCACAGCGCGGTCGTCTTGCTGCCATCGATGCGATCGAGCGACAACTTCAGCGGATGACGTTGCACATGCAGCACCAACGCATCGGTGCGAATGCGGATCTCGCTGGCATCCTGTTCGAGCGTTGCCGTGACCTTGGCTGCTGTTTGCGGCACGACGATCGGCGTCGCCTTGTCACCCGATGGCGACAGCACGCCGTTGCGTCCGGCCTGGACGCGGATCAGGTCGGGGCGCAAGACATCGATACGCAGGCGGGCGCCGCTGGCGGTGGTGATCTCCCACGCAGGGGCAGTGACGTCACTGCCGGCGACGGGCGCGACGGTACGGAGATCGCCCACGGCATCGGCACGGGCCGGGTGGGCGATCGCCAGCAGCGACATCGCCAGGGCGAGGGCCAATCCATTGCAGCGTGGTGTGCGATTCGACAATTCTGACCCCGGGATCGCCGCATCGTGAGCGGCATGTGAAAGCAATGACCCGACTCTAGGGCAGGATTTTTCGAAAAGTCAATAAAAATGAAAATAAAATGCAAGATTAATGCGAATATCGAAAGATATTGGGAGTCGAGGTTTCGTATCAGCCCATTCAGTATCCGGGAAAACTCGATACCGACGCGTATGCGCGCCATTTGAAGGGTCATGTGCTCATCGAACAGAAACTTTCTATTTATTTTCGATATTTGACATTTCGAAAGAAAATGGCCATCGTTGCCCGGTCCCATCAGGCTTCGACCATGCACGCGAATTCGTCCCCGGATGCTTCGAACTGGCAGCAACTTGGCGGTGGCCACACCCATGCCGAAATCGAGCAGCAGCCGGCGTTGTGGGCTGAACTCGCCGACATTCTCGAACGCGAACAGCCAGCGCTCACGGCCTTCATCGGCGACTGGCTGCGCGATCCACTGAATCGCGTGATCTTCACCGGCGCCGGCAGTTCCGGTTTCGTTGCCGAGATGGTGGCCGATCGCATCAATGCGCAATGGCCGGCCGATGTGCGCGCGATCCACACCACATCGCTGCTGACCCATCCCGACGGCTATCTGATGCGCGATCGCCCGACGCTGCTGGTGTCGTTCGGACGCAGTGGTTCCAGCCCGGAAAGCGTCGCCGCCGTCGACCTGGTGCGCGCCAGCGTCGCGACCACGCGCTTCCTCGACATCACCTGCAATGCCGAAGGCGAACTCGCGCGCCGCGGCCGCGATCGCGACGACACGTTCACCCTGCTGATGCCGGCCGCGAGTTGCGACCGCGCATTCGCGATGACCAGCAGTCTCACCTGCATGTTGCTGGCCGCGCTTGCCACTTTCGATTCCGCGGCGTGGTCGCAGCGCCTCGCGCAGTTGCGCAGCGTTGCCACGCTCGGTCGGGATGCGCTGGTGCAGTGGGAAGTCGCGGTGGCCAAACTTGCGGCGCAGCCGCATGCGCGCGTGATCTATCTCGGCAGCGGTCCGCTCGAGGGTTGGTCGCGCGAAGCGGCGCTCAAGTTGTTAGAGCTCACCGCCGGACGCGTGCCTGCATTCGCCAACACGCCGTTGGGATTCCGCCATGGCCCGAAGTCGTTGCTTGATGGCGACACACTGGTGGTGGTCGTGCGCAGCGCGCAATCCCTGGCGCGTCGCTACGAACAGGATCTGCTCGATGAATTGCGCCGCGATGGTGTTGCCGGACAGGTGTTGTCGATCGGCCCGCAGGTCGATGGCGAAAGCGACGACGTGACCTTGCGCGTGCCGATGTTGCCCGATGCATGGCTGGCGCCGCTGTGGCTGACGTTCGCGCAGCGCTATGCCCTGTGGCGTTCGGCCGCGCTCGGTTTCACCCCGGACAATCCCTTCCCCGACGGCACGGTCAATCGCGTCGTGCAGGGCGTGACCATCCACGGCCATGGCTGAGTCCGTCGGCGAACGCGGCATGCATCTCTGGTACGGCGTCGATGTCGGCGGTACCAAGATCGAGCTCGTCGCCTGCGATGACGCATTGCAGGTCACGCATCGCCAGCGCGTGGCGACGCCGACGCAGGACTATCCGGCCTTCCTCGATGCCGTCGCGACATTGGTGGCGAATGCCGACGCAGAACTCGGGCGCAGTTGCGACGCCATCGGCATCGGCGTGCCCGGCGTGGTCGATCGCGACACCGGATCGGGCTTCAGCGTGAATGTTCCGGCGATCACCGGCAAGCCTGTCGTCGCCGATTTGCAGGCGCGCCTGCAGCGGCCGCTGTGCATCGGCAACGATCTGCAATGCTTCGCCATCTCGGAAGCGAATGGCGGTGCCGCGGCCGGCTATCCGACGATGATCGGCGCCATCCTCGGCACCGGCGCCGGTGGTGGTTATTGCATCGATGGGCGACTGGTGTCCGGCTACAACGGCCTCGGCGTCGAATGGGGACACTGGACCGTTCCGGCAACCTTGATCGCGAAACATGGATTGCCGATCCACGATTGCGCCTGCGGCTTGCTCGGCTGCATCGAGTGCTACGTTTCCGGTACCGGGCTTGCACGGCTGCATCGTCATCTCGGTGGCGATGCTGTCGATGCCGGCGCGGTGATCGCGGCGGCGCAATCGGGTGATGAAGCGGCGACACGCGCGCTGGCGATCCATCTCGACCTGCTCGGTCATGCGCTGGCCGATGTGGTGAAGGCTTTTGACCCGCATGCGATCGTGCTTGGTGGAGGCCTGTCGAAACTGGAGTCGCTGTATCGCGACCTGCCGGCAGTGATTGTCTCGCATCTTTTCCGCAACACCCGGGTGCCGCCGATCCTGCCGCCACTGTTCGGCGATGCCGGTGGTGCGCGCGGCGCCGCGTTGCTGGCGCGCCAGTACGGCGCGGCGCATTGAATCCATACACAGAATCGATCGGAGCCTGACGTGTCCCTTCTCCAATCCATCATCGACGCGCACCGTGCCGGCGAATCCGTCGGCATCTGCAGCGTGTGCTGCAGCAACGACCAGGTGCTGCTCGCCGCGATGGATGTCGCCAGCGAATACGGCACGCCGCTGCTGGTCGAAGCGACTTCGAACCAGGTCGACCAGTTCGGTGGCTATACCGGGATGACGCCGCCGCAGTTCCGCGACTACCTGCTGGAACTCGCACGCGGGCATGGCTTTCCGCGCGAACGCCTGATCCTCGGTGGTGACCATCTCGGGCCCAACGCCTGGCAGAAACTGCCGGCTGCCGAAGCGATGGCGCATGCGCAGGAATTGATCCGTGCCTATGTCGCCGCTGGCTTCGAGAAGATCCATCTCGATTGCAGCATGTCCTGCGCCGACGATCCGGTGCCTCTGCCGGACGAGATCGTCGCCGAACGTTCGGCCTTGCTGGCGCGCATCGCGGAAACGACTGCCGCGAATGCCGGACTGCCGCCGCCGGTCTACGTGATCGGCACCGAAGTGCCGACGCCCGGTGGCGAGGCATCGCTGGATGCGGGCTTGCAGGTCACGACGCCGCAGGCCGCGGCGAAGACACTCGAGATCCACGCCCGCGCGTTCTCCGCGCCTGATCTCGCGGCGGCGTGGCAGCGCGTGATCGCGATGGTGGTGCAGCCCGGCGTCGATTTCGACCACAGCGATGTCCATCACTACGATCCGGCCGCAGCGCAAGAATTGTCGCGCTTCCTCGAAGCGCAGCCGCGCATCGTGTTCGAGGCGCATTCCACCGATTACCAGACGGAAAATTCGCTGCACGCACTGGTGCGCGATCACTTCGCCATCCTCAAGGTCGGCCCTGCCGCGACCTTCGCCTATCGCGAAGCATTGTTCGCACTGGCGGCGATGGAGGATGAACTGGTGCCGGAAGGCGAGCGCTCCAATCTCGTCGCGACGCTCGACGACGCCATGCTGCGCAATCCGAAGAATTGGCAGAATCACTACCACGGCGATGCCCACCAGCTGCAGCTGTTGCGCAAATACGCGTTGAGCGATCGCTGCCGCTACTACTGGGGTGACGCGTCAGTGCAGGCCGCGGTCGACACCTTGATCGCCAACCTGCGTCGCCACGCGCCGCCGAAAATGCTGGTCAGCCAGGTCCTGCCGGAACAGGCGCGCGCGCTGTTCGAGGGTCGCCTGCAGGACGATCCGCTGGCCCTGGTGCGCGACAAGATCGCCGCGCGCTTGGGCGAATATGCCCGCGCCTGCACCCGCAATCGCACCACGACGGGTGCAGCAGGTTAATCTTCGGCAGATGCAACCTTCGCCGCCCACCATGCGCAATACCCGCCGCCGCAGGGAACAGATCCTCCAGTCGCTGGTCGAGCACGGCAGCGTCCACGTCGCCGACCTGGTCGAGCGCTTCGATGTGTCGTCGGTGACGATCCGCAGCGATCTCACCCACATCGAGTCGCAGGGGCTGGCCACGCGCACCCACGGTGGCGCGACCCTGGTGCGCACGCCGCCGCAGGAACAGGACATCCACGAGAAGGACGTGCTGAACCATCCGGTCAAGGACGCCATCGGCGCGCACGCGGCGCGACTGGTCAAGGCCGGCGACAACATCATCATCGATTCCGGTTCGACCACGATGATGCTGGCGCATCACCTGCGCGGTCACCAGGATCTGATCGTGATGACCAACGGCCTCAATATCGCCTGGGAGCTTGCGAATGCACCCGGCGTGGAGCTGCGCCTGACCGGCGGTTTGCTGCGCAAGCAGGCGCTGTCACTGCAGGGCGCGCAGGCCGAGGCCAGCCTCAATTCCTACGGTTTCGACGCACTCTTCCTTGGCGTCGACGGTTTCGACCTGCAATTCGGCCTGACCACCCACGATGAAGCAGAAGCCAACCTCAACCATCGCATGGTCGAACGCGCGCGCAAGGTGGTGGTGCTGACCGACGCCTCGAAGTTCGGGCGCGTCAGCCTGCATCGGATCGCCAAGCTCGACCAGATCCATGTCGTCATCACCGACGCCAGCATCAGCGACGAATATCGCGAAGGCTTGCAGCGACTCGGGATCGAAGTGATCGTGGTCGATGAGCGCGCCTGAGCGCGCCGATCACCCCAGCGACTTCACGAATACCGCAGCGATCGCTTCCAGTCCGCGCTGGTCTTCTTCATCGAAACGACCCGGCTCCGGACTGTCGAGATCGAACACGCCGATCAGTGAATCGTCGCTTGCAACCAGCGGCACCACGAGTTCCGAACGCGATGCCGAATCGCAGGCGATGTGGCCGGGGAAGGCGTGCACGTCTTCCACGCGCTGGGTGGTGCGGGTGCTCGCCGCGGCGCCGCACACGCCCTTGTCCAGCGGGATGCGCACGCAGGCGGGCAGGCCCTGGAACGGACCGACCACCAGCTCGCGGCCATCGTGGAAATAGAAGCCGGCCCAGTTGAGGTCGGGCAGCGCGTGGTAGACCAGCGCCGAAAGATTGGCGGCGTTGGCGATCCGGTCGCGTTCATCGTGGAGCAGGGCGCGGGCCTGTTCCAGCAGCTGCGTGTACTGTTCCGGCTTGCTGCCGGCGAGGGTGGTAGCAGTGAACATTGGCACAGTTTATCGCGGCCGGGTTGTGGTGATAATGAAAGAATGAACGCGCTCCCCCGCAATTGTTATGTGACCGGCACCGATACCGGCATCGGCAAGACGCATGCTTCGGCGTGGCTGTTGCGCCAGCTCGCGCTGGAAGGCCGCCGTGTCGTCGGCATGAAGCCGGTCGCCAGCGGTTGCGCGTGGCGCGATGGCGAATGGCGCAGCGAGGACGCCGAAGCGCTGATCGCGGCGTCGAACGTCGAAGCGCCCTATGCCGATGTCAATCCCTATGCGCTGGAATTGCCGTTGGCACCGGAGCTGGCCGCGCGCGACGCAGGTGTCGTCATCGATCCGATCAACATACTCACTGCGCATTTCCGCCTGGGGAAGCTCGCCGATGGCGTGGTGGTCGAAGGAGTCGGCGGCTGGCTGGCGCCGTTGATGCCGCAGCTGGAGCAATCGGAACTGGTGCGTTCGCTCAACCTGCCGGTGGTGATGGTGGTCGGTTTGCGCCTCGGTTGCGTGCATCAGGCGCGGGCGACCGCGCGCGCGATCCTCGCCGACGGCTGCGAGTTGGTCGGCTGGATCGGCAACAGCATCGATCCGGCGATGTCGCATCGCGACGACAACATCGCCATCCTCGATCGCGTGCTGCCGGTGCCGCGACTGGCCGTGCTGGAGTGGGACGCTTGAGCAACACGATGATCCATCCGCCGATCGGGCACTTGCTGCGCGAATGGCGCGGACTGCGTCGGCTCAGCCAGCTCGATCTCGCGCTGGAATCGGGCATTTCCTCACGCCATCTCAGCTATATCGAAACCGGCAAGGCGCAGGCGGGACGCGGCGTGCTGGCGCGGATCGCCGACGTGCTGGCGATGCCGTTGCGCGAACGCAACGCGCTGATGGTGGCCGCCGGTTATGCGCCGCACTACGCCGAAACCACGCTTGATGCGCCGGCGCTCGACATGATGCGGCGCGCGGTCGGCATGATCATCACCCACCAGGAGCCGTATCCGGCCTTCGTGCTCGATCGCTACTGGAACGTGCTGCAGGTCAACGACGGCGCCATCCGCATCAATCAGCTGGTGATGTCGGGACGCCAGAGTCCGCACGGCAACATCCTCCACCAGGTGTTCGATCCCGAGGACATCCGCGCTTTCATCGTCAACTGGGAAGAAGTCGCGGAAAAATTCATCCGCCACCTCCACCAGGAAATCGCCGCTTCGCCGGGCGATGGTCGCGGACAGGCATTGCTCGAGGACATCCTGCGTTATCCCGGCGTTCCCAGGGATTGGCGCCATCGCGATGCCCTCGGCGCGCCATCGCCGATCCTGACGATGACCTTCCGCAGCAGTCGCGGCGATCTCAGTTTCTTCGAAACCATCACCACGTTCTCGACGCCGCGCAACGTCACGCTGGACGAGATGCGCATCGATTGCGCCTTCCCCGCCGACGACCATACCGCCGCTGTCTGCGCCGACCTGCTTCAGTCGGCGCGCACGTAGTCGAGGCGCACGGCCAGCGCTTCGCCCTTGCCGTGGTTTTCGTAGTAGTCGTAGCGGAAATGGTCGGCGTCGATCACCTGCAGCACTTCGCGCAGCGGGATTTGCGCACCGGGCTTCGCGCCGTCAGCCACCATCGCGCGAAAGGTATAGCGTGCGTTCGCGGCATCGAAGTCGCCGGACGCGACGATCATCCCCGGGAAATTGATGTCCATCCAGGTGCTGTAGTACTCGCGCCTGGCGTTGTCGTAGCCAAAATAGCCGAGGCCGTCGAACGGTTTGCCGGGCGCTTCGATGTGCAGTTCCTGGCGCAGGCGGCTGCCGTTCAACACCGGAGTGACCACGGCGTTGCCGCGATCGACCTGCGGCGCCTTGCCGGGTGATGTCCACATCGATTGGGTGACGTTCCAGTGGCCGGCCAGCGTCGCCAGTTGTGCATGTTCGGCGTCAAGCGTCGCGGCACGGGATGGCGCCATCGGCGCAACGACGAGGGCGAGAGTGAGCAGCAATGCGCGGGGTGGAATCATCGGTGTCATCACGGGATTGGATGACGTGCAGATTGCGAGTCGCGCCGGATCGCGGCAATGACCTCGGAGGTCATGGCGCGAAGCTTCATCTCCCCCAAAAAGAAAGCCCGGCCGAAGCCGGGCTCTCCACAACCATGGGGTGGTCGTGCGTAAGCGGTATTACTTGCGGCGACCGGCGGTCTTGGCGACCTTCTCGACCTGGGCGGTGGCCTTCTTGGTGGCCTGCTCGAACTGACCCTTGGCGATCTGGCCGATGGTCTCGTTGGTCTTGACGGTGGTCTCGTAGGCTTCCTGGCCGGCGACAACCGCGCGTTCGATGTTCTCGCGGGCGATCTGGACGCCAGCCGGCACGACTTCGCGCAGACCGTTGAGGTCACGGACGTCGAGCAACTGGTTGAAGTAGGCGAAAGCGGCGCCGGTGTTCTCTTCGAGGGCAGCCAGCTGCAGGCCGAACACGTGCTCGACGTTCTGCAGGGCGAGGCGGTTGATGTGCGCGGCAGTCTCAGCGTACTGGCGCGTGTTCGCGGCGAACTGGTCGTTGAACTGCTGGTACATGGTGATGCTCCGTATGAAACCGGCGGAATGCCGATTTGTGCGTCGCAGCATAAACCAGATTTTTGTGCATTGCAACAAGAGCAGCTGAATATGTTGAACCGTTCAGCTTCAGCCGGTATAGCGGCAGCCCGAGGTGCAGGTCTCGTGGACCACGATTTCGGCCAGCAGGGGCAGGCCCGGCTTCAGGCGCTCCCAGATCCACACCGCCAGGCGTTCGCTGGTCGGATTCTCGAGACCGGGGATGTCATTGAGGTAGTGGTGGTCCAGCTGGTCGTAAATGGGCCGGAAGGCGGACTTGATGTCGGCGAAGTCCATCACCCAGCCGGTGTCCGCGCCGGGTTCGCCGCGCACGCGCAGTTCGACCCGGAAGCTGTGGCCGTGCAGGCGCGCGCACTTGTGGCCTTCCGGCACGTTGGGCAGGCGGTGTGCGGCTTCGAGGGTGAAGACTTTGAAGATATCCATGCGGTGCGCATTGTCGCAGGTATTCCCGGCGTTGCCCGATTGGACCGGGCGTTGCCGCCTGAATCGGTCCGGCCGCCGGGCGCGTGCTTTGTATGCTGGGCTCGGGCCACCATGGGTGATCGCGATGCACCAGAACACGAATGTCGGGCAGGTTTCCGGGGCGTGGAATGCCGCCGGACTGATGATCCTCGTCGCCGCGGCGATGGGCGCGATCGATCTCGCCATCGCCGCCATCTACTGGAATGTCCCGCTCGATCGCATCCTGCGTTCGGTCGCGCGCTGGTTCGTCGATGTCAGGTCGATGGCGCCGCTGGAGATCGCAGTGATCGGAATCCTGGCCCAGCTGGCGATGATGCTGCTGATGATTTCAGGGGCGTTCCCGCTCGGTCGCCTGCTTGGATCGGGAAGGCCGGGCGTGCGCCTCGCGGCATTGGGCACGCTCTACGGTGGCGCCTTCTACATCTTCCAGTTCCATATCCTGTTGCCGCTGCTCATGGGTCATCCGCTGCCCGATCTGGGCATGCGCTGGGAGCTGGCATGTTTCGCCGATTACGCGTTGCTGCTGGGGCCGTGCGCGCTATGTCTGGTCCAGGCCCTGGAAAGCAAAAAGCCCCGCGACAGCGGGGCTTTGCGCATGGTGGCTATGGGTGGACTCGAACCACCGACCCCAGCATTATGAGTGCTGTGCTCTAACCGGCTGAGCTACATAGCCGAAACGCCCGCGGCAAGCGCGGGGAACCCGTAATTTTGCATGGCTGCGGGTAGGACGTCAATGCTGTTGTTCCGTCACATTTCGCGTGGCAGAGTCGATGGCAGTCAAGTTTTGGAGTCCGCATCGTGATCGATCCGGACGGATATCGCCCCAACGTGGGCATCGTGCTCATGCACGAGGATGGGCGTGTGTTCTGGGCACGGCGGATACGCCGTGACGGTTGGCAGTTCCCGCAGGGCGGGATGAACAGCGACGAGACACCGCTGGAAGCGATGTACCGCGAGCTGGAGGAAGAGACCGGCCTGCAGAGCCATCACGTCGAGGTGCTGGGGGCGACCCCGGGCTGGCTGCGCTACCGCCTGCCACCGCGGGCGATCCGCCGCCAGGAGCGCGCGGTCTGCATCGGCCAGAAACAGGTGTGGTTCCTGCTCAAGCTCAAGGGCGAGGAGTCCGACCTGAGACTGGACGCCACCGAGCATCCCGAATTCGATCGCTGGCGCTGGGTCGACTTCTGGTACCCGATCGACAACGTGGTGATGTTCAAGCGCCGGGTCTATGCCTCGGCCCTGCACCATCTCGCACCGCTGGCGCGCGACATCGCCGGGCAGGGCGCGATCCCGCCGCCCGATCCGCGCTCACGCGCGCTGCTGTTCAACCACCAGGGCCGGCGCCGGCCGATCCAGCCGCGGGTGCCGGTGACTCACGCCGCCGAGGATTGATCGCGGTTCGCTTCGATCGCCGGCTTGCCCTGGAAGGTATCGCGCAGCTGGCGGTGCAGGCGGCTCAGCTTGCGCCACAGCCACCACATCAGCAGCAGCACGGTGATGGTGACCGCCATCGCCAGGCCGAAGGCGACCCACGGGTGCGTCCAGATCAGCGCCAATGCGCCGACGGTGGTGGTGTCCTCGACGATCGATGCCGTCCAGTTGCTGACCGGTTCCGGCGAGGTGTTGATCATCCCGCGCGTTGCGGTCTTCAGCGTGTGGCTGGTGAGTGCGGTCAACGCACCGGCGGCGAGCATGCCGGTATGCATTCCCGCACCGCCATCCACGGCGCCGCCGGTGACGGTCGGGATCGCTGCTGCGGCAAGGAAGGCGCCGGCGGGAACACGCAGCAGGGTATGCGCGAGGTCCCAGGCGCTGTCGACGCCGGGAATCTTGTCGGCGAAGAACTCAGCGACGGCCATCACCCCGGTGATGCCGAGCACCCACGGCGATTCGGTGACCTGCAGGCCGTCGGGCAGGTGCATCCAGCCCATGGCGCCGGCGAGCCCGATGCCGAAGACGGTGAGATAGACGCGGATGCCCGCCAGCCACGCCAGCAGGATGCCGATGATGAAGACATGGGTGGAAGTCAGGTGCAGCATTGGCATATCCCCCTCGGGAAGCGGGTCCCGTATCGGCGCTTTATGCAGCAGCCTACCTTGACGCGATGTGAAGCCGGGGGCTATACGACCGTATGACTGCGGACCCGTCCACACAATCGACTGCAAGACGCCTTACGCTGGCCGGCGTGGCGTGGAGCGTGACGGCATTGCTGGTGATGGCCGGTGCGGCGCTGGGCCTGTGGCGGGCCGCGCATCGCGCGCCACCGGGCGCGCTGAATCCGGCGGTGTCGATGCCGGGCAATGTCGCCGACCTGCAGCAGGCGCTGGCGAACGCCCGCAAGTCCGACGAGATCTCGCGCGCGGCCAATGCCGAATTGCAGAAGACATTGGCGCAGCGCGACGAGGAAATCGCCTCGCTGAAGGCGGACGCCGCGTTCTACCAGAAGTTTGTCGGCGCGACCGCCGATCGCCGTCCGCTGGCGGTGCAGGCGATGCAGGTCCACCAGCAGGGCGGCGCGGTGTGGCGCTTCCAGGCGATGATCGGGCAGAACGTGAACCGCGACGGCGACAACAGCGGCAAGTTCACGCTCGCCGTGGAAGGCATGCAGGACGGCAAGCTGCGCAAGCTGGCGTGGAGCGACTTGCGCCAGGACGCCGGTTCGGACGGCATTCCCTATGACTTCAAGCTGTTCCAGCGCGTGTCCGGCGATATCGCCTTGCCGCCGGGATTCGCGCCGACGCGGGTGCTGACGCACCTGCAGCCGGCGGGCGGGACTGCAGTGGATGGCTCGTTCGCGTGGAAGGACGTGGTCGACGTCGATTGAGGTCGACTACTGGCGATCGATCGTCGCCACGATGTCCTGCAGCAACGCGTCGATGCGTTTCGCCACGGCGATGTCGCCATAGGCGCCGGCAGTGGTGACGACGCAGAGATCCAGATCGGGCACGACGAAGATGCGCTGCGCGCCGTTGCCGAACGCAGCAGCCCAGGGAAGCTGCTTGCCCTGCCAGCGCACGCTGCCTGTCCACCATTGGTAGCCGTAGCGTGTTCCGTCGAAGCCGGTAGCGAGCCGCGGTTTCAGGGATGCGTCGATCCAGTCGGCGGGAACAAGCTGTCGTCCTTTCCACTGTCCGTGGTTGAGTACCAGCCTGCCCAGCTTCGCCATGTCGCGGGGACGCAGGCGCAAGCCGGTGAAGGCCATCGGGCGGCCATGAAGATCTCCCGTCCATTCCCAGTCGGTGATGCCGAGCGGTTCGAAGAGGCGAGTGCGTGCGTAGTCCTTCAGTGGCGTCGCAGTGACGCGGGCAAGGATGTCGGCCAATACGAGGTTGCCGCCGCTGTTGTAGTTGAAACGAGTGCCCGGCGGCGCAGCGATGGGTCGGCTCAGGACGTAGTCGCTCGGCGTCGATTTCCAGTAGAGGCGATGTTCGTCGTCGCGGCCCGGTCCGCCTTCCTGCCATTCAAAGCCGCTGCTCATGGTGAGCAGATGCTCGAGGGTAATGGCGCGGCGCGGCGGTGTTTGCAGCGTCTTGAACTCGGGATAGAAATCGAGAACGGGTTGTGACAAGTCCTTGAGCTTGCCTTCCTGGCGCGCAACGCCGATGAGCAGGCTGACGACACTCTTGCCGACGGAGCGCACGTCGTGGAGCGTCTTCGGGCCGAAGTCGGTGGTCGTGGCGATCAGGCCATAGACGCCCTTGTCCTTGCCGGGATGGTAGAGCTCGGCGACAAGGCGGCCGTGGCGCTCGACGATGACGGCATGGAGGTTGATGGGTTCATCCGCGGCGCGTTCAAGCATGGCCTGCAGTTTTGCGGAATCGAAACCAGATGTGCCAGGATCGGCCCGCTCCCAGCCATCGTCGGCGAGGACGGGCGTGAAGCCCGTGGTGGGCGCTGGTTGCGGCTTCCCGCACGCAAGCAGGCCGAGGATCGTCGAACAGAGGATCAGGCGGAGCGGAAGGCGCATCGGGATCTCGACTGGGGAATTCGCTGAACAGGCCGACGCGGATTGAAGCACACGCGTGCACTTGAATCACTGCCATTCGCCCTTATCCTTGTCGGCATGGAAGCGCAATCCGCCACCAATACGACGCCCAGCTACCAACAGTTGGAGACGCCGCTCGAGTTCACCCCGGCCGCGGCCGCCAAGGTCGCCGAGCTGATCGCCGAGGAAGGCAATGCCGATCTGAAGCTGCGCGTCTACATCCAGGGCGGCGGTTGTTCGGGCTTCCAGTACGGTTTCGAATTCGACGAAGCGCAGGCCGAGGACGATCTCGCCGTCGTCACCAATGGCGTGACCCTGCTGGTCGATCCGCTCAGCTTGCAATATCTGATGAATGCCACGGTCGATTACGTCGAATCGCTGACCGGCGCGCAGTTCACTATCCGCAATCCCAACGCCAAGACCACCTGCGGCTGCGGATCGTCGTTCACGACATGACGTCGGCACTCCCGGGATTCGCCTTCATCGCCGAACCGCTGGATCGCGCCGACCATCTGCGCGGTGACGAAACCGCGCTCGCCGTGTTGCGCACGCGTGCGCGTTGCATCGGTGTCGATGGCGAAGGTCGCACGGCCGTTGATGCACAAGGTGGCTTGCAGGTGTGGTCGGGCGAATTGACGGACGACGCGGTGTTCCTCGGAATGCAGGGCGATCAACCGTGGTTCGCGCGATTGGTCACACAGTGGCCGGATGGCCAGCGCACGCTCGACTTGCGTGCGGCCGCGATGCAATGGCCGGCGTTCGAATCCACCTTGTTTGCGCAGGCGCGCGCGGTGCTGCGTTGGCGTTCGCAACATCGCCATTGCCCGGTGTGCGGTGGTGCGCTGACGTTTTCGCGCGCGGGCTGGCAAGGCGATTGCGTGGCCTGCGGCACGGTGCAGTATCCGCGCAGCGATCCCGCGGTGATCGTTGCCGTGAGCGATGGCGAGCGGCTGTTGCTCGGTCGGCAATCGACGTGGATGCCGAAGATGCGCTATTCGACACTGGCCGGCTTCGTCGAGCCGGGCGAATCGCTGGAGCAGACGGTGCAGCGCGAGGTGTTCGAGGAAAGTCGGGTGCGCGTGCTGCGCAGCCGCTATCTCGCTTCCCAGCCGTGGCCGTTCCCGGGCTCGCTGATGCTGGGTTTCGTCGCTCACGCCGAAGCCGACGTGCCGGATACCCGGCAGGACGAACTGGAAGACGCGCGCTGGTTCACCCGCGAAGAAGTGGTGCGCGCGCTGGAAGGACGCAATGGCGAGAACGATCTCGAAGTCTCGCCGCGGGTTTCGATTTCGCGCTGGCTGATCGAGCAATGGGCGGCGGGCGAACGCGCGTAGTCCTTACGCCGCATCCCCGCGCAACTCGCGCACCTTCGCTTCCAGTATTTCGCTGGTCACGCCATGGCCGTCGATCGGCGCATCGGCGACGACATCGACATGGGCGCGGAAGCGTCGTGGCAGGCGCGCGCGATGCAGTTTCGAATCGCGACGACTCCACATGCTCGACCACATGCCGCGTAGCGCCATCGGGATCACCGGCACCTGACGTTGTTCGAGGATTTTCTCGACGCCGGATTTGAACGACGCGATTTCTCCATCCTGCGTCAATGCGCCTTCCGGGAAGATGCCGACCAGTTCGCCTTCGGCCAGTGCGGCGTCGATCTCGGCGAACGCGCGCTGCATCAGTTCAGGATTCTCCTTTGCCCCGGCGATCGGGATCGCTTTCGCGGTGCGGAAAATCCAGCTCAACACCGGGATGTTGAAGATCTTGTAGTACATGACGAAGCGCACCGGACGCGGGATCGATGCCGACAGGATCAGCGCGTCCATGAAGCTGACATGGTTGCAGACGATCAGCGCCGCGCCTTCGTCGGGAATGTGGTCGATGCCGCGCGTGCGCAACCGGTACAGCGTGCGCACCAGCACCCAGCTGAGGAAGCGCATCAGGAATTCGGGGACGATCGTGAAGATCCAGATCGCGACCAGGGTGTTGGCGACGGCGAGTGCGAGGAAGATCTGCGGA
Organism: Pseudomonadota bacterium; assembly: GCA_018242405.1. Lineage (GTDB taxonomy): Bacteria > Pseudomonadota > Gammaproteobacteria > Xanthomonadales > Xanthomonadaceae > Solilutibacter. The sequence continues at coordinate 5,531 of JAFEBZ010000044.1, read as the reverse complement.
ATGGTCCATCCGGGGAAATGCATTGAAGCGCTGCATGTCCATGCCGGAAGTTTCCCGCCGCACAATGCGCCCGGCTGCAGTCGCAGCAACAGGCAGATCACCGACGCTGCGACCACGAAGCCCGAGTTCTGGATGTTGAGCGCGCCGATCACCCGCGACAATTCATCCTTGGGCGTGCGGCTCTGGATCAGCGCGAACAGCGGCACCACGAAGAAGCCGGTGAACAGGCCGATGCCGACGAGATCGATGGCGATGCGCCAGCTGCCCGGCTGGTGCATGAAGCCGGCGATATCGAGGCCGCTCACCGGCGCGGCACCCGATCGCGCGAAATAGAGATCGAACAGGAACACGCTGATGCCGAACGCGCCGAGCGGCACCAGGCCGATTTCCACCGTGCGCGCCGAGAGTTTTTCGCACAGCACGGCGCCAAGTCCGGTGCCGATCGAGAACAGCGCCAGCACGAAGACGTAAAGCGTGTTGCCACCACCGAGATTGAGTGGCGCGTAATCCGGAAGTTCCGCTGCGAACACGGTGCCGACGAACCAGAACCACGACACGCCGAGTACCGCGTTGCGCACTGCCAGCTGCTTGCGCGCCAGCTTCATCACGCCGATGGTTTCGGTATAGGGATTCCAGTTGATGCGCAGGTCGGGCGCGCTGGCGCCGACGTTGGGGATGAGCTTGGCCGCGATCCAAGCCGCGCTCGCGATCGCCAGCACCGCTGCGGCGGCCAGCCACGGCGAATGGGCGCCGCCGACGCTGAAGATCAGTCCGCCGACGATCATGCCGACCAGGATCGAGATCGACGTGCCCATCTCGACCAGGCCATTGCCACCGGTGAGTTCGCGCGGCTGCAATACCGCTGGCAGAATCGAATACTTCACCGGCCCGAACAGCGTCGAGTGCACGCCGGTCGCGAACAGCGCGATCAACAGCAACGGCAGGTGATGGGTGACGAAGCCCAGCGCTGCGACCAGCATGATCAGCACGCCCAGCAGCATCGCCAGGCGGATCAGTTTCGCCTTCTCCATCTTCTCGGCGATCTGGCCCGCGGTGGCCGAGAACAGGAAGTAGGGGAGGATGAAGATCGCCGGCGCCAGTTGCGTGTACAGACCGCGTTCGGATTCCGGCACGTTCAACCAGAACAGCAGGCCGATGATGCCCTGGCGGAACACGTTGTCGTTGAAGGCGTTGAGGCATTGCACCGTGAAGAACGGCGCGAAGCGGCGCTGGCGCAGCAGGGCGAATTGGGAATGGGACGACATGCAGGGTTCCCCGGGGTTTGGGGGAGGATAGCGGGTGAAGTCAGCGTGCGTGCAGTCGCTGGCGGAAATATTCCTGCGTCTCAGCATCGGTGCAATGGATGTAGCAGCCCTTCATGCCACGTGTCATCAGGGTGCGATAGGTATTGCGGATGATGCGGTCGACGCGTTGCAGGGTTCCCTCGGGGTCTTCGCGAAGCATGGATTTCCAGCCACGGATCGAACGGTCCATCTTCGAACGCCCTTCGGGTACGGTGATCAGCATGCCATCGCGAACGATCAGGTCGGGGCCGACGATCACGCCGACATAATCGAGTTCGAGGCCCTGGCACGTATGGATGCAACCGACCTGCTCGACGGAATCCGGTGCGGTGATCCACAGACTACTGTCACTGGCTAGATTCCATTGCTTGGCGAAGCCGGACTCTGGCAGGATGATGTCGAATGCATCCGGATTTCTCTTGCTCTTCCAGTCCCAGCAATAGCCAGCAACCATCCGCGATTTGTTGTTGCGCCGGTTGCGATCGACGATCAGCTCGAAAAGTTCCTTTGGCGAATCGACAACGCGGAAATCAAAGGCATCGGGATCAAGATCGGGGTTGGCAGTCGGGCGGATTCCGAGAACGTCATCGAGCCATGCGAGATAACCATCCGATCCCGAGCAACGGAATTGCGAGGCCAGCTCGAGACGGGTGATCTCGGCGCCGGAGCGTTTCGCCCAGTTTTCGATTTCACCCGACTGCCCGATGTCGTTCAGGGTAACGATCTGGTCGTCATCGACGAACAGGATCGTGGATTTCGCGGCTGCGATGATTTCCTTGATCTGGTTTTCGCCGAGGTTGCCGTAGAGGCCGCTTTTTTCGTTGAGGCGATGTGCCTCGTCGACGATCAGTGTGTCGAAGACATCCGCTTCGGATTCGTGGAAGTTGCCGGAGCCGCCGAACATCGAGGAAATCTGCGCCTGTGTGCGCTGCCCTCTCAATTTCTGCTGGTAGACAGCGCGGGGAGCGGCATTTTTGGAGACATATTTGGCAAGCAAGCCCTTCTTGGTTAGTTCGACCATCAGGTTGATCGCGACCACGGATTTTCCGGTCCCAGGCCCGCCCTGGATGATGACAACCTGTTTTCGTTCGGGCGAACCTTCCACCGACTTGGCAATACAGGTCTCGTAGACCAGTTTCTGGTCGTCGACCAGGACAAATTCGCGATTGCCCTTTAGCATTCCCACGAGGCTGTCGGCGAGCATCTTGGACGGGCGAATGCGCGCTTTGTCGATTTCGTAGAGCAGCTTGCCGTTGTCGCCGTGTTTGACATGCTGCCGGATGAATTCGCGAAGACGCTTGCGCTCCTCGTCGCCGTGGAGGAACAAAGGGGCTTTGTCGATATACGGTGTGTAGTGCGGATGGTCGATAACTCCATCCCGGGCATGGTTATGCAGATAGGCGCACGGTTTGAGGTCGATACCCCCTTCGTAGACGGCTTCGTTGAAGCCCTCCAAGATGGCGGCGTACGACCATGCCTGATAACTGGGGTGAGGTCCTTCGCGATCGTGGGCGCCACCCCGCTGGGCGATGATGATGCCGTCTTTCTGCGATAGTACGGATCGTGACCATTGCTTCAATTCGACGATGACGAGATGCGGTCGTTTGTCGTTGTCGAGTCCTGACAGGATGAAGTCGATGCGCTTGGCGGAACTCGGAATCCCATACTCGATCCCCACCCCAATGTCATCAGGAATCTCCGGGTCCCGAAGTACTTTGGCCATGTGAGTGAGCGATTCTCGCCATGAGCGAGTGACCGGAACCGGAACATAGCTGCCCGTGTTTTTTAAGTATTTAGCCGCAACGACATCTTCGATGTTGCGCTCATAGACATCATCGAGAAAGCCGATTTTGTCACTTTGATAGACGATCACCCAAGCTCCCCATGTCGGACGATGAGTGCAGTGTACTTCGGCTCAATCTCCCGTTTCGCTTCCAGCCAGCTTCACGCGACTACCCTGCGGACGGAACCCCGTGCAGGAGAATCGTCATGTCCGCGGATGCCAAGACCCCGCTCGATCACGTCAACGACACGCTGGCGCAGCTCAAGGAGATGCGTCACTACTCGAAGAACAATGTCGAGCGCCTGACCGCGCAATGGCTGCTGTTCGACGGCGAGTTGAAGAAACTCAAGCAGGCGGACCACATCGAGGCCCTGATGACGAGCCAGGGTGAATTGCACGATGCACTGGAAGCCGAGATCGCCGTGCTTGAAGAATTGGCAGTGGAGTTGCAACCGGCGCCGGAAGAAGCGCCGGGCACGATGCATTAACCGCGTTCGATAGCCCGCCACCCGATATCGCTGCGATGGAATTCGCCATCCCAGTGGATGCGCTCGACTTCCGCGTAGGCCTTGCGCTGCGCATCGGCGACCGAGTTGCCGAGTGCGCACACGCACAGCACGCGACCACCAGCGGTGACGGTATTGCCGTCGGCGTCGAAGGCGGTGCCGGCCTGGAACACCTTGCAGTCGGGATCGGTCGCGGCGTCGAGGCCGTGGATGACGTCGCCTGTGCGCGGCGCGTCGGGATAGCGCTCGGCGGCCATCACCACGCCCAGCGACATCTGCGGATTCCAGTGCGCTTCGACTTCATGCAGGCGACCGTCGATCGCGGCTTCGACAAGCTCAGGGAAATCGGACTGCAGGCGCAGCATCACCGGCTGCGTTTCGGGATCGCCGAAGCGCACGTTGAATTCGATCACCTTGGGCGCGCCGGCGGCGTCGATCATCAATCCGGCATAAAGAAAGCCGGTGAACGGAATGCCGTCCTTGATCATGCCGGCGACGGTCGGTTCGACGATCTCACGCATCACCCGCGCATGCACGTCGGGCGTGACCACCGGTGCCGGCGAGTACGCGCCCATGCCTCCGGTATTCGGGCCGGTGTCGCCGTCGCCGACACGCTTGTGGTCCTGCGAGGTCGCCATCGGCAGCGCGGTCTTGCCGTCGACCATCGAGATGAAGCTGGCTTCCTCGCCGGCGAGGAATTCCTCGATCACCACGCGCGAACCGGCGCTGCCGAAGGCATTGCCCTGCAGCATGTCGCGCACGGCGACCTCGGCTTCATCCAATGTCATCGCGACGATCACGCCCTTGCCGGCGGCGAGTCCGTCGGCCTTGATGACGATCGGTGCGCCCTTCTCGCGCACGTAGGCGAGCGCGGCATCGACGTCGGTATGCACGGCGTAGAACGCGGTCGGAATGCCGTGGCGCGCGAGGAAATCCTTGGCGTAAGCCTTGCTGCCTTCCAACTGCGCGGCCTTTGCGGTCGGGCCAAAGATTTTCAATCCGGCTTCGCGAAAACGATCGACCACGCCCGCAACCAGCGGTGCTTCCGGGCCGACCACGGTGAAGGCGACGCCTTCATTGCGCGCGAGTGCGATCAGGCCATCGAGATCGGTGGCGGCAACGACGACATTGCGGCATTTCGTTTCGTGCGCGCTGCCGGCGTTGCCGGGCGCGACCAGTACTTCGCTGACGCGCGACGATTGGGCGAGACGCCAGGCCAGCGCGTGTTCGCGACCGCCGGAACCGATGACGAGGAGTTTCATAGCGGCGTCCTTTTGAATCCCCGCACAAGGATGTGCGGGCTTTTGCGAGGGATTCGCATTAATGCCGGAAGTGGCGGATGCCGGTGAACACCATGGCGATGCCGTGTTCGTCGGCAGCGGCGATCGTTTCGTTGTCGCGCATCGAACCGCCGGGCTGGATCACCGCCTTGATGCCGGCTTCGGCCGCGGCATCGATGCCGTCGCGGAACGGGAAGAAGGCATCGCTGGCCATCACCGAACCGGGCACGATGAGCCCGGCATCGACGGCCTTGATGCTGGCGATGCGCGCCGAATACACGCGGCTCATCTGGCCGGCGCCGACGCCGATGGTGTGCTGGTCTTTCGCATAGACGATCGCGTTCGACTTGACGAACTTGGCGACCTTCCACGCGAACAGCAGGTCGGCGAACTGCGCTTCGGTCGGCGCGAGTTTCGTCACCACCTTCAATTCGTCGCGGGTGACGACGCGATCGTCGGCGGTCTGCATCAGCAGACCGGAACCGACGCGCTTGGTATCGATGAAGCCTTTCGAAGCGGCTGCCAACGGAATGCGCAGCACGCGCACGTTGGCCTTCTTCTTGGCGTAGGCCAGTGCTTCGTCGTCGTAATCGGGTGCGATCAGCACTTCGACGAACTGGCGATCGAGGATGGTCTTCGCAGTTGCGCCATCGAGCTT
>JAFEBZ010000043.1 GCA_018242405.1 Pseudomonadota bacterium | reverse complement strand
CCGTTCAACTATTACGCCAACTATGCACCCGGGACGGCCGCGCGTGCCGAGCATCTGCGCGACGGTGGCCTCGATGGCGTGAAGTTCATCGCCGACATCGACGCCGGAAAACTGCCGGCGGTGACCTTCTACAAGCCGCAGGGCAATCTGAACCAGCACGCCGGCTATGCGACGATTCGCGCCGGCGACGAGCACATTGCCGATCTCATTGCGCATCTCGAACGCAGTCCGCAATGGAAGAACATGGTGGTGATCGTCACCTACGACGAAAACGGCGGCTGGTGGGACCATGTCGCGCCACCCAAGGCCGATCGCTGGGGGCCGGGCCTGCGCATTCCGGCGATCATCGTGTCGCCATTCGCCAAACGCGGTTACGTCGATCACAGCCAGTACGACACCGGATCGATCCAGCGCCTGATCAATCATCGCTTCGGGCTGCAGCCATTGCCGGGCATCGTCGAACGCGATGACGCGCTCAAGGCCCATGGTGAGGCGCCAATGGGCGATCTGACCAACGCATTGGAGTTGCCCGGCAACTAGCGCCGGGCACCAGGCTGCGTGGACGTTAGATTTCTAGGCTCATTCGGGAACACTGGGCGTGGATGAGAGCATACCTATTATTTCGCATAATGCATATTATGTTATTTATACATTGCTGGAACGAACTGCTTCAACCATATGATTCCCTTGAGTACGCACAGACATCCCCGCTCAACCTAGGCCTTCGGGCATTTGGCATCAGGGCATTCAGTGGTTCTAGGTAATCAACCCCAACAGCACCGCCCGTACCACGGCAGCCGTCCTGTTCGGCGCTTCCAGCTTGGTCATGGCGCAAGTCGTGTGGAAATTCACCGTGCGCTCGGCGATGCTCAAGATCATCGCGATCTCGCTCGATGTCTTGCCCTCGGCGATCCAGCGCATGACTTCCAGTTCCCTCTGCGTGAGTTCCTCCAGCCGGGCCGCATTCGGGCGCTGGACAAGATGTCGTGAAAGCCCGTAATGCGCCACCTGGCTCAGCCACAGCAGCTTCGGCATCCGGTCGCGGATCTCGCCGTCGGTGATCGGATCCGCGCTCCGGGTGACGGTAAACATGCCGCGGATGCCATTGGGCGCCTGCACCGGTTGCGCCCATCCGGAGACGATCCCGTGGGACGTCGCATCCTCCCAGAATGGAATTTCTTCGCTCTTCTTGTCGAAACCGGACCAGACATAAGGAGAAATCGAGTTCAGCCCGTGGCGCACCGCCGGATCGACCAGCAAATATCCTTTTTCCTGATAGACCTGCTGCCACGCCAGCGGATAGTTGTTGAGCATGATGATCTTCGGGTTCGAGATTGGAAATGGCGCGCGCACGCCGTACGCACACCGCTCGAAACCGACCTCACGCCCGAAGGAGATGATTTTCGCAAAGAGCTCCTCCTGGCTGGTCCCGCCAATCAGGGCTTGCAGCTGATCTTCCTTCCATTCCTGCAAGACAGTGCCCTCGATCTTTTCTAACGCGTTAAGAAACGATCACGCGTGCCTGTCTGAATTGACAGTACGATCAATATCCGGACTACGTTAGGTTACGCCAAGACAATACACCCGAAACTGTTCGGGTTGTCTTGCTATTGCCCGGTTCAAGGAATAACGATGATTCTCGACGACGATGGCTATGTGAAACTCCAGTTGCGGAATTTTCATGGCATCCGTTTGCAGCACTTCGTATCGGGACTTGAAGAAGAATCCCCCGACATGGCGCCCATGGAAGGCGCATGCATTTCGACGATCGAAGGTTATACGGAATGGGTCAGCATGTCCGCGCCGGTGATCTCGCTGGGATGGGACTGGGTCTACGATCCGATGAGGGATCCGTCGATGCTTGTGCGCCAGAGCTCGCTCAGGACCAACGTCATGCTGCTTGACAACGACGGGATCGAACTGGGACCGCTCAAGACGTCGGTGCTGCTCGAGGCTGTCCTGGATTGCTTCGATTGGCAGCAAACGGTCCTTGGTGCCATCGAAAACCGATACTCGATGCACCCTTCCCCTTCGGCGCTCACAGCTGACAATCGCATCGGTTAAGACCGGTCCGAACCGACTGTCAAATCTGACAGTTATCGCGGCAACGCGGTTCTGACAGCCTTCCCCATTAATGCGTGGGGGAGAAAGATATCCATGGACGTTTTGTTTGGAAACGCGGCGTCCCTGAGCGACCGTTTGTTCCAAGCGCTGGGCAAATACCGGCGAGACATTTTCATCGAAAAACTCGGGTGGGAACTTCCCCTCACCAACGACCTGGAACTGGACCAGTTCGATCGCAAGGACACCATCTACGTCATGGTCCGGGATGAAAACCGGGACGTGATTGGTTGCGCCAGGTTGTTGCCGACAACCCGCCCTTACCTGCTCGGGGAAATATTCCCCAACCTGTTGAATGGCCTGGATCCCCCCTGCTCCACTGAGGTATGGGAACTCTCGCGTTTTGCCGCGACCGGTAACGCAGGCCCGGGAAGCACCAACGGATCCCAGCAGCCCTCGAAACTGGCGCTGGAAATATTGAATGTCGCGGCCGAATACGCCCGCCGCCAGGGTGCCAAGCGACTGATTACCGTGTCACCCATCGGCATGGAACGACTGCTGCACAAGACCGGCTTTCATGTCCACAGGGCCGGCCCTCCTGTTCTGGTGGCAGGCCACCCCACCGTGGCGTGCTGGATCGAAATTGACGATTAACTGATTTCTGGGGACGGGGATACCCCCAGCTGCCATCCTCCCTGGGCTGGTAGGGGGTATCCCCGAATTTCTTCAGCGGTGAAGTCGCCCGAGCCGCAGTGCATTCGTCACCACCGAAACAGAACTCAGGCTCATCGCCAGCGCGGCGATCATCGGGCTCAACAGCAAGCCGGTGAACGGATAGAGCACGCCGGCAGCGAGTGGCACGCCAAGCGCGTTGTAAAGGAAGGCGAAGCCGAGGTTCTGGCGCATGTTGGCGACGGTGTCGCGCGAAATCCTGCGGGCTTCGAGGATGCGGCCCAGGTCGCCCTTGACCAGCGTCACCTGCGCGCTCGACATCGCGACATCGGTGCCCGTGCCCATCGCGATGCCGACATCGGCAGCCGCAAGTGCCGGCGCGTCATTGATGCCATCACCCGCCATCGCGACGTGGCGTCCTTGCGCCTTCAGCCGCTGGACCAGCGCAACCTTTCCGGCCGGATCGACACCGCCATGCACCTCATCGATGCCCAACCCGCGACCGACCGCGCCTGCCGTCGCCGGTGCATCCCCCGATGCCATCACGATGCGCACGCCATCGGCGCGCAATGCATCAAGCGCTGGTTGCGTGCTGGCCTTGACCGGATCGGCGACGGCGATTGCAGCGGCCAGGCGTCCATCCACGGCGAGGAACATCACCGTTGCGCCGCCGGAGCGCAGCTGTTCCGCATTCTTTTCCAGTGATCCGACGCTGCAGTCAATCTCATCCATCAATACCTGGTTGCCCAGCACAAGCAGGTGTCCATCGATCTGCCCACGAACACCGCGCCCGGTCAGAGATTCGAACCCGTCCATCTTTGTGAGTTGCAGCGAGCGCCGCTTTGCTTCGGCGACGATCGCCGCCGCCAACGGGTGTTCACTGCCCTGCTCCAGGCTCGCGGCCCAACGAATGGCTTCGTTTTCGGCGAATCCGTTGACGACCATGATTTCGCGGAATGCGGGGCGACCTTCGGTGAGCGTGCCGGTCTTGTCGACCACCAATGTATCGATGGATCCGAGGCGTTCGATCGCTTCGGCATCGCGGAACAGCACGCCGGCATGCGCGGCGCGTCCTGTCGCGACCATCACCGACATCGGCGTCGCCAGACCCAACGCACACGGACAGGCGATGATCAGCACCGAGACCGCATTGAGCACCGCGTAGGTCCACGATGGTTCCGGACCGAATACGCCCCAGGCGACGAAGGTGATCGCCGCGACCGCCAGCACCGCAAGCACGAACCAGAACGCGACCTTGTCGGCCATGCGTTGCATCGGTGCGTGCGACCGCTGCGCCTGCGCTACCAGCTTCACGATCTGCGACAGCACTGTCCCCGATCCCACCTGATCGGCACGGATGACGAGGCTGCCGGTGCCGTTGAGTGTGGCGCCGATCACGCGATCGTCCACGCCCTTTTCCACCGGAATCGGTTCGCCGGTCAGCATCGATTCGTCGATATTGGAACGTCCTTCGAGCACCGTGCCATCGACCGGTACCTTCTCGCCAGGGCGAACGCGCAGGCGATCGCCGACGTGGACATGCTCCAGCGGAATGTCTTCCTCGTTGCCGGCAGCGTCGATCCTGCGTGCGGTTTTCGGCGCGAGACCCAGCAATGCCTTGATCGCTGCCGATGTTTTCGAACGTGCGCGCAATTCCAGCAACTGGCCGACAAGCGTCAGCGAAACAATCACCGCCGCGGCCTCGAAGTACACGCCGACGCGACCATGTTCGCGGAATGACGCCGGGAAGATCTCCGGCGCGATCGTCGCCACCATGCTGTAACCGAACGCGGCCATCACGCCAATGCCGATCAGCGTGAACATGTTCGGGCTGCGGTTGCGGATCGATTGCACGCAACGCTCCAGGAAGGGCCAGCCCGCCCACAGCACCACCGGTGCACTCAATGCCAGCTCGATCCACGTGCGCGCCGTTGCGGAGAGGAAAGTGAATTTCGAACCGAACATCGCCAGCACGAAGACCGCGACGGTCAGCGGCAATGTCCAGAGAAAGCGTCGACTGAAATCGACGAGTTCCGGATTCTCTTCATCCTCCAGGGATGGCATTTCCGGCTCAAGCGCCATTCCGCAGATCGGACAGGTGCCTGGCCCTTCCTGGCGGATTTCCGGATGCATCGGGCAGGTGTAGATGGTGCCGGCCGGCATTTCGATGACGGCGGAAGCCGCTTGCGGTTCGAGATAGCGCGATGGATCTGCGATGAATTTGTCCTTGCAGCGCGCCGAGCAGAAATGGTGTTCGTGGCCCGCATGCGTTGCGTGATGCGCAGTGATCGCGGGATCAACCTGCATGCCACAAACCGGGTCGGTCGCCAGGGCTGCAGTTTCCGCGTGAAGGTTTTTGCCGGAACAGCATGACTTCACATGGCCGTGACCGTGATGGGCATGACCGTGTGCGTGATCGTGATCGTGGGAATGCGCGCTCATTGCACATCCTCCGACAGGGCATTGAGGATCGGGCATTGATCCAGTGCGCCATGTCCCGGGCAGGATTCGATCAGCCCTTCCAGTGCGATGCGCATGCGTTCCAGCTCGGCGATGCGCGCCTTGACATCGACGATCTTGCCGAGCGCTGCGGATTTCATCGCCGCCATGTCGTCCTCGCGCGAACGCGAGAGCTCCAGCAGTTCGCGGATTTCCGGCAATGTGAAACCGAGCGCCTTGGCACGGCGGACGAAGCGCAGGCGCTTGACGTCACTGTCGCCGTAGATGCGATAACCGGACGACAGGCGTTCCGGCTTGGGCAACAGGCCTTCGCGCTCGTAATAGCGGACGGTGTCGATGTTCACTTCGGCGCGTTGCGCCAATTGGCCGATCTTCATTCCGGCAACCTTCTGACTGGACAATGCCGGCACTTTAAACTATGGACCAAGGTCAAGAGTCAATAGTTATTTCTTGATCGGGGCAATGTCGTTCAAGCTCCCGGATCCAGCATCCCCAGCCCGGCCACAAGCACGAGCACGCCGAATATCAGGGCCGTCTCCAGCCACAGGCTGCGCTTCAGTGCGGCGACTGCGCGCAGGGTGTTTCCCGTCTGCAAGGCGAACTCCAGCGCCGGCGCGAGCCGGAAACGGTTGGCTGCCGCCAGCGCCAACATGCCGGTGAATACAGCGAGCTTGGCCAGCAGGATGCGGCCATACAGGGTGTCGACCAATTCCGACACCGATGGGCCAACGATCAACAGATAGTTGATCGTCCCGCTGACCAGCAATGCCGCCACGACCACGCTGCCGAGTCGGGCGAAACCACCGGCAGCACGCGAAAGCAGCTGCGCGGGAAACGTATCAGCAGCGATCGAAGCTTCTCTGGCGATGAGGACCAACGCCACCAGTGTTCCGACCCAGACGCCTGCAGCCAGCAAGTGGATGATATCCGCGCCCAGATGCAGCCAGGCCATGTCGCCTTCGCTCATCGCGCCATGCCCTGCCCACGCCAGTGTCGCAAGCGCGACTGCACCGATCGCCGCCAACGCGGCGATGCGAACGCGTTCGGGTGCAACGCGCAACGTCGCGATGCCAGCCACCAATGCAAGCAACACGACGCGAATCACCCACGTCGTGCCCACGGCTGTCTCCATCAACAGGACACGTGCAGTGTCCCAGGTCGCGCCCGGGTCACTGCTGCTGGCCATGTCGCGGGCCATCATCCACAGCGCAAACCCCGAGGCAACGATGCCCACGACCGCTGCGACGGCAGTGAGCCGAAACAGGCGCCGGGTGATCGCCGCATCGGCATCGTTGCCCAACGCATGCAGCATGAAGGCCGGCAGACCGAAGCCCAATGCCAGGGCGGCGTACAACGCCAGGCGAACCGGGATCAACCACGGGTCGAGCATCAGGCGTGGCTCACTTCACGATGAAATCGAAGGAACCCTTCACCGCATGCGTATCGGTGGAGACCACATGCCAATCGACGCGATAGCTGCCGGTTCCCAGCGGCTTGGCCGGCGTGAGCACCAGCGACTTGGCATCGGTCGACAACTTGGCCGCGACTTTGATTTTCATCGGCGGCATCGTCATTCCGGGCATTTTCGTCATGACCAGTTCGGCGCCCGAAACCGGCAGCAAGGTTTCGGAGAACGTGATCGACACGCTGGTCGGTGCGGCGACTTCCGCGTGATTGGCGGGCGTGGTCGACACGACTTTGGGATGCGCAAATGCTGCTGCACTGGCAAAGAACGCGAGGGCAGCAACGAGACCGCGAAGAGGGGAACGATTTGAAGACATGGCGAACTCCTTTGAGGATGGATTGGGCAGGTTCAGAACCAGATGCGGAACCCGGCAACGACACGAGTATCGCCGACGGATTCAAGATGACCGCGCCGCAGGTCGGCAGTATTGCCGAATGCCTGTTCGCGCGTGATGCCGATATACGGCGCGAATTGCCGGGTGAACTCGTAGCGCAAGCGCAGCCCCGCTTCCGCAGTGCTCAGGCCGGAACCGATGCCGCGCGCCCGGTCTTTCTTGCCGTACAGATCGACCTGCACCAGTGGCTGCAGGATCAGGCGATTGGTCAGCAGCAATTCGTACTCGACCTCGAAACGCGCCGCGCTCTGGCCGCGCTGCCCGAGATATGCCGTGGCCGCGACTTCGAACTTCTGCGGCGCCAGTCCCTGCACACCGAAGGCGGCAAACGTCTGCGGACTGCCCGGCTTGAAATCCTGACGCACACCGCCGACCACATCCCACCACGGCGACACGCTGCGCCCGTACAGTACTTCCAGGTTCGCCGATTCGGTGCGGGCGCCCTTGCGCTCGCCTTCGCTGCGCAACCAGATCCGCTGGGTGTCGGTGCCGATCCAGCCCTCTCCTTCCCATGCGGTTCCGGTTCCGGGCTTGGCATCCCAGCCTTCCAGCCGATTCAACAGCATGTAACTGTGGATGGCGTTGTCGCTCATCTCATGTCCGCCTTGTGGCGGCACTGCGGCGGCGCGATCGGCATCGGTGAGCGGCGGAATCGGCGTGACCGGATCTTTCGGTGCCGCGTCATGCTGCATCGCGGAGTGATCCATGCCCTCCATGGAGTTGTGGTCCATGCCCTGCATCTGCGAATGATCCATCGTCTGCGCGGCGAGCATCGGCGAGCATGCGGCGACGATCGCTGCCGCAATCAGATTGCGTCGAATCATGACCGCCCCTCCTCCACCTTCACGGTGCGCATCATTCCCGCTTCCATGTGGTACAGCAGGTGGCAGTGATAGGCCCAGCTGCCCAGCGCGTCGGCACGCACGCGGTAACCGCGCTTGCTGCCCGGCGGCATGTCGATGGTGTGCTTGCGCACCATGAAATTTCCGTGTTCGTCCTCGAGATCGCTCCACATGCCGTGGAGGTGGATCGGATGCGTCATCATCGTGTCGTTCACCAGCACGATGCGCACGCGCTCGCCGTAGTTCAACCGCAACGGTTCGGCGGAAGAGAATTTCACCCCGTTGAACGACCACGCGAATTTCTCCATGTGGCCGGTCAGGTGAAGTTCGATCTCGCGACCGGGATCGCGTCCGTCGGGATCGTCGAAGGTACTGCGCAGCATCGAATAGCTCAGCACATTGCGTCCGTTGTCGCGCAGGCCGATGCCGGGATCGTCGAGCTTCGGCGACGGCGACATCGCCTGCATGTCCACCAGCGGATTGCGGGTTTCGCTGGCCGGATGCGCCTGCATCGCGCCACCCTGCCCCATGTCCATGCCCGGCATCGAAGACATGTCATGGCCGGAATGGTCCATGCCCTGCATCGATGACATGTCGTGGCCGCCCATGCTGCCGTGATCCATCGCCATGTCGGACATGCCCAGGATCGGTCGCGGATCGATCGCCGGAATCGGCGCACACAAGCCTTCATGCGTGGCGAGCGTGCCGCTGACGTATCCGGTCCGCCCCATGTCCTGCGCGAAGATGGTGAACGCATCCTGCCCCGCTGGCTCGACGATCACGTCATAGGTCTCCGCCACGGCGATGCGGAATTCGTCCACCGTCACCGGATGCACGTACTGGCCATCGGCGGCGACCACGGTCATTTTCAATCCAGGAATGCGCACGTCGAAATACGTCATCGCCGAACCGTTGATGAAACGCAGGCGCACCTTCTCGCCGGAACGGAACAGTCCCGTCCAGTTGCCCAGCGCGGTAGTGCCGTTCATCAGATAGGTATAGGTGTTGGCGTTGACGTCGGAGAGATCGGTCGGCGACATTCGCATGCCGCCCCACATCCGTCGATCCGCCAGCACCGCCCGCAATCCGTCCTTGCGCGCATCGCGCATGAAATCGCCGACCGTACGCATGGAATGGTTGTCGTACATCGACATCTTCTTCAATCGCGCGAACAATGCCTCGCCGCTGAGATCGGTCCAATCGCTCAGCATCACCACATAGTCGCGGTCGTAACGGAATGGTTCCGGCTCGATCGGATCGATGATCAAGGGGCCGTACAGACCGGATTGTTCCTGGAAACCGGAATGGCTGTGGTACCAGTAGGTGCCGCCTTGCCGCACCGCGAATCGGTACAGATACGATTCGCCGCGATGGATGCCGGCGAAACTCAGGCCGGGCACGCCGTCCATGTTGGCGGGCAGCACCATGCCATGCCAGTGGATCGAGGTTTCGTGGCCGAGCATCGAGCCCGCGGGCAACGCGTTGGACACGCGCACGTTCACCGTGGTGCCTTCCTTCCAGCGCAGCAGCGGTCCCGGCAACGAACCGTTGACGGTGATGGCAGGACGCACGCGCCCGGTGAAATCCATCGGTGTTTCGCCGATGGCGAGATCGAATTCCGTTCCCGACAACACGACAGGTTGGCCGGACGATTTCAGCGCCCAACTCGCCTTGGGCCACAGGCCGAACGTGGTGGCAGCACCACCTGCGGCAAGCCCTTGCACGAACCGGCGGCGCGACGGCTCGAAACCGCCATCCCGGCGGCCGAATGCATCGAATGACATGACAACTCCACGAAAATCTGGCGGCAACGTAATGCCGCAGGCATGCGCGACTCAAGTGACGCGCATGGTCAACAGCGCCGCGAAAGGCGCATGGGACCACCTAGCCGATGGGAGGTCGAATCAAATGCGGCAGCACGGGCCCCGCATGGCTCGGCTGCAATCGCGCAACGCGCATGACATGCACATTCGGAGTTGCCATCAACGATGCCATGGACATCTGCATCGCATGCACGCACGCACACTGGCACAACCCGGATTTGCAGCAATCGGGTTGCGGATGTTGTTGATGCTTGTCGGGAGCGCTGTCGCCATGTCCATGCTGGGTCATCGCCGACATTCCGGCGTGTGCATGGCAGGGCTGTTCCATCGCGACGTGCTGCGTCGCCTGTGCAGCGTGCATGTACCCCGCTCCGTGGACCGGCATGGCTGCAGACGCCATGCCACTGGCAATCAGCGACAGGCTGAGGGTGACGCGCAGCAGGAGCGACCACAGGGACATGGACGCCACTTTAAAGTCTGGAGCCGCCCCAGGGTCAATCCCGGGCGTCCGGACGTCCGGGTGTCCGCGTCTATGTCTTCAGTTGGGGGACAGGTACTTGACTGGCTCTGATTTGGTGTTATAGTTCAATACAACACCAGTCGAACAGGACGCCGCCATGAACATCGGAGCCATCGCCCGCAGGCACGGCACCACCGCTCTGTTGGGTCTCGCGATCGCCGGTTTCGGTACCGCCACCGCGTTGGCGGGATCGCCGCCAATGCCAGCCGCGCTGCCCGCAGCCCCTTCACTGTCCACCGCCCTGCCCGTGGCCGCGCCGGTCGCCGCCGCCAACCCGCGCACGGCCCGCCAGGCCAAGGCGGGCAAGACAATCCGCATCCGCCGCCAGGCCCAGGCGGTTCCCTTCTTCGCATTCCCGCCGAGGATCTGAACATGTCTCCCGTGCAATGGGCAGACGGAAGCCCGATTTACCGTCAACTCAAGGAAAAGGTCATCGCCATGATGCTGGATGGAGTTCTCAAGCCGGGCGATGCCCTGCCGTCCGTACGCCAGGTCGCCGCCGAATACCAGCTCAACCCGATCACCGTTTCGCGCGCCTATCAGGAACTGGCCGACGAAGGCATGGTCGAGAAGCGCCGCGGACTCGGCATGTACGTGACCGACAGCGCCCGCAACCAGTTGCGCAACAATGAGCGCGATCGCTTCCTCAAGGAAGAATGGCCGCTGATCCTGGAACGGATCCAGCGCCTCGGCTTCGAACCCGCCGATTTGTTCGACCCCTCACATAAATGGAGCGCGCCATGACCGCCGTCATCACCGCACGCGGCCTGCGCAAGGCCTACAAGAACACCACAGCGCTCGACAATGTCAGCTTCGAGATTCCGTCCGGTCGCATCGTCGGCCTGATCGGTCCCAACGGCGCCGGCAAGACCACTGCACTCAAGGCCATCCTCGGCCTGATCCCGTACGAAGGTTCGCTGGACGTGCTCGGGCGTGATCCGCAAACCCAACGCGATGCGCTGATGAATGATGTCTGCTTCATCGCCGACGTCGCCGTGCTGCCACGCTGGTTGAAGGTGAAGCACGCCGCGGAATTCGTCGAAGGCGTCCACCCGCGCTTCGATCGCAGCCGCTTCGAACGCTTCATCGCCCACACCCAGCTGAAGCCCGACATGCGCGTCGGCCAGATGTCCAAGGGCATGATCGTGCAGTTGCACCTGGCGCTGGTGATGGCGATCGATGCCCGCCTGCTGGTGCTCGACGAACCGACCCTCGGCCTCGACATCCTCTACCGTCGCGAGTTCTACCAGCGCCTGCTCGAGGACTACTTCGACGAAGGCAAGACGATCATCGTCACCACCCACCAGGTCGAGGAGATCGAACACATCCTCACCGACGTGATGTTCATCCAGGACGGCAAACTGGTGCTCAATGCACCGATGGAAGACGTCAGCTTGCGCTTCACCGAAGTGATGGTGAATCCCGACCAGCTCGAGGCCGCCCGTGCGCTCAAGCCGGTCAGCGAACGCGCCATGCCGTTCGGAAAATCCATCCTGCTGTTCGACGGCGTGCCCCAGGTGCAGCTCGCCGCGCTTGGCGAAACCCGCAGCCCGGGCATCGCCGATCTGTTCGTCGCCACCATGAAGGGGACCTACGCATGAACGCCATCGTCAACAATGGGAATGCAGCAGCGGTTCGTAGCGCACCGCATCCCACCCACCGCATGAAGACGCTCCTGAAGCGCGAATTCTGGGAACACAAGGGCGGCTTCCTGTGGGCGCCGATCATCACCAGCGTGATCTTCCTGGTATTCACCATCATCGGCAGCAGTGCCGGACAGTTCGCCTTCCACAAGTTCCAGTCGGAATCGTCGTCGTGGGCGGTCAACATCGGCGGCCATGACGTGCCCGCCAACAGCGACAGCGTGCGTCAGGCCCTGGCCAATGCCTCGCCTTCCGATCTCGTGCAATTGCACGACGCGGTGAACGGCATCCTGATGATGGCCGGCGTGTGGCCGTTGATGGTGCTCGGCTTCGTGGTGTTCTTCTACCTGCTGAGCGCCCTCTTCGACGAACGCAAGGACCGCAGCGTGCTGTTCTGGAAGTCGATGCCGGTCTCCGACAGTGAAACCGTGGTGTCGAAGCTGCTGTCCGGGCTGGTCGTCGCGCCGCTGATCGCGATTGCCGTTTCGCTGGTGACCATGGTGGCCTTCGCACTGGTCATCAGTGTCTTCATGCTCGGTAACGGCCTGCCGCTGACCCTGCTGTGGTCGAACGTGGATCCGCTGCTGATCATCGGGCAATCGTTGCTGACGGTGCCGCTTTACGCACTGTGGGCGCTGCCGACCGCAGGCTGGTTGCTGCTGTGTTCCGCCTGGTCGCGTCGCGTTCCCTTCCTGTGGGCCGTGGGTGTCCCGGTGCTGACCGGTGCACTGGTAACCTGGGCAGTAGCGTTGACGGGTGTGTACCGCGATACGCCGGTGCTGGGCATGATGTGGAAACACGGCATCGTCCGCCTGTTGACCGGCACCTTCCCGGGCTCGCACATCATCGGATTCGCCGATGAGATCCGTCACCACCGTGGTCCGGAAAGCCTGCATGACGGAATCCAGTTCTTCAATGGACTGAATGCCTGGGGCAGCCCTGCCCTGTGGATCGGCGCGGTCGTCGGCATCGTGATGATCTTCGGCGCCATCCGCCTGCGCCGCTGGCGCACCGAGGCCTGAGGCCGTCGCCAATACCATTCATTAGATTCGGAGAACTCCCATGAGTCGCACCTCCAAACTGGTTTCACTGTCGCTTGCAACCGCCCTGATGGGCTGCTCGCCATCACCGCAACCCAGCGCCGCACCGGCGCCCGGCAGCACCGCGCAAACCGCGATCGGACAGGCCGCGCAGGATGCGATCGCCAAGGCACGCACCAAACTGGAAACCGAGAACATCAAGCTCGGTCACGGCAATGGCATCAGCATCAACGGCAGCAACCGGGCCGCATCCAACCTGCCGCTGGCGGAAATCACTCCCAAGGGCGATTTCATCATCGATGGAAAGACTGTCGCGGTCGATGCCAACCAGCGCGCACTCCTGCTCGACTACCGCAAGCACGTGATCGACATCGCCGGCGTCGGCATGGCGATCGGCGTCAAGGGCGCGGATCTCGCCGGTACCGCGGTCAACGAAGCGCTGGCCAGCATCTTCACCGGCAAGACCGACGAGGTCGAAAAACGCGTGAACGCGCAGGCCGAATCGCTGAAGACGGAAGCCATGCAGATTTGCGCCAGCCTGCCGGCGATGCGCGTTACCCAGGACAAGCTCGCCGCGGCACTGCCGGCATTCAAGCCCTACGCCACGATGACGCAGGACGACATCGACGACTGCGGCAAGGACAAGAATGACCACGTCGTCGTGCGTGGCCCGTCCAATGGCCCGAACGCCGATTCCGATTCGGACAACGATTCGGATTCCGGTTCCGCGGCAGCGGCTGCTGCCGCCGCGGCGATGCCGACACCCCCGGTGCCGCCGACTCCGCCCGTGCCCCCGGTGCCGCCGAAGAACGATTTCGCGAACATGGCCTGCGCCTTCCAGCGTCCGATCAATCTCGCACTCGATACCCGTGGCATCCGCACCGTGCGCTTCGACTTGCAGAGTGACGACCTGAGCGCGGATGCCGTTGCCGGCGGTGCTTCTGTCGGTGGTCGTGCTTGCGCATCGTCGCAGGCGTCGCTCGACTCCATGAAGGTGGAACAGCAACGCAATGGCGATGTCCTGATCGTCCGCGCCTGGCATACCGACGGCTTCACCGGTCGCTCCAGCATCAACATCGGGCCGATCCGCATGAGCCGCTACAGCGTGATGCAGCTGCAGGCCAAGGTGCCCGACAACGTGACGGTCGAAGTGAACGCCAAGTCCGGTGACGTGGTCGTGCGCAATGCGATGCGCACCAGCCTCGATCTCGGCTCGGGCGATGGCCAGTTGCTCGGCGTGCGCGGCGATGCCTTCGCCAAGCTGGGTTCGGGCGACCTGATCGTCGATGGCGCGCGCAGCCTGCACGTCCTCAGCATCGGTTCCGGCGATGCCAAGCTGCAGAACGTCACCGGCGCCGTCAGCATCGACACCATGGGTTCGGGCGACGCCAAGATTGCGAGCGCGGGATCGGTCGAGGTCGGCACCGTCGGTTCCGGCGATGTCACCGTCGGCGGCGTCCGCGGCAATGTCCATGTCGGCACGGTCGGTTCCGGCGACGTCACCGCCAACGACATCCAGGGCGACCTGCGCGTCGACAGCATGGGTTCCGGCGACGTCAACCACAGGAATATCGGCGGGAAGATCTCGGTGCCGAAGAAGAACGACGACTGAGAATCCATCTCAATGTTCGATTCGATCCGGCGCCTTCGTGGCGCCGGATTCGTTTCCGGTGGCGTCAACCCGACGCACCACCGCCCGCGCCGATGCCACCCCTGGTGAGCTTGGCAGGATCGAGCAGGCGCTTCAGCGTCGTCGCATCGAGTCCGCTGTCTTCGCTCGCAACATCCAGCACCGGGCGTTTCTCCTTGTAGGCGCGTTTGGCGATCGCCGCGGCCTTCTCGTAACCGATCACCGGATTGAGTGCCGTCACCAGGATCGGGTTGCGGGCGAGGGCCGCATCGATGTTGTCGTGGCGCGGCTTCAGTCCGGCGATGGCGCGATCACCGAGCAACGGCAATACGTGCGACAACAAACGAATCGATTCCAGCAGGTCGTTGGCGATCAGCGGCAGCATTACGTTGAGCTGGAAATTGCCGCTGGCGCCGGCAACGGTGATCGCGGTGTGGTGGCCCATCACCTGTGCACAGACCATGCACGCCGATTCCGGGATCACCGGATTGACCTTGCCCGGCATGATCGACGAGCCCGGCTGCAGCGCCGGCAATTCGATTTCGCCCAGACCGGCCAGCGGACCGGAATTCATCCAGCGCAGGTCGTTGGCGATCTTGGTCACCGCGACCGCGAGTGCGTTGAGCTGACCGGAGAGTTCGACCAGATCGTCCTGCGCCGCAAGCCCCTCGAACTTGTTGGCGGCGGATTCGAAGCGCACGCCGGTCCCCGCAGTGAGCGCCTGTGCGACGCGGCGCCCGAACTGCGGATGGGCATTGATGCCGGTTCCGATCGCGGTGCCACCAAGCGGCAAGCGTCGTACGCGTTTCAGTGAATCCTCGATGCGTGCCTGCGCCGACTCCAGCTGCGCCGACCACGTCGCGAATTCCTGCTGCATCGTCAACGGCATCGCGTCCATCAGATGGGTGCGCCCGGTCTTGACCACTTTCGCCAATGACTTGCCTTTGCGATCGATGGTTCGACGCAGCTGCTTGATCGCCGGTAGCAGGTCGCGCTGCACGGCGAGAACAGCAGCCACGCGAATCGCGCTCGGCACGGTGTCGTTGGAACTCTGGCCGAGATTGACGTGGTCGTTGGGATGGATCTTGCGGCGTGCACTGCTGGCGAGATGCGCGATCACCTCGTTGGCGTTCATGTTCGACGATGTGCCGGAACCGGTCTGATAGACGTCGATCGGGAACTGGTCGTCGTGGCGGCCGGCGGCGACATCGGCGGCGGCGCGCGCGATCGCCTGGGCGCGGCCGTCATCCAATAGTCCCAGCCAACCGTTCACTTCGGCGGCGGCGGCCTTGATCAGCGCCAGCGCATGGATGAATCCTGGCGGCATCGGCCGACCCGATACCGGGAAATTGTCGATGGCGCGCTGGGTCTGCGCCCCCCACATGGCGTCGGCGGGAACGCGCAATTCGCCCATGCTGTCGTGTTCGATGCGAAAGGATTGGCTCATGTCGCGCTCCGGGAAATCGATGCTCTGAGGATACGCCCGGGGCAGCCATCGGGCCGTCGCGTTAAAATGCGAGGCTGCATTCCGCCCATGGGCGGCTCACTGATTCCCGGCGCACCAACATGACCCATTCGACCCTCACCGCCCTCTCCCCGCTCGATGGCCGCTACGCTGGCAAGGTCGATGCGCTTCGCCCGATCTTCTCCGAATACGGCCTGATCAAGGCGCGCGTGAAGGTCGAAGTCGAATGGCTGCTGGCGCTGGCCGCCGAAGCGAAGATCGTCGAACTCAAGCCGTTTTCGCCCGATGCACAAGCGCGCCTGCGCAAGTTCGCCGACACCCTGTCGGTGGCCGACGCCGCGCGCGTGAAGCAGATCGAGGCGACCACCAATCACGACGTGAAGGCGGTCGAATACCTGATCAAGGAATACCTGAAGGACGATGCCGAGCTGGCACCGGCGCTGGAATTCGTCCACTTCGCCTGCACCTCCGAAGACATCAACAACCTGTCCTACTCGCTGATGCTGCGCGCGGCCCGTACTGAAGTGTTGCTGCCGAAACTCGACGAAACCATCGCCAAGTTGAAGTCGATGGCACACGATTTCGCCGCCTTGCCAATGCTGTCGCGCACCCACGGCCAGACCGCCTCGCCGACCACCGTCGGCAAGGAAATCGCCAACGTCGTCGCTCGCCTCGAGCGCCAGCGTTCGGTGCTCGCCGCGCTGCCGATGCCGGGCAAGATCAATGGCGCCGTCGGCAACTACAACGCGCATGTCGTCAGCTATCCCGACATCGACTGGCCGGCATTCTCGCAACATTTCGTCATATCGCTCGGCCTCGACTGGCAGCCCTACACCACCCAGATCGAACCGCACGACGGCATCGCCGAGCTCAGCGACGCGATGAAGCGCATCGACACGATCCTGATCGATCTGTCGCGCGACATCTGGGGCTACATCTCCCAGGGCTATTTCAAGCAGAAGCTCAAGGCCGGCGAAGTCGGCAGCTCGACCATGCCGCACAAGGTCAACCCGATCGATTTCGAGAACGCAGAGGGCAACTTCGGCATCGCCAATGCCTTGTTCGAGCATTTCGCCGCCAAGCTGCCGATCAGCCGCTGGCAGCGCGACCTCACCGACTCCACCGTGCTGCGCGCGCTCGGTACTGCCTTCGGCCACGCGCTGATCGGTTTCGATGCGCTGCTGCGCGGATTGGGCAAGCTGGAAACGAATCCGGATCGCCTCGCCGCCGATCTCGATGCCAATTGGGAAGTGCTGGCCGAAGCCGTGCAGACGGTGATGCGTCGCCACGGCCTGCCGGAACCCTACGAACAACTGAAGGCGCTGACGCGCGGCCACGGCATTACCCGGGAGTCGCTGCGTGCGTTCATCGAGCAACTCGATCTGCCAGCCGATGCGAAACAGCGCTTGCTGGAGCTGACGCCCGCCGGTTATATCGGCGTCGCGACGGAGCTTGCACGCAAGATCTGATCGATCATCACAGGCACAAAAAAACCGCTCCGGAAGGAGCGGTTCTTGTTTGCGGGACTGCAATTACTTGGCGTGATGCCCCAGCCCTTCCGCCTGCAACGCTGCCTGCACGGCCGGGCGCTCCTGTGCGCGTTTCTGGAAATCCGCCAGCGCAGTGAACGCCGAAAGATCGACGTGCACGGCCCTCGCCCAGCGCGTCACCGTGAACAGATAGGCGTCGGCAACGCTGAAATGGTCGCCACCCAGCCACGGCTGCTTGGCCAGGATCGCGTCGAGATAGGCGTAACGCTTCTGCAGATAGGCCTTGCGATTGGCGACGGTCGCTTCCGGCGTGTCCGCGGCGAACAGCGGGCTGTAGGTCTTGTGGATTTCGGAAGTGATGTAGTTGAGCAGCGACTGCAGCTGGTAACGCGCCATGGTGCCGTTGGCCGGCGCAAGACCGCTGGCCGGTTTCAGGTCGGCGAGGTACTGGTCGATCGCCGGACCTTCGGTCAGGACTTCACCGCTGTCGAGCTCAAGTGCAGGCACGTAGCCCTTGGGATTGATCGCGAGATAGTCGCGGCCGTCCGATGTCTTCTTTTCCTTCAGGTCGACCTTGTCGAGCACGACGTCGATGCCGGCTTCAAGGGCGACGATGTGCGGGGCAAGCGAGCAGGCACCGGGGGAGTAATAGAGCTTCATGCGTTCTTCCTGGTCATGGATGGAGAATCGATGACGGGTCGTCATCGCCACGGGCATCCTAAACCGATATGGTTACTGTTGGATACCACATAACCCTCTGTTACTGATAGAATGCGGTATCTTCGAAGTAACCACTGAACCGCCATGGGCCTTCCGCTCCGTCGCAGCAAGGTCGAACCGCCACCGGTCTGCCCGCTCACCGAATGCATGACGCTGCTGCGTGGTGCGTGGTGTCCCAACGTGATCTGGTATCTCAGCGGCGGCCCGCGCCGTTTCGGCGAACTGCGCGTGGACATCCCGCGGGTATCGGCACGCGTATTGACTGCCCGCCTGCGCGAACTCGAGGCGAAAGGCGTGATCGTGCGCGAGGTGCTGGCGACATCGCCGCCATCGGTGGAATACAGCCTGACCGAACTCGGCGAGGAACTGGTGCCGGCGATCCGCGCGATCGTCAAGGTCGGCACGCGCCTGAAGGAACAGGCGCATCCTGCACCACGAAGGAAAGCGGCATGACTTCCGGAAGCAACATGATGGGCAGGCAATTCAGGATCGGCGACCACGTGCGCTGGAATTCCGAAGCCGGCTGGGTCAGCGGCACCATCATCAGGGTCCATACCGGCGATTTCGACTACAAGGGCCATACCCATCGCGCCACGCCCGACGATCCGCAGTACGAGATCAAGAGCGATCGTACTGACCACATCGCCGCCCATCGCGGCAAGGTATTGCACCTGATTTCCGGCTGATGGCCACCTTCTTCACCATCGGCCATTCCAACCGCAGCCTCGACGAATTCATCGACCTGCTGGCCGAATCGAAGATCGAACGCGTGGTCGACGTCCGCACCTTCCCGCGTTCGCGCACCAATCCGCAATTCAACATCGATACCCTGCCCTCTGCACTTGCGGAACACGGCATCGCCTACGAACACCTGGCCGCACTCGGCGGCAGGCGTGGCAGCGCGCACGACAAGATCCCGACCCGGGTCAACGGCCACTGGGAGCATCAAGCCTTCCACAACTACGCCGATTACGCCCTGTCCTCCGAGTTTCGCCGCGGCCTCGACCATCTGATCGCCGAAGGCGAACACCAGCGCTGCGCGATCATGTGTTCGGAAGCGGTGTGGTGGCGCTGCCATCGCCGGATCATTTCCGATTACCTGCTGGCGCGCGGCGAAACCGTGCTGCACATCCTCGCACCCGGACGCGTCGATCCCGCCACGCCCAACGAAGGCGCCGAATTCCATCCCGACGGCAGCATCACCTACCCCGGCGCGCCGACGTTGTTCGATTGATCGCCCTGCACCGGCGTTGCGGCACAATGTCCATCCACTTCCCGCCGCGATCCATCATCCGTGCCGATCCGTAACGTCATCCTCCGGGCCATCCTCGCCCCTGCAGCTTTCATCGGCTGCCAATCGCCTGCGTTCGCGGACGAAGTTCCGCAATGCCCGGCGAACGCCAGCCCGATGGATGGCTGGAGCGACCGCGCGCCGCCGAGGAAAATCTTCGGCAACACGTACTACGTTGGCACCTGCGGCATCAGCTCGATCCTGATCGTCGGCAAACACGACGCGATCCTGATCGACGGCGCCACCGACAAGGCGCCTGCGGCGATCGAAGCGAATATCCGCGCGCTGGGCTTCAAGCTGAGTGACGTGAAACGCATCCTGAGCACGCATGACCACAATGATCATGCCGGTGGCCTGGCGCGGTTGCAGCGCGATACCGGGGCACCGGTGCTGGCACGCGCGCCCGCGGCCGCAACCCTGCACCGCGGCGCCAGCGATCGCAGCGACCCGCAGTTCGGGCAACTGGGCAAATTCCCGCCGGTGGCGAACGTGCGCGTCATCGCCGATGGGCAGACCGTTAAGCTTGGCGAATTGGAACTCGTGGCGCATGCCACTCCCGGACATACCCCCGGCAGCACCAGCTGGACGTGGCGTTCCTGCGAAGGCACGCACTGCGTGGATATCGCCTACGTCGACAGCCTGACCGCGATTTCCGACAAGCAATATCGTTACAGCGATCATCCCGGCTACGTCGCGGCATTCCGCCACACGATCGACACCGTTGCATCGTTGCGTTGCGACCTTCTGCTCACTCCGCATCCGACTGCCAGCGACATGTTCCTGCGATTTGCCGGCACCAAGCCGCTGATCGATGCCGACGCCTGCCTGGCGTACTCACGCCAGGCTGGCAAGGCGCTGGAACAACGCCTGTTGGACGAAAAGAACGGAAAAGCGCCATGATCGAAATCGACGCCATCGACGGACCTCTGCCGCTGGGCATGGCGCCCGAACGTTTCCTGCGTGAGTACTGGCAGAAGAAGCCGCTGCTGATCCGCAATGCTTTCCCGCATTTCGAATCGCCGATCCAGCCGGAAGATCTCGCCGGTCTCGCCTGCGAGGAAGGCGCGCTCGCGCGCATCGTCAGCCACGACCACGAAAACGATCGCTGGACGCTGGAAACCGGCCCGTTCCCGGAAGAAAAATTCCCGGCGATGCCGCACCACGACTGGACGGTGCTGGTACAGGACGTCGACAAATGGGACGCCGATGTTCGCGCCCTACTCGATGACTTCGCTTTCCTGCCGCGCTGGCGGATGGACGACATCATGGTGTCGTTCGCGGCACCGGGCGGATCGGTGGGCGCGCATATCGACAACTACGACGTCTTTCTGCTGCAGGGCGTCGGCCATCGTCGCTGGCAGATCGACACCCATCCCGATCCCGAATCCGAATATCGCGACGACGTGCCGCTGCGCCTGCTGCGCGATTTCAAGCCCAACCACGAATGGCTACTCGGCCCGGGCGACATGCTCTACCTGCCTCCGGGCGTCGCCCACCACGGCATCGCCGAGGATGCCTGCCTGACGATTTCGATCGGATTGCGCGCACCTTCGACTGCGGAACTGCTGATCCACCAGGCCGACACCCTCGCCTTCGACGCCGACGAACGCGTGCGCTATGTCGATCCCGATCTCGCGCTGCCGGCCGATCCCAACGAGATCGACGATGCCGCGCTCGACCGCGCCCTTGCCGCGCTTGCCCGCATCCATCTCGAAGGCCGTGACCAGATCGGCGAATGGTTCGGTCGCTTCATCTCCGCCTATCGCGTTGCCGAAGGCCAGGCACCGACCGGTGACTATGCTTCGGGACTCGACATCATCGCCAGCATCGCCGACGGCATGACGTGGATGCGCCATCCACATACCCGCATGGCTTGGCGGCGCCTCTCCGACGGCAGCGCCCTGCTGTTCGCCAACGGCGCGGCATGGCCGGCAACCGTCGATGACGCGAAGGTGCTGGCCGGCGCGCAATGGATCGATGGCGACACACTCACGCGCCTGGGCTCCGCCGGTCGCGAACTGCTGCAAACCCTGGCCGATGGCGGCTATCTGCTGCCGGAGTGAGTCCTGCATGAACGCATCGGAATCGCGCAACAGGCGCATCGACGGATTGGACGAAGTCACCACGTCGGCGATCGCCATGTTCCAGGCCTGTTCGCGTCGAATCTGCCTGTTCGCACCGCGACTGGACCCACGCCTGTGGAACCAGCCGTCGATCATCGATGCCCTGCGCGGATTCGCGATTGCGGGGCGTGAGCGCGAAATTCGCATTCTCGTCGCCGAATCCGCCGATTTGACTCGCGATTGTGCTGCCCTGGTCGCCCTGCACCAGCGCCTGCCCACGGCCCTGCAACTGCGCCAGCCGCTGGAAGGCGACGAATGGCCGGCTAGCCACCCGTTCCTGCTCGGTGACGATGGCGCGATCCTGCGTCTCGATGGCGATGGCCGCCTCGGTGGTGAAATGATCGCGACCGAAGCCGGACAGGGCCGCGTCTTCCAGATCCGTTTCGACACGACCTGGGAGCGGGCTCGACCAATGTCTGAACTGCGCGTGCTCGGAATTTGATGCAGTGCGGAGCCGGCTGCGCCTATAATCACCAGCTCGACTGATCCAGCGCATTCAGGCGATCTGTTGCGTCGGAAAATCAGTCACTTGCACCATCCCTGACCCCGGCGACATCGCGAGTATCTCCCCATCATGGCGGACAGCCTTCTCAAGCAGTTTGCGCAAACCTCCCAGCTCGGCAGCAATGCCGCCTACATCGACGAGCTCTACGAACAGTATCTGGCTGCCCCGGACAGCGTCGATGGCAAATGGAAGGCGTATTTCGACAGCCTGAAAGGCCGCGAAGCCGGTGACGTTCCCCATTCGGTAATCGCCGATGCCGTGGCCGCTGCCGGTCGCGCCGCGATCCGTACCGGCGGCGGTGCCTCCTCCAGCGACGAGCGCGAACGCCACGTCGGCCGCCTGATCAACTCGTATCGCGCCCGCGGCCATCTCGCCGCCGATGTTGATCCGCTGGGCATGCTCAAGCATCCGGACGCCCCGGACCTGACGCTGGCCTTCCACCACCTCTCCGATGCCGATCTCAAGAGCGAGTTCAGCACCGGTGGCGTCGGTGGCCGCGCCCGGATGACGCTGGGTGACCTGTTCGCCCTGCTCAAGGCAACCTATGCCGGCCCGATCGGCGCCGAATACATGCACATCAGCGATGTCGAACAGCGCCGCTGGATGCAGGAACGCCTTGAAGCCGCCGGTGGCAACTTCAATTTCGACAAGGCGACCAAGCTCCGCATCCTCGAACGCCTGACCGCGGCCGAAGGCCTCGAACGCTACCTCGGCACCAAGTACGTCGGCCAGAAGCGCTTCTCGCTGGAAGGCGGCGATTCGCTGATCCCGATGATGGACGGCCTGATCCGCCGCTCCGGCGCACAGGGTGCCAAGGAGATGGTGATCGGCATGGCCCACCGCGGTCGCCTCAACGTGCTGGTCAATACCCTCGGCAAGCCACCGCGCGTGCTGTTCGACGAATTCGAAGGCAAGTTCGAGCATGCCGCCGACGACCACGCCCACAGCGGCGACGTGAAGTACCACATGGGCTTCAGCGCTGACATCGGCACGCCCGGCGGTCCGGTCCACGTCGCACTGGCGTTCAATCCGTCGCACCTGGAAATCGTCAACCCCGTGGTCGCCGGTTCGGTGCGTTCGCGCCAGCGCCGCTACGACGACAAGACCCGCAAGACGGTGCTGCCAGTGCTGCTGCACGGCGACGCCGCGTTCGCCGGACAGGGCGTCGGCATGGAATTGCTGCAGATGTCGCAGGCCCGCGGTTTCAAGGTCGGCGGCACGATCCACATCGTCATCAACAACCAGGTCGGCTTCACCACCAGCTACCACGAAGACGCGCGTTCGACGCTGTACTGCACCGACGTCGCCAAGATGGTGGAGGCGCCGGTACTGCACGTGAACGGCGACAACCCGGAAGCGGTGCTGTTCTGCATGGACCTCGCCCACGATTTCCGCCAGCAGTTCGGCAAGGACGTGGTGATCGACCTGGTCTGCTATCGCCGCCAGGGCCATAACGAAGCGGACGAACCGGCGGCGACCCAGCCGCTGATGTACCAGAAGATCCGTTCGATGAAGACCACCCGCGAGCTGTACGGCGACAAGCTGGTCGCCGACGGCGTGCTCAGTGCCGACGAGGTCAAGGCGCTGGTCGATGCCTATCGCGACAAGCTCGATGCCGGCGCGGTCACCGCCGACGTGGTCGCGGCCAAGCCCGATCCGCTGCTGCCCGACTGGAACAAGCTGCTGAAGGGCAAGCTCTCCGATCCGGCCAGCACTCGCGTCGAGCGCAGCAAGCTGGATGCATTGGCGAAGCAGATCAACGCCGTCCCCGACACCGTGGTGCTGCATCCGCGCGTCGCCAAGATCTACGACGACCGCCGCAAGATGGCTGCCGGCGAATTGCCGGGCGACTGGGGCTTCGCCGAGAACCTCGCCTACGCCACCCTGCTCGATTCGGGCAAGCGCCTGCGCCTGGTCGGCCAGGATTCCGGCCGCGGCACGTTCTTCCATCGCCACGCCATCCTGCACGACCAGAAGACCGACGATTTCTACATCCCGCTGCGCCAGCTGGTGAAGAATCCGGAAGACGCGACGATCATCGATTCGCTGCTGTCGGAAGAAGCAGTGATGGCGTTCGAATACGGCTATTCGACCACCGATCCCGACACGCTCGATATCTGGGAAGCGCAGTTCGGCGATTTCGCCAACGGCGCGCAGGTGGTGATCGACCAGTTCATCGCCGCCGGCGAAGCCAAGTGGGGCCGCCTGTGCGG
>JAFEBZ010000042.1 GCA_018242405.1 Pseudomonadota bacterium | reverse complement strand
GGGATGGTGGAAACCGTTGCCGGGCAACCCGGGACAAAGACCGTCCCGGCCGGCAAGGTCAACACGGCGGCGATGACAGGATGGCGTTGCTTCCGTGGTGCAGGTGAAGGGACTCACCACGCACGCGAAGTCAGCTCGATTTCCGTGCGGAACAAAGGGAGGCACGTGCGGGTGACCCAGGGAGGGGGTCACTCGCATGCTGCCAAAGCGGCGGCGACGCTCAATACAGGTCAGTCGGATCGACATCCAGCGACCAGCGCACCCGCCGCGCTTCCGGCAACGCATATAGCGATGGAACCCATCCATCCAGCACCGATTGCAACGCTGCCCGCAATGGCGACGACAGGATCAGCTGCATGCGCTGGTAGCCGGCGCGGCGCGGCATCGGCGCCGCCAACGGTCCGTGCACTTCGATGGCGACATCGGCAACGCCTTTCTTCGCGGCGTGCAGGAAGTGCATGACCGGGTCGACGTGTTTGGCTTCGGCGCGCAGCAGCGCCATGCTTGCATGGGGCGGAAACCCTGCGGCTTCGCGCTCCGCCAGTTCGCCATCGGCAAAGGCGTGATAGCCCTGCGTCACCAGTGTCTGCAGCAGCGGGTGATCGGGATGATGGGTCTGCAGCAATACCGCCCCCGCCTTGTCGGCGCGCCCGGCACGCCCGGCGACCTGGACCAGCAATTGCGCGAGCTTTTCGCCGGAGCGGAAATCGGCGGAAAACAACCCTTCGTCGATCCCGACCACGACGACCAGCGTGAGGTTCGGCAGGTCGTGGCCTTTCGCCAGCATCTGGGTGCCGATGAGGATGCCAGGTCGCGTGCCGAGATCGTCGAGATGCTTCTGCAGACCGTCCCGCGCCTGCGTGCTGCCGCGATCGATGCGCAACACCGGCACGTCGGCGAAACGCTGCGACAGGAATTCCTCGATGCGTTCGGTGCCGTTGCCCTGCGGTTGCAGCGCCAGACTGGCGCATTGCGGGCAGGCCGCCGGCGCCGGTTGTTGCGCGCCGCAGTGATGGCAGATCAGGCGCCGTCCCGCGCCGTGCACGGTGCCGTGCACTGTCATTGGTGAATCGCAGCGGCGGCATTGCGCGCTCCAACCGCAGTCGTGGCAGAGCAGCACTGGCGCATAACCGCGACGATTGCGGAATACCAGCACCTGGCCACCGGCGGCAAGCGTCGATTCGATGGCGGAAACCGCTTCCGGTCCGAGTCCGGCCTGCAGTGGACGCTTGCGCACATCGATCACGCGCACTTGTGGCGGTCGCGCGTTGCCTGCGCGATGGCGGAGGCGCAGATGCGTGTAGCGCCCGGCGTGGGCGTTGTGCAGCGATTCCAGCGAAGGCGTCGCGCTGCCGAGCACGATCGGCACACCCAGCGTCTTGGCGCGGACGATGGCGAAATCGCGGGCGTGGTAGCGGATGCCGTCGAACTGCTTGTAGCTGCCGTCGTGTTCCTCGTCGACGATGACCAGTCCCGCTTCCGGCAGCGGCACGAATGCGGCCGAACGGGTACCGACGATGACCCGCGCCTGGCCACGCAATGCCGCCGTCCACGTCCGTGCGCGTTCGCCTTCGGCGAGTCCGGAGTGCAGTGCGTGGATCGGCACGCCGAGGCGGTTGCGGAAGCGTTCCAGCATCTGCGGCGTCAGTCCGATCTCCGGCACCAGCACCAGCGCCTGCTTGCCGCGCGCCAGCGTGCGCGCGATGGCATCGAGATAGACCTCGGTCTTGCCGCTGCCGGTCACGCCATCCAGCAACATGACGCTGAACGATTCCGCTGAGGAGATCGTATCGGCGGCGGCGCGTTGTTCGTCGTTCAACGGGGGTGGCGGAACGATTGGCGAGGCGACCATCGCGTCCACCGCGACGCGTTCCGCCAGTCCGCGCTTCGCCAGCGATCGCGCGTGGGCACGCCAGCCCGGATGCCGGGCATCAAGACTGTCCTCGTCATGCACCCCGTGCGCCAGCAGTTCGGCGAAGCGGCGCGGTGCACCGGCGCGCAAACCGGGGAGGGCGGTGTGGCCGGCTTCGTTCAAGCGCCAGCCGTGCGCTTGCGTTTCCGGCAGCGATCCGCCCTGGCGCAGGCTGGCCGGCAACGCGGTGGCCAGCACTTCGCCGATCGGTGCGTGCAGGTAGCGCGCCAGCCACGCCAAGGACGACCACAGCTCGCCGTGGAGAATCGGCGTGGCGTCGATCCGTTCCAGTACCGACTTCAGCGAGGGCGCTTCGTCATTCGGACCCTGCTGCGCTTCATCGACCGCGATGCCGATGATTTCGCCGCTGCCCAGCGGCACCCGCAGCCGGCAACCACGCAGGGGCGACCCCGCCGCAGTGGCATCGATGCGGTAATCAAAGGGCGTGGGCAAGGGCCGGGGCAGCGCGACTGCGACCCGGCGAACGGCATCAGGCATGCCCGAAGTTTATCCACACAGGATGTGGATAAGTCTGTGCAGTCAGATCGGATCGGAGGCGAAACAGGCCCTTTTTTGCTCCAACACCGGAATTGGCGAAAAAAGTGCCACGGGCATGGATTCTTTTTCAAAACAAATGGTTACGCGCGACTTCTGCGAAATCGCTGAGTCATCACGGCCAAGTATCCGGTTTCGTGACAACAGCGTGACCCCTGTGTACAACATTCCGTCGCGATGCACAGTTCATTCCTCGATGCAAGCCCTGAGGGCATGACCGGAGGCACGGGACGCGAGGGCGCTGCACGCTATCATCGTATCGATGCCGCGCCTTGATGCTTGATCCCGTGACCCCTGCTCCAGGCGTGTTTGCGCTGTCCCGACGCC
>JAFEBZ010000041.1 GCA_018242405.1 Pseudomonadota bacterium | reverse complement strand
TCAGGTTCCGGGTTCCAGGTCCCCCGCCATGGAAATCACCAATTTCTTGCAGCTGATGACCCAGAAGAACGGGTCGGACATGTTCCTTACCACCGGCGCGCCCATCCATATCAAGGTGGAAGGCAAGATCCATCCACTCGGTACCTCGCCGCTGCCGCCGGGACTGGTCAAGCGCATCGCCTATTCGCTGATGGACGAGGAGCAGCAGGCCACGTTCGAGCGCGAAATGGAACTCAACATGGGCCTGATGCTGGCCGATGCCGGCCGCTATCGCGTCAACGTGTTCCGCCAGCGTGGCGAAGTCGGCATGGTGATCCGTGCCATCCGCACCCAGATCCCGAGCATCGACGAGTTGCAGTTGCCGCCGTTGTTCCGCGACATCATCAGCACCCCGCGCGGGCTGGTGCTGGTGGTGGGATCCACCGGCTCCGGCAAGTCGACCACGCTGGCGTCGATGATCGACCATCGCAACAACACGATGACCGGTCACATCCTCACCATCGAGGATCCCATCGAGTTCCTGCATCGCCACAAGCGTTCACTGGTGAACCAGCGTGAAGTCGGCATCGACACCAAGGGCTTCCACACCGCGTTGCGCAATGCCATGCGCGAAGCGCCTGACGTGATCCTGATCGGCGAGATCCTCGACGCCGAGATCATGGAAGCGGCGATCGCCTTCGCCGAAACCGGCCACCTGTGCCTGGCGACGCTGCACTCCAACAACGCCGACCAGGCGCTGGAACGCATTCTCAACTTCTTCCCCGAAGCCGCGCACAAGAACGTGCTGATGAACCTGTCGCTCAATCTGCACGCGGTGATCTCGCAGCGTCTGGTCAAGGGCGTCGACGGCAAGCGCCTGCCGGCCACCGAACTGCTCATCAACACGCCGCACATCCGCGACCTGATGCGTCGCGGCCAGGTCCATGCGATCAAGCAGGCGATGGAGGAATCGCTGGAAGAAGGCATGCACACCTTCGACCAGTCGCTGTTCCAGCTGGCGAAGTCGGGGCGGATCACGCAGGAGGAAGCGCTCAACGCCGCAGATTCGCGCGATGGCCTTGCCGTGAAATTCCGCCTGTCGGAAGGCGCCGACGCCGACCACGATCCCTACGCCGAGATTTTCAAGGCCCAGGAAGCTGCAGCTGCGTCTGCACCGCCTGCGACTACAACCGAACCACCGGCAGCAGCGCCCAAGACTGCGGAAAAGGACGAGGCGATCACGCCACCGACGATGCCCAATCTCAGTCAGGGCTTCGAGAACATGTACTGATGAAAGAAACGGCACCTTCGGGTGCCGTTTTCTCATGGACGATCAGGCGGCTTTCGGCGCGTCCGGCTGGTTGTCGGGATGCGCGGCGATGAAAGCCGGATGCATTGCACAGGCGGCATCGATCGCGGCGATGCGCGGGAACGCCGACACATCCATCTCGAAACGGCGCGCGTTGTAGAGCTGAGGAATCAGCACGCAATCGGCCAGCGTAGGCATGTCGCCATGGCAGTAACGCCCTTGCGACGAATTCGCCAGCATTTCCTCGAAGGCTTGCAGGCCCAGGCCCATCCAGTGCCGTGACCACGCGGCGCGCTGTTGCTCGCTGGCACCGAAATCACGGCCCAACGCCTTCAGCACCCGCAGGTTGCCGAGCGGCTGGATCTCGCAGGCGATCGCCTGCGCCAGTGCACGGATGCGCTGGCGATCCGTGGCATCGCCGGGCACCAGGCGGACGCCGCGCTCCGGCCATACTTCATCGAGGTATTCGAGGATGGCCAGCGACTGCGTGAGCATGCGGCCATCGTGTTCCAGCGCCGGCACCAGTTCCTGCGGATTGCGCGCATGGTGTTCCATCGAGTGCTGCTGCCCGCCATCGTTCACTAGGTGGACCGGCACCAACTCGTACTGCAACTCCTTCAACGCCAGGCCGATGCGCGCGCGATACGACGCACTGGAACGCCAGTAGGCAAACAGCTTGAGCGATGCGTCGGCCATGGTCAGCTCGCGCGCTCGATCTTCTGTTCGATCGCGCCGAAGATCGTCTTGCCCTCGGCATCCAGCATTTCAATGCGCACGGTGTCGCCGAACTTCATGAACGGCGTCGACGGCTTGCCATCACGCAGGGTTTCGACGGTGCGCTGCTCGGCGAAGCATGACGCACCGAGCGATGTGTCCTCGTTGGCAACCGTGCCGGAACCGACGATGGTGCCTGCGGTGAGCGGACGCGTCTTGGCCGCGTGCGCGACCAGCTGGGCGAAATCGAACTGCATGTCGACGCCCGCTTCCGGCGCACCGAACCACTTGCCGTTGATATGGGTGAGCATCGGACGATGGACCTTGTTGCCTTTCCAGGCATCGCCCAACTCATCCGGCGTCACGAATACCGGCGACAGCGCCGAACGCGGCTTGGATTGCAGGAAACCGAAGCCCTTGGCGAGTTCCGGCGGAATCAGGCCACGCAGGCTGACGTCGTTGACCAAACCGACCAGCTGGATATGCGATGCCGCTTCCGCGGGCGTCACCGCCATCGGCACGTCGTCGGTCACGATCACGACTTCGGCTTCGAGATCGATGCCGTAGTCCTCGCTGGTCACCTTCACCGCATCGCGCGGACCGTAGAAACCGGCGCTCACCGCCTGATACATCAGCGGATCGGTGTAGAACGATTCCGGCACTTCGGCGCCACGCGCGCGGCGGACGCGCTCGACGTGCGGCAGGTAGGCGCTGCCATCGACGAATTCGTAGGCGCGCGGCATCGGCGCGGCGAGATCATTCATGTCGAGATCGAACGCACCTTCGGCCTTGCCGGCGTTCAAGTCTTCGGACAACGCATTGAGGCGCGGCGCGACGTTCGACCAGTCTTCCAGCGCGCGCTGCAGCGTCGGCGCGATCGCGGTCGCACGCACGGCCTTGCTCAGATCGCGCGAAACCACGATCAAGGTGCCGTCGCGCCCGCCTTCCTTCAATGAACCCAGTTTCATCGCGTCCTCGGATTGGATGGATAGCCTGATTGTTTCAATTGTAACTTTTCAATCGCTGCCAAGGAACCCGCTGGCGCGATAGGTCACCACCAGGGTGTCGCGATGTCCGGATGCCGCACCCTGACACGGGCGAATCGGCGTCGATTCATGGATGACGCGCGCATCTTCCATGAACAGCAGGCTCCATGGTGCATCGAGGGTGAAACGCTGGCCGTCCGGCCCGGCGACATCGAACACCCGCGTTTCGCCGCCGATGATGTCCTCGCGCCCGACCAGCAGCACCGCGACGAAATCGACGCCATCGCGATGCGCGCCTTCCGGCGTCGGTCGGCCAATGCCGTCGGCAGTATCGATGCGGAACTGGTGTGCCTCGACGTGCCAGCGCGGCGTATTCGCATGCAGATCGCTGCACAGCGCTGCCAATGCCAGCAGCAACTTCGACCATGCCGGTTGCGCGCGCGTCGCTTCCTCGACCGGCTCGAACCAGCGCTGCATGCCGCCATGAAGCGCGTTGTATTCCACCGGCTGCCAATGGGCGCGATGGGGCTGCAGCGCCAACGCCGCTTTTTCGACGATGAAACTGGAATGGCGGCGACGGCGATAGCGCCCGCCATCGCGCAGGTAGCCATCGGGTTCGAGGCGATTCCACGACGGCAGCAGAGCATTGAACGCATCGATGTCGACACCCACGAGCGTTGCGACATCCGTCGGCGACAACACCGCGAATCCGCGCGCGCGCACGGCCTCGCGAAACCGCGCCAGTGGCGTGTACGGTGGGGGAAAGCCGATGTCACCCATGCTCATCCCGTTATTAAACGCGAAAAGCCCGCCAAGGCGGGCTTTTGCGGCCGGCGAACCGGCGATTTGTGTGGCAGCCCGTGAAGGATTCGAACCTCCGAATGCCTGAGTCAGAGTCAGGTGCCTTACCGCTTGGCGAACGGGCTATGAAACGGATTGTAAAACGATTCGGATTAGCGCTTGCTGTACTGCGTGGCGCGACGTGCCTTGTGCAGACCGACCTTCTTGCGCTCGACTTCGCGGGCGTCACGGGTCATGAAGCCGGCCTTGCGCAGTTCGGACTTCAGCGATTCGTCGTACTCGACCAGCGCGCGGGCGATGCCGAGGCGGATGGCGCCGGCCTGGCCGGTGGTGCCGCCGCCGGTGGCGGTGACGACGACGTCGAACTTGTCGGTCGACTGGGTGAGCTCGAGCGGCT
>JAFEBZ010000040.1 GCA_018242405.1 Pseudomonadota bacterium | reverse complement strand
TCGCCGGCCTGATGATCACCACCGAGGCGATGGTTGCCGAGGCGCCGAAGAAGGACGAACCGGCGATGCCGGGCGCCGGCGGCATGGGTGGCATGGGCGGCATGGATTTCTAAGAAGTCCGGTTGCAATCGCAACATCAGAAACCCCGCAGATAATGCGGGGTTTTTGTTTTGGGGCGACATGACCCTGCCGTAAGTCATGGTCAACGTAACGCATTCATGTGCGTTGAATTAGGATCGTTCCAATTTCGTGCGGAATCCTGCGCATGTCCGACCCCAAGCCTTCTTCCATGCCATCCACCACGGGCGGTTCGCGCCTCCCGCAGAAATCACCGCATTCGCGTCGCAACGCAGTGGTCGTGATCGCGATTATCGCGCTGGTCGGACTGGCGGCGTGGTTCTTCTTCGGTCGCAACAGCGGTGATGCGCAGGGCCAGGGCCAGCAACGTTCAGCCGGCAGCCGGAGTGGTCAACGCGGCGGTGCAGCGATGGGCGGTGGTCGCAGCGGACGCGGGCGTCCTTCGGCGACGGTCGGAACCGCAAAAGCCGAGAAATCCGATGTTCCCCTGACCATCACCGCAATCGGCACTGTGCAGCCGACGGTCACGGCGACGGTGCGCAGCCAGATCTCCGGCGTGCTCAAGGCGATCTACTTCAAGGAAGGCCAGCTGGTGACGAAGGGCCAGGCACTGGCGCAGGTCGACTCCGGTCCGACCACGCAGGCGGTGGCGCAGGCGCAAGGCACCTTGGCGCGCGATTCCGCGCAACTCGCGGTGGCGCGCATGGACCTGAAGCGCTACCAGACCCTGCTGGCGCAGGATTCGATCGCGAAACAACAGGTCGATACGCAGGCCGCGCTGGTGAAGCAGCTGGAAGGCACGGTGCAGGCCGACAAGGCGGCGGCGGGCACGGCGCAGATCAATCTCGGTTACACCACGTTGCGTGCGCCGGTGAGTGGACGCGTCGGTTTGCGCCAGGCCGATATCGGCAATTACGTGTCACCGGGCGATGCCAACGGCGTCGCGATCGTGACGGTGGAATCGCCGATGGATGTCGAGTTCTCGCTGCCGCAGGCGCAGATCGGCCAGGTGCGCGAAGCCAGCCGCAGCGGCACGCTGCCGGCGGTCGCGTTCGACCAGTCGGGCAAGAACGAACTTGCGCAGGGCAGCTTCCTCACCCTCAACAACGTGATCGATGCCACCACCGGCACGCTCAAGGCCAAGGCGCGTTTCGAGAATCACGACGGCGCGTTGTTCCCCAGTCAGTTCGTCAACATTCGCCTGCAGGTCGGCACCGCCGACCAGGCGATCGTGGTGCCGGTGAGTTCGGTGCGCTACGGACCGAACGGCAGTTTCGTGTTCACCCTGCAATCCGACCAGACCGCGAAGCTGGTGAACGTCAAGGTGGGTTCAACCGTTGGCGACAAGGTCGTCATCACCAGCGGATTGAACGGTGGCGAAACGGTGATCACCGAAGGCGCCGATCGCATCGATGACGGATCGAAGGTGACGCTCGCCGACACGAGTGGTACCGGCGCGACACAGGGTGCGAATGGCAGCGGCCAGCATCATCGCCGCAATGGCGCGCAAGGGAATTCGCAAGGCCAGGCGACGACCACGCCGTGAGCGATATCGACACGCCACTACCGGGCGATGCGGCACCGCCGTCGCACGCGAACAATCCGTCGCGACCGTTCATCGAGCGGCCGGTGGCGACATCGTTGTTCATGCTGGCGATCCTGCTCGCCGGCATCATTTCGTTGCGCATGCTGCCGTTGTCGGCGTTGCCGGAAGTCGATTACCCGACCATCCAGGTCAGCACGCTGTATCCGGGTGCCAGTCCCGACGTGATGGCGATGACGGTGACCGCGCCGCTGGAACGCCAGTTCGGGCAGATGACCGGTTTGACGCGGATGTCGTCGGTGTCGTCGGGTGGTGCCAGCATCATCACCCTGCAATTCAATTTGAGTTTGCCGCTGGATGTCGCCGAGCAGGAAGTGCAGGCGTCGATGAACGCCGCGGCGACGATGTTGCCGAGCGATCTCCCCGCGCCACCGGTGTACGCCAAGGTCAATCCCGCCGACGCGCCGATCATGACGATCGCGGTGACGTCGAAGACGCGGACCTTGTCCGATGTGCAGAACCTCGTCTCGCAGCGCGTCGCCAACAAGCTCGCGCAAGTGACCGGCGTCGGCCTGGTGTCGATGTCGGCGGGCCAGCGTCCGGCGGTGCGCATCCAGGCCAACGTGCCGGCGCTGGCGGCGCAGGGCCTGACGCTGGAGAACATCCGCACCGCGATTTCCTCGGCGAACGCCAATGGCGCCAAGGGCAGCTTCGATGGGCCGACGCGCAGCTGGTCGATCGACGCCAACGATCAACTGTCGACGGTCGATGACTACAAGTCGCTGATCGTTGGCTACAACGGTGGTGCGGCGGTGCGGCTGTCCGATGTCGCCGAGGTGGTTGATGCCTCGGAGAACGCCCGCATCGGTGCGTGGATGAATCGCCAGCCCGGCATCATCGTGGATATCCAGCGGCAACCGGGCGCGAACGTGATCGCGACGGTCGACGCATTGCAGAAGGCCTTACCCGATCTCGAACAGACCCTGCCGGAAGACGTGCACGTCAAGGTGCTGGCCGATCGCACCACCGGTATCCGCGCATCGGTCGCCGACGTCGAGTTCGAACTGGTGCTGGCGGTCGTGCTGGTGGTGATCGCGATCTTCCTGTTCCTCGGTTCGCCACAGGCCACGCTGATCGCCGCGATTTCGGTGCCGCTGTCGCTGGTCGGCAGTTTCGCCGCGATGTATTTCCTCGGCTTCTCGCTCAACAACCTCACGCTGATGGCGCTGACCATCGCCAGCGGTTTCGTGGTCGACGACGCCATCGTGGTGATCGAGAACATCTCGCGCCACGTCGAGAATGGCGATTCGCCGATGGAAGCCGCGCTGAAGGGTTCGCGCGAGATCGGCTTCACCATCATCTCGCTGACCATCAGCCTGGTCGCGGTGCTGATCCCGTTGCTGTTCATGGGCGACGTGGTCGGGCGCCTGTTCCGCGAGTTCGCGATCTCGCTGGCAGTCACCATCCTGATCTCCGCGGTGGTGTCGCTGACACTGGTGCCGATGCTGGCCGCGCGCTGGCTCAAGCCTGGCAATCACGAGGAGCAGGCGCCGAAGTTCGTGCGCGCTTCGTTGCATCTGATCGATCGCGTCGGCGCCTGGTACGCGCGCACGCTCGATGGCGTGATCGCGCGCAGTCGCCTGATGCTGATGACGTTCGCGGCGACGCTGGTGCTCACCGGCCTGCTGTTCTGGCTGATTCCAAAAGGTCTGTTCCCCGAACAGGACACCGGCCAGCTGCAGGCGACCGTGGTGGCCGGACAGGGCGTGTCGTACGCGCGCATGGCGCAGCTGCAGCAGCAGGTCGCCGACGTGATGCTGGATGACGAGGATGTCGATTCGCTGAGCTCCAACATCGGCGTCGACGGCCAGAACATCACGCTCAACCAGGGGCGGATGATGATCAACCTGAAGGCGAAGGATGAACGTCGCGATCATCAGGACGAGACGATGGCCCGCCTGCTCGATGCCGTGCATCGCAAGATCCCCGGCGTGACGCTGTACCTGCGCCCGGTGCAGGACCTGACCATCGATGCCGAGAACGGGCCGACGCAATACCGTTTCGCGCTGCAGGGCGCGACCCAGGCGGAAGTGAACAAGGCCAGCCTCGACCTGGTGCGTGCGCTGCAATCGGTGCCGGAGTTGCGCAATCCGGTCAGCGACGTGCAGATGAAAGGCAACTCGGTCACGGTCAATGTCGATCGCGATGCCGCTGCGCGCGTCGGCGTTACGGCGGCGGCGGTCGATGCCGCCCTCTACGACGCCTTCGGCCAGCGCATCATCTCGACCATCTTCACGCCGTCGACGCAGTACCGCGTGATCCTCGAGGCGATGCCGGGCATGCTGGTCGGGCCCGAAGCCTTGCAGAAGATCTACGTCGCCGGCAGTGGCGGCACCAGCATTCCGCTGTCGTCGATCGCGACGATCGCGACCGGCAATTCCTCGTTGGCGGTGATGCGCGCGCAGCAGTTCCCGGCATCGGTCATCGGTTTCGATCTCGCGCCCGGCGTGTCGCTGGGCAAGGCGGTGGATGCGATCACCGCGACCGAGGCGAAGATCGCGCTTCCGGCCGGTATCAGCACCCAGTTCCTCGGTGCATCGAATGCGTTCCGCGCGTCGCTGGCCAACGAAGGCTGGCTGATCCTCGCCGCGATCGTCTGCGTCTACATCGTGCTCGGCGTGCTCTACGAGAGCTACATCCACCCGATCACGATCCTGTCGACGTTGCCATCGGCAGGTCTCGGTGCGTTGCTGGCGCTGCTGCTGACCGGCAGCGATCTCGGCGTGATCGGGATCATCGGTATCGTCCTGCTGATCGGCATCGTCAAGAAGAACGCGATCATGATGATCGACTTCGCGATCGCCGCGCAGCGCGACGAAGGCAAGTCGCCACTCGATGCCATCCGCGAAGCCGCCGCACTGCGTTTCCGTCCGATCATGATGACGACGTTCGCGGCGTTGTTCGCGGCCTTGCCGCTGATTTTCGGCGGTGGCATGGGCGCGGAGTTGCGGCGCCCGCTCGGCATCGCGGTCGCTGGCGGCCTGATCATGAGCCAGGCGCTGACGCTGTTCACCACGCCGGTGATCTATCTCGCTTTCGAAGCACTGGCCAAGCGCCGCCGTGAACGCATCGCAGCGCGCGCCGCGCACGAGGGCGCGACATGAATCTGTCGGCGCCGTTCATCCGGCGTCCGATCGGCACCTTGCTGCTGACGATCGGTGTCGCGCTGTCGGGTGTCGCTGCCTATTTCGTGCTGCCGGTGGCGCCGCTGCCGCAGGTCGACTATCCGACCATCAGCGTCTCCGCGAGCATGCCGGGCGCGAGTCCGACCACGATGGCGAGCAGCGTGGCGTCACCGCTGGAACATCGGCTGGCGACGATCGCCGGCGTGACCCAGATGACTTCGTCGTCGGGGATCGGTTCGACCCGCATCAACCTGCAATTCGATCTCAGCCGCAATGTCGATGGCGCCGCGCGTGACGTCCAGGCGGCGATCAATGCCGCGCGCGTCGACCTGCCGGCGGCGCTCAAGAGCAATCCGACCTACAACAAGGTCAATCCCGCCGACGCGCCGATCATGATCCTGGCGCTGACCTCGGACACGCGCACGCCCGATGCCATCTATGATTCGGTGTCGACGGTGGTGCAGCAGGCGCTGTCGCAGGTGCCGGGCGTGGGCCAGGTCGAGCTCGGTGGTGGTGCGTTGCCGGGCGTGCGCATCGATCTCGATCCGAAAAAACTCGCCGACGCCGGGATCAGCCTCGATGCGGTGCGCAACGCGGTGACGGCGACCAATGCCAATCGGCCCAAGGGCGCGGTCCACGATGGCGCCAACGCCTACCAGATCTACACCAGCGCACCGAGTCGTTCCGCGGCGGATTTCGCCAAGGTCGTGGTGGTGTCGCGTAATGGCACCAATGTTCATCTCGGCGATGTCGCCCACGTCTATGACGGGCCGGAAAACCAGCGCACGATGGGCTTGTTCAACGGCAAGCGCGCGGTGATGGTGATCCTCACCCGCCAGCCCGGCGCCAACATCATCGCCACCGTCGATGCGGTGAAGAAAGTGCTGCCGACGCTGGGCCAGCGCATTCCCGACGACATCAAGATCAATATCGCTTCCGATCGCACCACCACCATTCGCGCTTCGTTGCGCGACGTCGAACTGACGCTGCTGATTGCCACCATCCTCGTGGTGCTGGTGGTGAGTGCATTCCTGCAATCGTGGCGGGCAACGGTGGTGCCGGCGGTTGCGGTGGTGGTGTCGATCCTCGGCACGCTCGGCGTGATGTACCTGCTCGGCTTCTCGCTCGACAACCTGTCGTTGATGGCGCTGACCATCGCCACCGGTTTCGTGGTCGACGACGCCATCGTGGTGCTGGAGAACATCAACCGCCACATCGAGCAGGGCATGGGGCGAATGCAGGCGGCGCTGCTGGGTGCGCGCGAGGTCGGCTTCACGGTGATGGCGATCAGCATCAGCCTGGTCGCGGTGTTCA
The DNA here is from genome assembly GCA_018242405.1 of Pseudomonadota bacterium. Lineage (GTDB taxonomy): Bacteria > Pseudomonadota > Gammaproteobacteria > Xanthomonadales > Xanthomonadaceae > Solilutibacter. The sequence continues at coordinate 3,404 of JAFEBZ010000040.1, read as the reverse complement.
TCCCGCTGTTGTTCATGGGCGGATTGATCGGGCGCCTGTTCCGCGAATTCGCCGTGACGATGACGGTCGCGGTGATGATCTCGATGCTGCTGTCGCTCACCACCACGCCGATGATCGCGGCGACCATGCTGCGCGGACGCGATCCGCACGCGGCGCCTCGGACGTCGTTCGGTGGACGCTTCGCTGCGTTGGCCGAACGCGTAGTGGCAGGCATGCGCGCGCGCTACGAGCGCAGCCTCGACTGGGCGCTGGCCAATCGCGGTGCGGTGCTGTTGTTGTTGCTCGGCGCGGCGCTGCTCAACGTCTACCTGATGGTGGTCGTGCCCAAGGGCTTCTTCCCCGAGCAGGACACCGGATCACTCAACGGCGGGCTGCGCATGGACCAGTCGGTGTCGTTCGTGCAGAGCGGCGAGAAGCTGCAACAACTGGTCGAGATCCTGCGCAAGGATCCGGCGATCGAGAATGTCATCGCCTTCACCGGCGGCTCGCGCGCAGGCGGCGGTTTCCTCTTCGCCACCGAAAAACCGCGTGGCCAGCGACCGTCGACCCAGGAAGTGATCCAGCGCCTGCGTCCGCAACTCGCGCGCATCACCGGTGCCAGCCTGTTCCTCAATCCGGTGCAGGACATGCGCGTCGGTGGACGCAGTTCCAATTCCACCTACCAGTACACACTGAAGGGCGATGATCCCGACATCCTCGGCAAGGCCGCCGACACTTTGACCGCCGCGTTGAAGCGCGATCCGGTGGTGACCGACGTCGATGTCGACCGCAACAACAGCGCGGTCGCTGCCTATCTCGACATCGACCACGCCGCCGCGTCGCGGCTCGGACTGAGCAACAACGCGATCGATTCGATCCTGTACGACGCCTTCGGCCAGCGCCAGGTGGCGACGCTCTACAGCGACGTCAACCAGTATCACGTGGTGATGGGCGTGGCGCAGGAAGCGCAGGGTTCGCCGGAGGCGTTCCACCTGGTGTGGTTGCCAACTTCAACGGCGAACACGGCAGCATCAACGGCCACCACGAATGCAACGCCTGCTGCCGCGACAACGCCTGCGGGCAGCATCGCGATCGCCACGCCGGGGATGACGCCGCTCACTTCGATCGCGACCTGGCACGTGCAATCCGCTGCTGCCTCGATCAATCACCAGGATGCTGCACCGGCGGCGACGATCAGTTTCAACCTGCCGCCCGGCGTGACCCTGGGACAGGCCAGCGACGAGATCCGCAAGGTGCAGGCCAGTCTCAACTTGCCGCTGGGCGTGCGCGGCGAATTCGCGGGATCGGCGCAGGTGTTCCAGCAGACCACCAGCACCATTCCGCTGCTGGTGCTTGCCGCCATCGTCACGATCTACCTCGTGCTCGGCATGCTCTACGAGAACCTGATCCATCCGTTGACGGTGCTGTCGACCTTGCCCGCTGCCGGCGTCGGTGCCGCTGCCGCACTGGTGCTGACCAAGACGCAGTTCGACCTGATCGGATTGATCGGCGTGATCCTGCTGATCGGCATCGTCAAGAAGAACGCGATCATGATGATCGACTTCGCGATCGAGCGCGAACGCCGCGGCCTGGAACCGCTGGCGGCGATCCGCGAAGCCGCGCTGCTGCGCTTTCGTCCGATCCTGATGACCACGCTCGCCGCCGGCCTCGGTGCGCTGCCGTTGGCGATCGGTTTCGGCGACGGTTCGGAATTGCGGCGTCCGCTCGGCATCACGATCATCGGCGGCCTCATCGCCAGCCAGTTCATCACGCTGCTGACCACGCCGGTGGTGTATCTCGCGCTCGACCGCTTCCAGCGCGCGCGTCGCAAGCGTCCGTCGGACGCGTCGTCCTCGTCCTCTTCCAACGATCCGGTGCCGGCATGATGTCCCTCCGTCCACTTCGTCCCGCACTCGCTGCTGCGCTCATGGTCGCCATGGCAGGTTGCAGCCTGGTGCCGACCTATCAGCGTCCCACGCTGCATATCCCCGCCGAATTCAAGGAAGCGCCCGCCGGTTGGCATGCGGTCGCGCCGGCTGACCAACAAGCGCGTGGCGAATGGTGGCGCGCGTTCAACGATCCGGTGCTTGACGGACTCGAAGCCGATGCCACCGCGCACAACCAGACGGTCGCCGCGGCAGTCGCAGCCTACGATGGCGAGCGTGCGCTGTTGCGCGAATCGCGCGCCAGCCTGTGGCCGGACATTTCCGGCAGCGTCGGCACCAGTCGCAGCGGCGGCAATTCCGGTACCGGTGCAGCCACCGGCAAGCGCGCCAATGCCAGCGTCAGTGGTGCGTGGACGATCGACCTCTTCGGCGGCCTGCGCGCGGGCGTGGCACAGAACAACGCGTCGATGCTTGCGTCGCGCGCCAGCATCGGCAACGCCTTGCTCGTCATCCATGGGCAGCTCGCCAGCGACTACCTGCAGCTGCGCGGCATGGACGCGCAACTCGCGGCCTACCAGCGCACGATCACCGGCTACCAGCGCACGCTGACCATCACGCAAAACCGTTACAAGGTCGGCGTCGCCGCCCATATGGACGTGTTGCAGGCCGAAACTACGTTGCGCAACGCGCAATCGCAGGTCACCGACATGCAGCGGCAACGCGCCACGCTGGAACACGCGATCGCGGTATTGAGCGGTCGCGCGCCGGCCGATCTCGGTTTGACCGCGCAGCAATGGAACGAGCACGTGCCCGACGTTCCGGCGACCTTGCCGTCCGACCTGTTGCAGCGTCGTCCCGACGTCGCCGCGGCGGAACGTTCGGTGATGGCGGCCAACGCGGGAATCGGCGTGCAGCGCGCGGCCTTGTTCCCGTCGCTGAGCCTGTCGGCGAGTTCCGGTCGCAGCGCGCAGGTGCTGGGCGATCTCGCCAGTGGCGGCAGTGCGATCTGGTCGCTCGGACTCACCGGTGCGATGACGCTGCTTGACTGGGGCGCGCGTTCGGCGCGCGTCGACCAGGCGCGGGCGTCGTACGAACAGAGCGCCGCCAACTATCGGCAGACGGTGTTGTCGGCGTTGCAACAGACCGAAGACGCGCTGGTCGATCTGCGCAGCTACGCCGATGAAGCGGTCAACCTCAAGGCTTCGTCGGAAGCCGCGGACAAGGTCGAGCAGATGACGCTCAACCAGTACCTCGCCGGTATCGCCGACTACACCGCGGTCGTCACCGCGCAGAACACCGCTTTGGCCGCGCGGCGCTCGGCGATCGCGGTGGTGGTGCAGCAACAACAGGCCGCGGTGGCGCTGACCCAGGCGATCGGCGGCGGTTGGGACGACACGGTTCCGGCACGCTAAGCTCGCGGTTCCGGTCTGGAACTTCGAGGTGCGAGTGGCGGACACGATCGATGCGTTGATCCTCGGCGGTGGCCACAATGGTCTGGTGTGCGCGGCTTACCTTGCCGGTGCCGGCCTCAAGGTGCGC
>JAFEBZ010000003.1 GCA_018242405.1 Pseudomonadota bacterium | reverse complement strand
GGCCTGCGCCCGTGGGCGCGTGGATGGCAGAAGCCTTGCTTCACCCGGGAGTGCGGAGGTAACGGCCATGCCTGACCGTGATCGTCCCCTGCAGCTCCATGGTCAGGAGAATGGAGGAGAGTCGGGCCGGCGTCAATGCGGTGCGATTCGCCAGTGCATCCATAGGGATTGGGTCGTGGCCAAGTGCCGACCACACGTTCTTGTGGTCGGCGTCCCAGCTTTTGGGGAGCTGAACAGGCTTCTGGCTGACCATGTCGGTGGCCGGCTTCGTGCGCTGGACCGCCCGCTTCAGGGTGGGCGCCAATGCCAGCAGCACATCCTCCGGGCTTTCCACCAGCTGGGCGCCGTCGCGGATCAGGCGGTGGCAGCCGCGGGCGTGGGGATCGTGGATCGATCCCGGCACCGCCCAGACATCACGACCGGCATCGGCGGCGAATTGCGCGGTGATCAGCGCGCCCGAGCGCGCGGCGGCCTCGACCACCAGGGTGCCCTGGGCAAGCCCGGCGATGATGCGGTTGCGCGCCGGGAAATGGTCACGCAACGGCTGCGTGCCGGGCGGATATTCGCTGACCAGCAGTCCGCGACTGCCGATTCGGGCGTGGAGGTCACGGTGCTGGGCGGGGTAGCAGAGATCGGGGCCGCTGCCGAGTACGGCGATGGTGTCGCCGCCGGCTTCGAGTGCGCCTTCGTGCGCGGCACCGTCGATGCCCGCGGCGAGTCCGCTGACCACCACCAGGCCGGCATCGGCGAAGCGATGGGCGAACTGGCGGGCAAGCGTGCGGCCGCCGGCGCTGGCGGAGCGGGTGCCGACGATGGCGACGGCGGGATCCTGCAGCAACGTGGCATCGCCGGCGGTGAACAGCATCAGCGGAGCGCCGGAAATGGTACGCAAGGCAGCGGGATAGTCGGGATCGTGCCAGGCGATCAGGCGATGGCCCGGGCGCTGCAGCCATTCGGCGCTGCGCAGCCAGACGTCGGGATCGGCGCCACGGCGCAGGCGGATGCAGGTGTCCTCGAGCAGGCCCGCGGCACGCCACGCGTGCGGCCCCGCGGCAAGCGCCGCGCTGGCGCTGCCGTGGAGTTGCAACAACTCGCGGCGGGGCGCACGGCGGCCACCTGCGCACAGGAACGCCAGCCGTGCCGCCAGTTCGGGCATATCGAAATCGACCATGCCGCCAGCTTGGGGCGGAAACGACGACGGCGCCCTCGGGCGCCGTCTCGATACCGTGTCGGAAAAGTCCGAATCGGCTTAACGGGGTTCAGTACGGCGCGTCGGGATGCTTGAGCTCGTAGCCGACTTCGGTCGGTTTGATGCCGTCCATCACCAGCGCGTAGCTGACGTGGTCGAAGGTGCGGAATACCATCGCGTGGCCCGAGAACTCGTCGGGCAGGCGCACGCGACCGTAGTTGCCGACCAGCTCGTCGGTGCGCTTGTACTTCACGCGGTCGACCTTGCGATCGCCCATGCGCCACAGCGAGAACACGGTGCCGTTGTCGACGCCGTCCTTGCTGCCGACCGAGATCGCGATGACGTCGCGCGGACCGGCGGTACGCAGGCGATCGGCGACGGCCAGCACTTGGGCGTGGCGGTATTCGAACTGCGCCTTGGGCGGGTGCGGGACGAAGTAGGGGTCGTAGGCCTGGGCGTCGACCGGGATCAGGCGATCGCCTTCACGCACTTCGCGGCCGGCTTCGTCGAGACGGACAGTCGAGGCCTGGATGCCGCCGACTTCGCCACGGGTGATCGTGCCGACGTTGACGCGTTGCAACTCGAAGCCGAGCAGGTCGTGGCCGCGGTCGGGGGTGATCGCCGAGGTCCAGAATTGCTGGAAGTCGATGGTGCGCTTGCCGCGGAAATCGAGGTCGGCGGTATCCATGATGTCGCCGCCCTGGCGACGGTCGAGGCGCGCATAGCGCACGGTCGGGCGCACGATCAGGTAGCGCTGGCCGACGGCGCTCGACGGCAGGCCCTTGGCATAGACGACGTATCCCTGCGAGCCGCGCAACTGGTCGCCCTCGATGCCGACCACGTAGGGCAGCTCGTCGAACTCGCTGACCACGCGCATGTCCTTGAGCCACGGCTCGACCTGCGCCAGCGGGATGCCCGGGATCGGCGCTTCGGCGGGGTGCTGCGCCTCGGCGGTGCGATTGATGTAGGCCAGGCTGAGAACGTCACCCGGGTAGATCAGGTGCGGGTTCTTCACCTGCGGGTTGGCCTGCCAGATTTCCGGCCACAGCCACGGACGGCTGAGGAACTTGCCGGCGATATCCCACAGGGTGTCGCCCTTCCTCACCACATAGGTGTCGGGGTGATCGGGGCGGATGCCCGGATTCCCGGCGATGGCAAAGCCGGCGACGGTGAGCGCCGCGGTGGCGGCGACGGTCTTGAGCGAGACGTTGAAGCGCGAAAGGAGCGAGGCCATGGCCTGAGGTTCCCCGACAAATCCCCAATACGGACGGCCATTTACACCACAAAGTTCACAGTTTCACAAGACCCTTACATTTAAATCCCCGATCTGATTGGCGCGGGGCCCTCCGGAACGCCCGGCCAGCCTGCGTTGGGGGAGGCCGGGGGCCGTCGCGTTACACTTGGCGCCTGCGCTGGCGGCGATGTTCCCGCGCGCATTCAGGACCCCGACCATGGCACTGCTCACGATCCTCGAATTCCCCGACGCACGACTGCGCACGAAAGCTGCGCCGGTCGATATGGCCGGCATCGCCGCGCCCGAGTTCCAGAAACTCCTCGACGACATGTTCGAGACCATGTACGACGCGCCCGGCATCGGCCTCGCGGCCAGCCAGGTCGACGTGCACCAGCGCTTCATGGTGATCGACATCAGCGAAGAGAAGAATTCGCCGATGGTCTTCATCAACCCGGAAATCCTTGCCAAAGAGGGCGAG
>JAFEBZ010000039.1 GCA_018242405.1 Pseudomonadota bacterium | reverse complement strand
GCGGAAGTGGGTGCGCCAGTCCGGTGCGCGGGCATTGCGCCGCATGGATGCGGCGCATGAGCCTACATGGACGTATTCACGGCGTCCCGCGCAACGGAGCTGGTCACCCACGCACCAGCGCGTGCGATGCTGTTGCCCTACGCCGGGCGATGAGCTTTCACCCCTTCCCCGACTCCACCACCATGTCCAGCACGTACACGTTGGCCGACGCATCAGCCGGCACGTTCTTGCGGGTGAACTGTTTCAGGCGCAGCACGTTGCGCGTGCCGGCCTGGAAGTTGTAGCCCTCGATCTCCTCGTACAACGGATGCCACTGCCCGGTCGACGTCTTGACGCCGTTGTCGCCGTAAACGATCTCGCGCACGCTCAGGCACTGATGGTTCGGGATCAGCGGATGGTTGCACGCAACGCGCTGCGGCGCGACTTCCAGGAAGACCTGCTTGCCCGGGCCGCCATATTTCGTCTCCGCGGTTTCCTCGCCGGCGAAGGTCAGCACGTCGCCATTGGCGAGCGTGATCTTCAGCGAAGGAGATGCGCCCGCAGTGAGCGCGACCTGCGATTTCCCGGTCAGCCGCGTGGTCACCGCGCCATCGAGCGCGGTCAGCTTCGGATTGGTGCAGGCCATCATCGTGCCCATCATCGGCCCGAAGGTCAGGGTGTCGCCTTGCAGCGTGTAGCTGCCGCCGATGCCGTTGCAGGCATTGCGCACCGAAACGCGGCTATCGGCGAAATCCAGTGTCAGCGGTTTGTCGTCGCGCGCGAACAATGCATCGATGCGCCCGCCGCCACTCGCGCGTGCATCCTGAAGTTTCCAGTGATAGCGGGGCAATTGCGTGGAAACGTCGGCTGCGGCAGTGGTGCCGGAAGCTGTCGGCGCGGTCGTTGCCTGGGACTTGTCGGTATTGGTGCCGGCACAGGCGGCCAGCGCACACGCGAGCAGGGCGGGGGCGATGCGAGACAGTTTCGTCATGACGGGAACTCCTCAGGCAGTGGCGGGCAACAGCAGCAGCAAGGCGATGCCCAGCACGATGCGATAGACCGCGAAGGCGGTGAAACGATGACTGCGGATATAACGCAACAGCCATTTCACCGCGATGAAGGCCGTGATCATCGACACCACGAAGGCGATGCCCAGTGACGACCAGTTCTCGTGCACGGCCTGGCCGGACTTGAATACTTTCAGCAGGTCGTAACCGGTGGCGGCGAACATCGTCGGGATGCCGACGATGAAGGCGAATTCGGTGGCGGCCGCGCGCGAGGTGGTGCCGGTCAGCAGGGCGACGAAAATGGTGGTCGCCGAACGCGAAGTGCCGGGGAACACGCCGGCGACGACTTGCGCGATGCCGACCAGTACCGCGGTCGTCCACGACACCTCCGTGCGTTCACCGATGGTCTTTGCCCGACGCGCGGCCAGTTGTTCGGCGACGATCATCCAGATCGCGCCAAGGATGAAAGCCCAGGCGATCGGATGTACTTCCTTGGGCAATTCCCAGCCGAGTTTCTTCACCAGCAGGCCACCGACGGCCGTGACCGCGAATGCGCCGATCAGTTTCAACACGTAGGCGCGTGCTTCGCCAACTTGCAGTGTGGCGCCGGTATCGGGATCGATCATGTCGCGGCGGCCGAGGAAAGCCAGCATCAGTGCCCACAGCTTGCGCCAGTAGATGAAGACCACGGCGAGGATGGCGCCGGCCTGGATCGCGATGTTGAACAGTTCGCTGCGTTCGCCCAGCCAGTGCTCGGCGACCAGCAAGTGGCCGGTGCTGGAAATCGGCAGGAATTCGGTGATGCCTTCGATGATGCCGAGGAGGATCGCCTGCAGCGAATCGGGCAGGGCGGACAGCGTTGCAAGCATCGGCGGCACTCTCGAGGGAATGCCGGAGGATAGCCGGTCAGGGCTTTCGCTTGAATGTCAGCGCGTCGACCAGCCGCCAGGTCGTGCCGTCCTTGCTGACTTCATAGGACATTCGGAACTGGTTGGCCGACTGCCTGGCGAAAGTGAAGCGCTCGCGGGAACCGCTACCCGGAGACGGCTGTGCCGAAGGTGTCGGGGAAATCGCGCCGCGGCCTTCGAACACCAGCGTGCCGTCCTTCCAGCCGGTGCTGGAGAACAGGCGCGCGCCGCCGAAGTTGTCGGCGAGCATCATGATGAATGTCCCCGAGCTGCGTTCATATCCCCAGAAGCCCTGTGCCTTGTAGCCGTTGGGCGGGCGATCGGCGTGGCGGTAGACCAGCCACTGGCCGTCCATGGACACATCGAAGCCGACGTCCGCTTCGATCTTCTTGCCGCTGGCGAATGCGCCCTGACCCTGCCAGTTGCCAGTGAAGAATTGCGCCACCTCGCTCGGCACGCGGACGGGCTGATCGGCAGCCCGGGTGGGCGACACGGAGATCGCCATGAAGAAGGCGAGGACTGCATTCCCGAAAAGTTTTTTCATGCTGGCTCCGTGCTGGAGGCGCCAGCATCGGGTTGGCGCAGGCGGAATTCACGGCCATGAAGTCATGCCATGGCGGAATCGCCTTTCGCATGAATGCACCAAACATGTGATTTCATTCACCCATACTGGTGCAAAAAATCCGGAAATGGGGCACCGATCAAGTAAAATCAATGGGTTAATTCAGGCTGAGTCTTGGCACGCCCCTTGCGATGGATTGTCTATCCAAACCGCCATCCCGGGAACCTGCCATGTCGTTCGAACACGTCGAGAAACTCATCAAGGATCACAAGGTCGAGTGGGTCGACCTGCGCTTCGCCGACATGCGCGGCGTGCAACACCACGTCACCTTCCCGGCCAGCGTTGTCGATGCCGCATTGTTCGAGGACGGCAAGATGTTCGACGGCAGCTCGATCAGCGGCTGGCGCGGCATCCAGAACTCCGACATGGTCCTGCTGCCCGATCCGTCGACGGCGCTGATCGATCCGTTCACCGCCGATCCGACCCTGATCCTGACCTGCGACATCCTCGATCCGACCACCATGCAGGCCTATGGCCGCGATCCGCGCGGCGTCGCCAAGCGCGCCGAGGCCTATCTCAAGGCCAGCGGGATTGCCGACACCGGCTTCTTCGGTCCGGAACCGGAATTCTTCATCTTCGATTCGGTGCGTTTCGGCAACGACATGGGCCACACCTTCTTCCAGATCGATTCCGAGGAAGCGCACTGGAATTCCGCGCGCGATTACGACGGCCGCAACCACGGCTATCGCCCGATGGTGAAGGGTGGTTACTTCCCGGTGGCGCCGCTGGATTCGCTGCACGACATCCGCGCCGAGATGTGCAAGACGCTGCAGCAGGCCGGCATCGAAGTCGAAGTGCACCACCATGAAGTGGCCAACGCCGGCCAGTGCGAAATCGGCACGCGTTTCGACACGCTGACCAAGAAGGCCGACGACCTCCTGACGATGAAGTACATCCTCAAGAACGTCGCGCACCGTTATGGCAAGACCGTGACCTTCATGCCCAAGCCGATCGTTGGCGACAACGGCAGCGGCATGCATGTGCACATGTCGCTGGCCAAGGCCGGCCAGAACCTGTTCACCGGCGACGGCTACGGCGGCCTCTCGCAGATGGCGCTGTGGTACATCGGCGGCATCTTCAAGCATGCGCGCGCGATCAACGCGTTCGCCAACTCGACCACCAATTCGTACAAGCGCCTGGTGCCGGGCTTCGAAGCGCCGGTGATGCTGGCGTACTCGGCATCGAACCGTTCGGCCTCGTGCCGCATTCCCTACGTTGCCAATCCGAAGGCGCGCCGCATCGAGATCCGCTTCCCCGATCCGATGAACACCGGCTACCTCACCTTCGCCGCGCTGATGATGGCCGGTCTCGACGGCATCAAGAACAAGATCGATCCGGGTTCGCCCAGCGACAAGGATCTGTACGACCTGCCGCCGGAAGAAGAGAAGAACATCCCGACCGTCTGCCATTCGCTGGACCAGGCGCTGGAAGCGCTCGACAAGGATCGCGACTTCCTCAAGGCCGGCGGCGTCTTTACCGACGATTTCATCGACGCCTACATCGCATTGAAGATGAAGGAAGTCACCAGCTTCCGCGCGGCGACGCATCCGCTCGAATACCAGATGTACTACACGATCTGACGCGATGATCAACAAGGCCGACAGCGTGTGGATGATGGTGTGCACGCTGTTGGTCATGCTGATGATCGCGCCCGGCCTCGCGCTGTTCTACGGCGGCCTGGTGCGATCGAAGAACGTGCTGTCGGTGCTGACGCAGGTGCTGGTGGTGGCCTGCCTCGCGCTGGTGTTGTGGGCGGCGTACGGCTACTCGCTGGCATTCGCCGATGGCGGTGCCGTGATCGGCGGCTTCGGCAAATGGATGCTGGCCGGGATCGGCCCGCAAAGCGCCGTCGATACCTTCAGCAAGGGCGTGCAGATTCCCGAGCTGACCTACGTCGCCTTCCAGGGCGCGTTCGCCGCGATCAGTTGCGCGCTGGTGGTCGGTGCCGTCGCCGAACGCATTCGCTTCAGCGCGATGCTGCTGTTCACCGCGGCGTGGTTCACCCTGTCCTACCTGCCGATCGCGCACATGGTGTGGGCATCGAACGGCTATCTCTTCAGGATGGGCGCGCTCGATTTCGCCGGTGGCACCGTCGTGCACATCAACGCCGGCATCGCCGGATTGATCGCGGCGTGGCGCACCGGTCCGCGCATCGGTCTGGGGCGCGAGAAACTCTCTCCGCACAATTTGCCTTTCACCTATGCCGGCGCGTCGCTGGCCTGGGTCGGCTGGTTCGGATTCAACGCCGGTTCCGCGCTGGAAGCGAACGGCATCGCCACGCTGGCTTTCATCAACACCTTGCTGGCGCCCGCCGCCGCGGTGCTGGCGTGGAGCGTGCTGGAAGCGCGCTTGCGCGGACACACCTCGACACTCGGTGCGGCATCCGGCGCGATCGCGGGACTGGTGGGAATCACTCCGGCTTGCGGCACGGCTGGCATCGGTGGTGCGTTGCTGATCGGCGTCGCCAGCGGGCTCGCCGGATTCTGGGGCGTCAACGCATTGAAGCGCCGTCTGCGCGCGGACGATTCGCTGGACGTGTTCGGCATCCACGGCGTCTGCGGAATTCTCGGTGCATTGCTGACTGGGGTGTTCACCGCGCCGGGGCTGGGCGGCACCGGTGACGCCGCGTATTCGATCCTCCACCAGAGCGGCGTGCAGTTGCTCGGTGTCGCGATCACGCTGGCGTGGTCGGGTGCGGTGTCGTTCGTGCTGCTGGTCGCGATCGAGAAACTGTCGGGGCTACGCGTGGCGCACGACCACGAGCGCGAGGGCCTCGACATCAGCAGCCATGGCGAATCGGCTTACGAGTTGTGATGGGCGAGGATTTGCGGATTCGTGATGCGCACGATGGTGATGCCGCCGCCATCGCGGCGATCTACAACGTGCACGTGCGCGACACCATCGTCACCTTCGAGCTCGACGAAGTGCGTGCGGAAGAAATGGCGCGGCGGATGGCGCAGGTGCGCGAGCTCGGGCTGCCGTGGCTGGTGCTGGAGGATCGCGGCATCGTGATCGGTTACGCCTATGGCGGCCAGTGGAAGGCACGCGCGGCCTATGCGCGCACGGTCGAGAGTTCGATCTATCTCGGCGACGCGGCGATCGGGCGCGGTCTCGGCAAGCAGTTGTACGCCGAATTGATCGAGCGCCTGCGCGACTGCGGCATCCACGTCGTGATCGGTGGCGTGTCGTTGCCGAACGCGGCGAGCGTCGCGCTGCACGAAGGCCTCGGCTTCGAAGCCATCGGTGCGTTCCGCGAAGTGGGCTGGAAACTCGGGCGCTGGATCGACGTCGGCTACTGGCAGTTGCGACTCGAGGGGCGAGCCGTGGCATGATCGGCCGATGCGCAAGATCCCGTCACTGCTGATCGCCTCGCTCGCACTTGGCCTCGCCGCCTGCGCCACCCGGCCGCCGCGCAACCCCATCGCCACCTTCGTGAAGTCGCCGAATGTCGATGAACGCAAGGCGCAGCTGATCGTCGTCCACTACACCGAACAGGGATCGGTGGACGAGAGCATCAAGACATTGAGTGATGCGAATTCGCCGCATCGGGTCAGTGCGCACTATCTGCTCGGCAAGGACGGCCACATCTACCAACTGGTGCCGGACAGTCAGCGTGCGTGGCAGGCAGGTGCCGGTCGCTGGGGCACGATGACCGAGCTCAACAGCGCGTCGATCGGCATCGAGATCGACAACAACGGCAACGAGCCGTTCACCGAACCGCAGGTACAGGCCTTGCTGAAATTGCTCGGTGATCTCACCACGCGATTGCATATCCCCAAGACCAGCGTGATCGGTCATCAGGATCTGGCGCCGACGCGCAAGATCGACCCGGGTCCGCTGTTCCCGTGGAAGCGCCTGGCCGATGCCGGTTACGGGCAATGGCCACAAGGTGAGCTGGCCGATCCGCCGGCAGGCTTCGATGGCTGGATGGCGATGCGCGTGGTCGGCTACGACATTCGCGATCGCGCTGCCGCGTTGCGTGCGTTCCGCATGCACTACCGCGGGCGCGATGATGGTGAAAAGCTGGCGCCGGAATTCCAACCCGAAGACCTGCAGATCCTCTACGCGCTGACGCGGCAATGATGAGGGACGGGATCAGGTTTCGAACCGCGTTGCGCGCGCTGCCGATGTTGGCGCTGTTGTCCCTGCTCGGCGCCTGCGCAACCGTTCCGCCGGGCCAGCGCAGCACGCTTGCCGAATGGCGGCCGTCGCCCAATCACGATATCCGCAAGGCGGTCATCGTCGTCTTGCACTACACGGTGGAAGACACGCTGGAAGGCAGCCGCAAGATCCTCAGCGACGACACCAGCAAGCATCCGGTGAGTTCGCATTACCTGGTTGATCGCGACGGCCGCATCCTGCAGTTGGTGCCGGACAACCTGCGCGCCTGGCACGCAGGCGATGGCCGCTGGGGGACGATCACCGATCTCAACGACGCATCGATCGGCATCGAAATCGTCAACACCGGCAGCGAACCGTTTCCCGATGCACAGGTCGCGGCGGTGATCGCCTTGCTCGACGACATCTGCAAGCGCCACGGCATCCCGAAGTCGCAGGTGATCGGCCACGGCGATCTCGCGCCCGGCCGCAAGATCGATCCGGGCGTCCAGTTTCCGTGGAAGCGCCTCGCCGATGCCGGCTTCGGGCAGTGGCCGCAAGGCGAGTTGGTCGATCCGCCTGCCGGTTTCGATGGCTGGACTGCGCTGCGCGTGATCGGTTACGACATTCGCGACAAATCGGCGGTACTGCGCGCGTTCCGCATCCACTACCGAGCGCGCGACGATGGCAAGGACACTGTTGCCGAGTTCCAGCCCGAGGACCTGCGGATCCTCTACGCGCTGACGCGTCCGGGCAGCTGAACTTCCTTCAACGATCGCGTTCTATCACGGCGAGATAGCAGCCGTGGCTGGCCGAGTGCGCGTGCAGGTAGGCGACGTTTTCGCGTGCGAACATGCGTTCGATCAATGCTTCGATCGCGTCGCCGGCACACAGGTCGGCGTCGACCATCATCCCGCTGCCATCGAAGGCGCGTAGCGACAGCATTTTTCGACGCAGCAGCATGCCGGGAATCTCGTTGTGGAATTCCGCGGCCTGCGTCGCACCTTCGCGCACGTAGATGGCGTGGCGCGAACGGTAGGGGGTGTCGACAGCCAGGTGTTCGTGGTTGACCAACAACGCGGTTTCGCCGAGCTGCAGGTCGCGCAGTTCGACGCGCTCCGGAAATCCCGGACCATCGACGTGGCAGCGGACAACATGCTGCGCCGCGAGTGTTGCGTCATCAAGACCGTACAGCGACTGGAAAGGCACGGGATCGAGGCCGCGGATGCGATAGTCCGTGGCGCTCATCGTTCGATCGCCCCTTCGCGTTGCAGCAGTTTCTTCTTGCGCTGCACGCCCCAGCGATAACCCGACAATGCGCCGTCGGCACGCACCACGCGATGGCAGGGAATCGCGACGGCCAGCGGATTCGTCGCGCAGGCGCCGGCGATCGCGCGCGCGGCATCGGGCGCGCCGATCTGCGTCGCGAGTTCGGAATAACTGACGGTGCGGCCGGCGGGGATTCGCCGCAGTTCCGACCACACTTTCTGCTGGAAGGCCGTGCCGCGGACGTCGAGCGGGAGATCGAGGCCGTGCGCGGGATCGTCGACCAGCTTGATCACGTCGGTGAAATGTTTTGCCAATGCTGCGTCGTCGTAAATGCATTCGGCGCGGGCGAAGCGCGCATGCAGGTCGGCGATCAGGGCGTCGTCATCTTCACCAAAGAGAATGCTGCACAAGCCGCGATCGGTTTCGGCGATCAGCACGCGTCCCAGCGAACTGTCACCGAGCGCGTAGCGGATGCGTTCGCCGCGTGCGCCGTCGCGGCGGACGTGCGCTGCCATGCCGAGACCGTCGCGGGCATCGGCGTGGAAGCGCGATGCCGAACCAAAGCCGGCGTCGTGCATCGCGGTGGTGACGTCGCTGCCGGTATCGAGACGTTCGCGTGCCAGCTGCAGGCGTCGCGCTTTCGCGTATTGCTTGGGGGTGATCCCGAGCACCGCCTTGAACATGCGCTGGAAGTGGTAGGGACTCAGTTCGGCACCGGCGGCGAGTTCGGCCAGGGTCGGTTCGCGTTCGGCGTCGTCGATGCGCTGGCAGGCGGCTTCGACCAGCACGCGATTGGCTTGCGCGTCCGACAGCCCTTCGGGGCGGCAGCGCTTGCAGGCGCGGAAGCCGGCTGCTTTCGCCGCATCGATGCTGTCAAAGAAGCGCACGTTCTCCGGGCGTGGCGTGCGTGCGCCACAGCCAGGCCGGCAGAACACGCCGGTGGTGGCGACGGCGAACCAGAAGCAGCCGTCGGCGGCGGAATTGTGGGCTTGCACGTCCGGCCAGCGCGGATCGCGCAAGGTGGCGGCGGCAAGGGCGTCTCGGTGCATTGCGGGGCTCATGTCCATGGCACGCAGTCTGCGTCCGCGGTCAGTGTGGGGCCTCCCGGGTCTTGCGGTCGAATCCGGCAGGGCGACGCATCGTTTGCACCAAAATGATGCACACTCGCTGCAATGAGTGAATCCCTGCCCGCTGCCGACATGCTGACCACGCCCCTGGCCTGGAGCGATGGCGAGGGCCGTATCGCCGGCTGCAACCCGGCCTTCGCGCGTTGGCTGGGGGTCGGCCTGCGCCGACCACTGGGCCTGCCGCTGGTGGCGCTGGAGGTGAGCGGCGATGTGCTGGCCGCGGCCTTGTCCGATGTTGGCGACGATGCCCACGCGCGCCGCCTGCGTCGGGTGCCTCTGCAGGTTCCCGGAGTCGGCGAGCCGCGATTCGCCGATCTCTGGTTGTCGCCGCGCGATGGTGGCTGGTTGCTGGAAGTGCATCCGGTCGACGAGTTCGCGCATCAGGACGGCGATGCATTGCCGGCCGCGGTGGCGGCGGCGTTGAAGGGACTTGCGCACGAACTGCGCAACCCGCTGGCAGGCATCAAGGGTGCCGCGCAATTGATCGCGCGGCGCGGTGGCGAATCGACGCTGGAACTCAGCCAATTGATCCAGTCGGAAGTGGAACGCCTGACCGCGTTGCTGGAACGGCTGATGTCGCCGCGTCCGCAACAGCCGCATGCGTCGGTGAACGTGCACGCGGTACTCGAACGGGTATTGCGGCTCGCCGAAAGCGATGCCGGTTGGGCGGTGCGGATTGGCCGCGACTACGATCCCAGCCTGCCGGAATTGCTCGGTGATGCCGATCGCCTCAGCCAGGCGGCGTGGAACCTGGTGCGCAACGCGATCGAAGCCGGCGCCACCAATATCACCCTGCGCACCCGCGCCGAACATGGCGCGCGCATCGGTGCGGACCAGGTGCCGTTGGCATTGCGTTTCGACATCGTCGACGACGGCCCGGGCGTGCCGCCGGAACTCGCCGAGCAGGTGTTTTTGCCGCTGGTGAGCGGACGCGCCGATGGCAGTGGACTCGGATTGGCGCTGGCGCAGCAAGTCGCGCGCGAGCATCGCGGCACCGTGAGTTATCGCTCGCGAGCGGGGCACACCGTGTTCACGCTGTTGCTGCCGGTGCAGGAGGAGGGCGACGATGCCGCAGCCTGAACTCTGGGTGGTGGACGATGACGCTTCGGTGCGCTTCGTGCTCGCGACCGCCTTGCGCGACGCCGGACATCAGGTGCGCGAATTTGTCGATGGCGCGACGGCGTGGTCGGCGCTGCAGGAAGCGGCATCTCCTCCGGCATTGCTGTTCACCGACGTGCGCATGCCCGGCGACGATGGCCTGAAGCTGCTCGAACGCATCAAGAGCTTGCATCCGGAATTGCCGGTGGTGGTGATGTCGGCGCATACCGACGTCTCGTCCACCGCAGGCGCATTCCGTGGTGGCGCCTACGAATTCCTGTCGAAGCCGTTCGATCTCGACGATGCCGTCGGATTGGCGGCGCGCGTACTCGACACGCGGACCGTGGACGCGGAAACTAAGGACGAATCGGGGCAGGCGTCAGAAGCGCTGCTGCTGATCGGTGTAACGCCGGCGGTG
>JAFEBZ010000038.1 GCA_018242405.1 Pseudomonadota bacterium | reverse complement strand
TCTATGCCGGCGCCCAGAAGAACCTCGGGCCATCCGGGATCACGCTCGCCATCGTGCGCAGGGACTTGCTCGAACGCCGCGGCCAGCCGCGCGCCGACATCCTCACCTGGGCCTCCCACGCCGCGCAGGGATCGATGCTCAACACTCCGCCGACGTGGAACTGGTACCTGCTGGGACTGTGCGTGCGCTGGATGATCGAGCAGGGCGGAACCATGGAATTCGCCCGCAGGAATGGCGAAAAAGCGGCGATGGTCTATGCCGCCATCGATGATTCGAAAGGTTTCTACCGCAACGATGTCGTGACATCGGCGCGTTCGCGCATGAATATTCCCTTCGTGCTGCATGACGCCGCGCTCGACGCGGTGTTTCTCGCCGAATCGCAGGCCGCGGGCCTGATCGGGCTCAAGGGCCACAAGGCGGTCGGCGGAATGCGCGCCTCGCTCTACAACGCCATGCCGGTCGACGGCGTGCGCGTGCTCGTCGATTTCATGCAGGACTTCCGGAAACGCCATGGCTGACCAACCTTCCCCCATCGATCTCGCCGCATTGCGCGCGCGGATCGACGGCATCGATACCCATATCGAGGAGCTGATCCTCGAACGCGCGCGCTTCGCCCGCCAGGTCGGGCAGGCCAAGGGCGATCTCGCTGCAGCAGTCGACTATTACCGGCCGGAACGCGAGGCGCAGGTGTTGCGCCGGGTGATCGATCGCAACGAAGGCCCGCTCGGCGACGAAGTACTGGTGCGCCTGTTCCGCGAAATCATGTCGGCCTGCCTCGCCCAGCAGGAACCGCTCAAGGTCGGTTATCTCGGTCCGGAAGGCACCTTCTCGCAGCAGGCGGTGCACAAGCATTTCGGCCACTCCGCGACTGGCCTGCCGCTGGCCAGCATCGAGGAAGTGTTCCAGGAAGTCTCTGCGGGTCACGCCGATTTCGGCATCGTTCCGGTGGAGAATTCCGGGCAGGGCACCATCCAGTCGACGCTGGAAATGTTCCTGACCTCGCCGCTGACGATCTGCGGTGAAGTCGAATTGCGCGTGCACCAGCACCTGCTGTCGCGCACCGGGCGGATGGAAGACATCGAGCGCGTGTATTCGCATCCGTTGTCGCTGGCGCAGTGCCGCGGCTGGTTGCGCCAGCATCTGCCGAACGCCGAACGCATCCCGGTGTCGAGCAATGCCGAAGCCGCGCGTCGTGCCCGCAATGCCGATGACGCTGCGGCGATCGCCGGTGAATCGGCGGGGCTGGTGTATCGCCTCAAGACGATTGCCGGCCCGATCGAGGATCGCAGCGACAACACCACGCGCTTCCTGGTGATCGGCCGTTCGCTGTTCCCGCCGTCGGGCCACGATCGCACCTCGTTGTTGGTATTCATCCGTGATCGTCCGGGCGCGTTGTACGGCATCCTCGAGCCGCTGGCGCGCCACGGCATCAGCATGAACCGCATCGAATCGCGGCCTTCGCACGAAGGCTTGTGGCAGTACGCATTCTTCATCGATGTCAGCGGCCATCGCGACGAATCGCCGTTGAAGGATGCGCTGGCGGAAATCAATGCCGCCGCCGGCGACGTGCGCGTACTGGGTTCCTATCCGGTCGCGGTGCTTTGAGATGTTCGAGCATCGCGTCCAGCCGGCCATCCGTGGCCTGCGCGCCTATGATCCCGGCCACGACTTGGTCGCGCTGCGACGTGCAGCAAGTTCGCCGCTGATCGAACTCGGTTCCAACGAAAATCCCTACGGCCCGAGCCCGAAAGCACGCGACGCCGTGCAGCGCTGTCTCGATGAACTCGCCTTGTATCCCGATCCGCGCGGCGGCGATCTCAAGCGCGCGCTGTCGGAGCAGCACGGCGTCCCGGCCGACCGGATCGTGCTCGGCAACGGCTCGCATGAATTGCTGATGCAGCTGGCGCAGGTGTTCGCCGGTCCCGGCGCGGGTGTAGTGGCCTCGCAATACGGATTCGCGGTGTACGCGATCGCGGCGGCAGCGGTCGGCGCGCCGTTCAAGGCGGCACCGGCTTTGTCGATGGATCACGCGATGGCCGGCGGCCACGATCCCAATGCGATCGCATCGGCAGTGGATGCGGAGACGCATCTGGTCTATCTCGCCAATCCCAACAATCCGACCGGCACCTGGTTCGATGCGGATGCGCTCGAACGCCTTCTCGCCAAGATCCCGGCCGACACCATCGTCGCCATCGACGAGGCCTACGCCGAATTCGTCGACGCGCCGGAGTGGGCGTCGGCCATTCCGCTGGTGGCGAAGCATTCCAACCTGATCGTGCTGCGCACGTTCAGCAAGGCCCATGGTCTCGCCGGATTGCGCGTCGGCTACGGCATCGCGCAGCCGGAACTGATCGGCTGGCTCGAACGCGTGCGTGAAAATTTCAACGTCAACCTGCTCGGGCTCGCGGCTGCCGAGGCATCGCTGGGCGATCCGCAACATCTCGTCGAGGGCGTGCGCAAGAACAAGATCGAGCGCGAACGGTTGGCAGATGAAGTGCGTTCGCGCGGCCTGTTCGTGTTCCCTTCGCAGACCAATTTCCTGCTGGTGCGTTTTGGTGAAAACGCTACTCAAATCGATGATGCCATGCGCGAGCGCTGCATCGTGCTGCGGCCGATGGGGGGTTACGGATTGCCCGATTGCCTGCGCATCACCGTCGGTACAGCCGAGCAGAATGCGAAATTGCTCTCCGCACTGGATTCCCTGCGATGAGCGCCTGGATCGCATCGCGTGGCCGCGCACTGCAAGGGCGCGTCGCGATTCCCGGCGACAAGTCGATCTCGCATCGCGCGATCATGCTGGCGGCGCTGGCAGATGGCGTTTCGCGGATCGAAGGTTTCCTCGAAGGCGAAGACACCCGCGCGACCGCGAACGTGTTCGCGCAACTCGGCGTGAAGATCGAAACTCCGTCGCCCTCTCAACGCATCGTCCACGGCGTCGGCATCGATGGCCTGAAGGCGCCGCAAGGTGCGCTGGATTGCGGCAACGCCGGCACCGGCATGCGCCTGCTGGCCGGTTTGCTGGCGGCGCAGAAATTCGACAGCACGCTGGTTGGCGATGAATCGCTGTCGAAACGACCGATGCGTCGTGTCGCCGATCCGCTCGCGCAGATGGGCGCGAACATCGATACGCGGGATGGCGGTTTGCCGCCGCTGCGCATCCACGGCGGGCAAACGCTGCACGGCATCGACTACGCATCGCCGGTCGCCAGCGCGCAGGTGAAGTCGGCCGTGTTGCTGGCCGGTCTCTACGCCGATGGCACCACGCGCGTGACCGAGCCGCATCCGACCCGCGACTACAGCGAACGCATGCTGCAGGCTTTCGGCTGGCCGATCCGTTTCGGCGCAGGCTGGGCGGAAGTCGACGGTGGCCATCGCCTGATCGCCACCGACATCCACGTGCCCGCCGATTTCTCCTCCGCAGCATTCGCGCTGGTCGCGGCTTGCGTTGTTCCCGGCTCCGATCTGGTGCTGGAACAGGTGGGGATGAATCCGCGTCGCACCGGACTGCTGCGCGTGCTCGAACTGATGGGCGCCGACATCCGTAGCGAAAACACCGGTGGACAGGGCGGCGAACCGGTTGCCGATTTGCACGTGCGTGCCGCACCGCTGCGCGGCATCGACGTGCCGCTCGACTGCGTGCCCGACATGATCGACGAATTTCCGGCGCTGTTCATCGCCGCGGCGCTTGCCGATGGCGTGACCCGCGTGCGGGGCGCCGCCGAATTGCGCGTCAAGGAATCCGATCGCATCGCCGCGATGGCCAATGGCTTGCGTGCGCTCGGCATCCGCGTCGACGAAACGCCGGATGGCGCCGACATCCATGGCGGTACCCTGCAAGGTGGAACCATCGAAAGCCACGGCGACCATCGCATCGCGATGGCGTTCGCGGTGGCAGCGCAATGCGCATCAGGCGAGGTGATGATTCGCGATACCGCCAACGTCGCGACGTC
>JAFEBZ010000037.1 GCA_018242405.1 Pseudomonadota bacterium | reverse complement strand
GGCCGCATCGAGGTGATGTTCTTCTCGGAAGCGCTGACGGAATATTCCGCGCTGCTCACCCGCGACCGCATCCTGGTGATCGAGGGCGGCCTGCGCGAGGACGAGTTCAGCGGCGGCTACAGCCTGCGCGCACGTCGCTGCTGGGATTTCGAGCTGCTGTGCCCGAATGCCGCGCGCAAGCTCACCGTGCGCATGGACATGCGCGTCCCCGGCGCGCTCCAGGCGCTCGACCAGGCCTTTGCCGAACATCGTCCCGGCAGCACCCCGATCCGTCTGGAAATGCTCCGCGACGGCGCCCGCGGCGCCATCGACCTCGACGGCAGCAATGCCATCCGGGTCAGCGCCGGGCTCGCCGCCGCGCTCAAGGCCCAGCCGGGGGTGCGCGGGGTGGCGCTGGTGCTCGACAAGCCCTGGCAGCACTAGGTTCGACCAGACGCCGGCGTATGAGCCTGTCATCGCCATCCGCTAGACTGTCCACCTTGATTCACCCAGACCCTCCATGAATCCGAACTACCTCGATTTCGAGCAACCCATCGCCGATCTGGAAGCGAAAATCCAGGAACTGCGCCAGGCCAGTGCCGGCCCGGGGGTCAACGTCGACAACGAAGTGCACGCGCTGCAGGAAAAACTGCGCCAGCGCACCGCCGTGATCTTCCGCGACCTCACCCCGGTACAGGTGTCGCAGATGTCGCGCCACCCGCAGCGTCCGTACGCCCTGGACTACATCAAGGTGATCTGCGACGAATTCCAGGAACTGGCCGGCGATCGCGCCTTTGCCGATGACGCCGCGATCGTCGGTGGCCTCGCCCGCATCGATGGCCGTCCGGTGATGGTGATCGGTCACCAGAAAGGCCGCGACACCAAGTCGAAAGTGCGCCGCAATTTCGGCATGCCGCGCCCCGAGGGCTATCGCAAGGCGTTGCGACTGATGAAGCTCGCCGAACGCTTCCAGCTGCCGATCCTCACCTTCATCGACACCCCCGGCGCGTGGCCCGGCATCGACGCCGAAGAGCGCGGCCAGTCCGAAGCGATCGCCCGCAACCTGCTGGAAATGGCCGGCCTGCGCGTGCCGATCATCTGCACAGTGATCGGCGAAGGCGGCTCCGGCGGCGCACTGGCGATCGGTGTCGGCGATGTCACCAACATGCTCGAATACAGCACCTATTCGGTGATCTCGCCGGAAGGCTGTGCATCGATCCTGTGGAAGGACGCCGCCAAGGCCAAGGATGCTGCCGAGCAGATGGCGATCACCGCACCGAAGCTGAAGGCACTGGGCCTGATCGACAAGATCGTGCGCGAACCCATCGGCGGCGCGCATCGCAATCCGCGGCAGACGGCGAAGCGCCTCAAGGCGATCCTGCTCAACGAGCTGGAAGTGCTGGATACGCTGCCGGTCGACCAGCTGCTGGAACGCCGCTACCAGCGCCTGCGCGGCTACGGCGCGTACGAGAACGCCTGACGATTTGACGCATCGGCGCCAGCGCGGCACCGTGCCCGCATGACGCCGATTCCCGCACTCCCGTTGATCCCGATGCCGGCCGGCACCAATGCCGCCGCAGTGGTCATCGGCTTGAGTGGCGGCCTCGATTCAACGGTGCTGCTGCATCGCCTGCACGGCAGCGTCGCGAATCTCCGCGCCATCCACGTCCACCACGGGCTGCATGCCGATGCAGATGCCTGGGCGGAACATTGCAGCGCGTTGTGCGCGGCGCTCGACGTGCCGCTGGACATCATCCGCGTCGACGTCGATCGCGATTCCGGACTCGGGCTGGAAGGCGCGGCCCGTGCGACTCGCCATGCCGCGTTTGCAGCCGAGCTGCGCGATGGCGAAGTCCTCGCGCTTGCCCACCATCGCGACGACCAGGCCGAGACCTTCCTGCTGCGTGCACTGCGTGCATCCGGCGTGGATGGCTTGTCGGCGATGCGCACGTGGCGGCAATACGGAAACGGCTGGTTGTGGCGACCGCTGCTGGACACCCCGCGCCCGGAGATTCTTGCGTATGCGAACACGCATGGATTGGCGTGGATCGAAGATCCGTCCAATGCATCCAGCCGGCACGACCGCAACTTCCTCCGCAATGAAGTGATGCCGTTGTTGCGGCAACGTTGGCCGCAGGCGTCTACGGCGTTTGCACGCAGCGCGATGCTCGCTGCCGAAACGACGCAGCGCGATACCGATGGCATCCATGTCGCCTTGCTGGCCTGTCGTCGCGACGATGGCGATCTCGATGCCGCAACCTTGCAGCGACTGCCGGCATCATTGCGTGCCGATGTATTGCGTCGCTGGGTCGCCGAAACCGGATTGCCGCCTTTGCCCGCCAGCGGCATCGACGCGATCGAACGGCAACTGTTGCCTGCGCGTACCGATGCCGAAGCCGAATACCGTTGGCAGCAGGCCCGCATCCTGCGCTGGCGCAATCGCCTGCACGCGGAAATGTTGCGCCCCACGTTGACGATCGACTTCCACGCCGAATGGGATGGCCGCGATCCGCTGCTGCTACCCGATGGCGCGCGACTGGAATTGATCGGTGCGACTTGCTTCGATCATCCCCTGCAGGTGCAGGCCCGCCGCGGCGGCAAACGCATCCGCCTGCCCGGCCGCGATCATTCGCATTCGCTCAAGCACGCCCTGCAACAGGCCGCGGTGCCGCCGTGGCTACGCGACCGCCTGCCGCTGCTCATCGATGACGATGAAGTCCTCGCCGCGGGCGATCTGCACTCGGCACGCCTGCACGACTGGCTGATGGAACGCCACGCCGCCCTGCATTGGCGCTACGATTGACCCATGGCTCGCAAATCCACCGCATCGTTGCCGCAGGACCCGTCCCCGGTCGCCACCTTCGAGACCTCGCTCGACGCGCTTGAAACGCTGGTCGAACGCATGGAACAGGGCGGCCTCAACCTCGAGGAATCGCTGTCCGCCTACGAGCGCGGCATCGGCCTCTATCGCGAATGCCAGGCCGCGCTGGAACAGGCCGAATTGCGCGTGCGCCTGCTCAGCGATCTCGACGCACCGGAATCCGCCCGCCCCTTCCCGGATGATTCGACGGATCGTTCCGGTGATGCCTGATTCCGCCGCGCTGCTCGCCGACTGGCGGGCGCGCACCGAAGCCGATCTCGACCACGTCCTCGGCGACTGCTTCGCCAGCGCGCGACTCGCCGACGCCATGCGCCACGCCGTGAAAGCTGGCGGCAAGCGCATCCGGCCATTGCTGGTGCACGCCACGGTGCATGCCCTGGGCGGAGATGGCGAACACGCACGGCAGCCTGCCGTCGCGGTGGAACTGCTCCACACCTATTCGTTGGTCCACGACGATCTGCCGGCGATGGACGATGATGCGTTGCGCCGCGGCCAACCCACCGTGCATGTCGCTTTCGACGAGGCCACCGCGATCCTCGCCGGCGATGCCTTGCAGACGCTGGCCTTCGAGATATTGGCGAATGGCGGCGTGCCCGCGGAAACCTGCGTGAAGCAGCTGCGCGAACTGGCACACGCCTCCGGCATCGACGGCATGTGCGGCGGACAGATGCGCGATCTCGAAGCGACCGGCACCGCCGATACGCTGTCGATCACCGAACTGGAACGCCTGCACGCGCTCAAGACCGGCGCCCTGCTGCGCGCCGCGGTGCGCATGGGAGCGCTGGCCGGGAATGCCGACGGTGCGCAACGCGCAACGCTTGATCGCTACGCCGATGCGCTCGGCCTCGCCTTCCAGATCCGCGACGACCTGCTCGACATCGAAGGCGACAGCGCCACGCTGGGCAAGACCGCGGGCAAGGACGTGGAACAGGCGAAATCGACCTTCCCTGCCCTCCTCGGCGTCGAGGCTTCGCGGCAACGACTGCAGCAGCTCGCGGCGGAGATGCACGACGCGCTGGCCGTTTTCGACCAACGCGCCGACGCATTGCGTGCGATCGCGCGCCAGGTAATCGAGCGCGATCGCTGAAGCGGCGTTAACGCACCAGGCGCAACGAGAACGGATAGCGATAGGGCTTGCCTTCCCAGCCGGCGATCGCGGCCAGGATCGAGCACACCAGCCACGCCAGCGCGAACGCAGCGACCACGGCCAGCAACACGAGTGCCGCCGGGATGGTGACCAGCGCGCCGATGCCGAGCGTCAGCACGGTGGCGCCGAACAGCACGATGCCGATCACGATCGCGATGCAGGTGCCAAGGAACATCGTGATGTTGAAGTTCAAGGCTTCCTTGGCATGTTCCGCTGCGAACGGATGACGGTCGCGCACCAGGAACCACACGGCCAACGCCACCGCGGCGCCGGCGATTCCGGCAAACCAGTGGGTGAGGAATGCCGCCAGCAATGCACCCAGATGCACGCCCGCCGCCCACTGGCGGTCAGCGGCATCGTGCACGGCGCCTTGTTCGATCGTATCCATCTCCACCACTCCAATCCGACAGGATGATGGAATCACTATGGTGATTGCCCGCCCCTGCAACAAGTGACGGAGGTGGGGTGACTTTCGTCGTGTTCAGACAGTGCGGATCAAGCCGCGCATCGACGCGACATCCACACTGCCGGGGAAGACCCGCGCGTCGCTGGCGGCGGCCGCCACGCCCAGGTGGGATTCCAGCACGCCCTTGAACAGCCCGCGCATGTCGCTGGTGGCGAGCAGATCGCGACGTTCGTTCAGTTGCGAACCGGCCAGCCCCGGCCAGGTTCCGCCAATGCGTCCGCCATTCACGGCGCCACCGGCGAGGAATGCCATGCCGCCGGTACCGTGATCGGTGCCATTGGTGCCGTTGACCGCGGCGGTGCGCCCGAATTCGGTGACGACCACGATCGCCGTGCGCGGCCAGATCGCGTCGCCGTTGGTCTTGAACGCCTGCAGGCCCGAATCCAGCTCGAACAGTTTGCGTTGCAGGATGCCGGCCTCGTTGTAATGCGTGTCCCAGCCGGTGTCTTCGACGAAGGCGATGCGCGGGCCATCGGCGGCCGACATGAAATGTGCCGCGGCAGCCAATGAATCAGCAAGATGGCCGCGTTTGTCGCCTGCCTTCGCGGCCTTGTCGCCCTCGTCGGTGCCGGCGCGCGCGAATGCCGGCCCCAGCGTCGGGTCGCGCGCATACAACAGCTGCAGGCGCTGCATCAGGATCGGATCGATCGCGTGCGCCAGCGGTGGCGACCATGTCGTCGCAGCATTGTTGCCGCGCATGATCAATGGCATCACCGCGGTGATCGCCAAGCCACCCGCTCCGCCGAGTTCATGCACGCAGCGATTCATCCAGCCACTGCGGCCGCCTGGACCTTGCGTGCCGTTCTCGACGCAATCCTGTGCCTCGAAATGGGAACGCTCGCGATACGGCGGCGCCACCGCGACCACCGGAAGGAATTCCTTCGCCGCATACAACTGCGAAGCGAACGCGAGGGACGGATGCAGGGCGAAACCGCCATCGATCGGATACGCATCCTTGATCGCAGCTTCGCCAAGTGCGCCGCGCAGGCGCAGGTAATCGGAATCGTTCGGGCGCGGCAATGCGTGCAGGCCGTCGAGACCGCCGCGCAGCAAGACCACGACCAGGCGCGTGTCGTTCGCGGAAGTGGCCGCCAGCGCGAACTTCGGCAGCGTGCCAACCAGCGATGCAGCGGCACCCGCCATCAGGAATTGGCGTCGGCTCAGTGCCATCTCAGGCTCTCCACTGGAAGGACGGACTGGCCAGCAACAGGGCAACGCCCTGTCGCGGCGATTCGGCGCGGCGCACGGCGGTCAGCGTTTCCGCATCCATGCCGTCGCCGAGCGCGTGCATCGCCACCTGCACCGGATCGCTACTCGCAGCTTGCGGCGCGGCATCGGCCAGCGTCTGCGCGGCTTGCACGCGCTTGTACAGCGCATCGGGACCGGACCAGTCGGCGGCGGTATCGGCGAAACCTGCGGGCGAACGCGGCTGGAATACCGGATGGCCCATCCGCGCCTGCAGATCGAGCGTGCGCGCGGCGTCCTTCTGGCCATCGAGCGTCAATGCGCGCATCGACGACACCAGGAAATCCTGCGGCGTCTTGAACTTGCGCGCGGTCGCGGCCCACGCCAGCGGATGGCGCACCATCGTCGAATACAGCGTGGGGAGATCACCACCGGACGCGAGGTAGGCCTTCGCCATCGCCGCCACCAGTTGCGGCGGTGGCTGATCGGCGACGAAATGTCGCGCCAACTTCAACGACAGGTGCTGCGCGGTCGCCGGATGCAATGCGAGGTCGGCCAAAATGGCACGTCCCTGTGCCTCGCCCTCTTCCCGATAGCGTTTGCCGAGCACGCGGCGATCGCCGGGCTCGT
Organism: Pseudomonadota bacterium; assembly: GCA_018242405.1. Classification (GTDB taxonomy): domain Bacteria; phylum Pseudomonadota; class Gammaproteobacteria; order Xanthomonadales; family Xanthomonadaceae; genus Solilutibacter. The sequence goes on along the minus strand of JAFEBZ010000037.1, from coordinate 3,334 downwards.
GCGTATTGGCATTGAAACGGAATGGTGCGCCGGTGTACGACGCATCCTGCGGACGTTGCAGGCTCCAGCCGGTGATCGCCTTGGCGAACTCGATCACGTCGGCCTGGGCGTAACCGCCATTGACGCCCAGCGTGTGCAGTTCGAGGATTTCGCGCGCGAGGTTCTCGTTGAGTCCGCGTCGTGCCGCTTTCGGATTGGGTGCGTTGCGTGCACGTATGCCGGCCTTCGAATCGACGCCGATCGACTGCGTATTGTCGAGATAGAGCAGCATGCCCGGATGCGTCTCGATCGCCACCAGCAGGTCGGCGAATTTGCCGAACGCATGCGGACGGATCGCCTCGCGCTCCATCGGCGCCGCGAATGACGCCGCGACATTCTTGTCGGTGGAAATGGCGAAGTGATTCGACCAGAACCGCACGATGCGTTCCGGGAAACTGCGCGCCGTGACCACCGCGACCTGCTGCCGCAACGCGATTTCCTGGCGGATGCGCTGTCGCAAGTCTTTCTCGGCATCCTTCGCTGCCTGCTGCGCCATCATGTCGCCGTTCGATTCCCTGGCCATCTTGCGCAAATCGCGCACGGTGCCTTCCTGGCGCAGATAGTCCAGGCTGTTCGGCAAGGCATCTGGAAGCACTTCGGCGCCGGCCGCCAGTTGTGCCAGCAACCAGCCATGCGGATCGCTGGCAGCGTCGGTCAATTCACCCGGACGCGCACCCAGCCCGAAGCGATTGACAGCAGTGACGACGGCGGTGCGCACCATGTCAGGACCCGTGAAGTACCTGCCACGGGAACGCGCGCCAACCGGGCGGGTTGACGCGCGCATTTCGTGTTACTTGATCAACCGCAAGGTGAATGGGTAGCGGTAGGCGACGCCTTCATTGGCCTTGACGGCCGCGATGATGACGAACACCAGCGCGGCGACGCCGACGACCAGCATGGCCGGGCCGGTCAGGATGATGCCGATGCCCAGGGTGCCGATGGTCAGCAGCAGCAATACGAACAGCACGATGCCGACGCTGATGTTGAAGTTCAGCGCTTCCTTGGCCTGGTCGGCAACGAAAGGCATGGTGTCCTTCTTCACCGCCCAGATGATCAGCGGCCCGAGGACACAGCCGACGCCACCGAAATGCCCGGTCAGCAAGCCGCCGACGATCGCCGACAGATGCGCGAACATCGCCCACTGGCGCTGGTCGGCACTGATCGTGGTCGGCACGGAAGTCTCTTGTTCGTCCATCGTTGCCCCACTCGTGGTGTGTGTTGGCCTGATGTTACGCCAGCTGGAGTACGCCAGTCGGGCGGCCCCCGGAGGCGTCAACCGCCGGCGACCGTCATCTTCCCGACCAGCAGCGAACCCATGCGGATGTGCGAACGCGGATCGATGTCGCGGCCGATCGCCTCTATCCCCGAGAACATGTCGCGCAGGTTGCCGGCGATGGTCACGCCATCGACCGGATGGACGCGCTTTCCGTTCTCGATCAGGTAGCCGGCGGCGCCGCGCGAATAATCGCCGGTCACGGTGTTCACGCCCTGCCCCATCAGCTCGGTCACCAGCAACGCGCGCGGCAGGTTGGCGAGAATGGCATCGAGGCCATCGACATTACCGGCGACATCGAGGTTGTAGATGCCGCCCGCATTCGCGGTGCTCTGCAATCCCAGCTTGCGTGCCGAATAACTGCCGAGCACGTAACGCTGCAACACGCCGTTGGTGACCAGCGGCGATGTCTGCGTCGCGGTGCCTTCGGCATCGAACGAGGTGGAACGGAATCCGCCCATCAGGTGCGGTTGTTCGACCATCGATACCCAATCCGGGAACACCTGCTTGCCGGCGTGATCGACCAGGAAACTGGCGTGGCGATACAAGGCGCCACCGGACACCGCGCCGATGAAATGACCGACCAGCGAACGCGCGACTTCCGGCGTGAACACGATCGGCAACGCACCGGTCGGCAATCCGCGCGGATCGAGGCGTTCGACGGTGAGTTCCGCCGCGCGCCGACCGACCGCTTGCGCCGATTCCAGCGCATCCGGACGCAAGGCCGCGGTGTACCAGCCATCGCGCTGCATGGCGTCGCCCTGCCCCGCGATCAACGCACACGACAGGCTGTATTGCGTCTCGCGCTCATGGCCGATGAAGCCATGCGAGTTGGCATAGACGCTGACGCTCTCGCTGGCCGAATTCGAGCACCCGTCGGAATTGCGGATGCGTGCATCTGCATCGCGACCGGCCTGCTCGCACGCAAGCGCCTGCGCGATCATCGCGTCGGCATCGAAATATTGCGGATGCCACTGGTCGAACTCGCGCAGCTCGCGCGCCATCCGTTCGGGATCGGCGAGTCCCGCGGCGGGGTCGGTTTCGGTGTAACGGGCGATGGTGCAGGCGTGCTCGACCGTCGCGGCGAGGCTGGCTTCGGAGAAATCGCCGGTGCTGGCCGAGCCCTTGCGCTGGCCGAAATAGACCGTCAGCGAGACGCCGCGATCGCGGGTCGATTCCACCGTCTCCACCGATCCCATCCGCACCGAAGTGCTGAGTCCGCGCGATTCCGAGCAATCGACCTCGGCCTGGGTCGCACCACTGCCCTTGCACAGGTCCAGCACCCGCTGCGCCAGCGTCGACAAGGCCTCGATCTTCTGCGGGCTATCGTCAGCCGGGTTCGCGGTGGCCAGGTTGGTCGTGTTCAATGGCGTATCCTTGATGCTTGGAACTGGAGAATGTGGTGCGCGGTCGCGATTCCGAAACCGGTGAATTCCTTGGAGCCAGCCGCAGCCAGCAGCGGCGCGAAGCACTGGACGTGCTGGAACTGGCGGAGACCCTGACCGGCCTCGGCAACGGCCAGCTGGCGGCACTGCCGATTCCGGAAGAACTGCTGCCGCACCTGGAGGACGCCCGCCGCATCACCTCGCATATCGCGAAGAAGCGCCAGATCGCATTTCTCGCCAAGCAGATGCGCCGTCAGGACGACGAAGTGCTGGATGCGATCCGCGATGCGCTGGATGCGCACAGCGAGGGATCGAAGCGCCAGGTCGCCGACATGCACCGCGCCGAGGAATGGCGCCTGCGCCTGATCGAAGGTGGTGACGATGCGCTGGCGGCCTTCGTCGACGCGCATCCGGACGCCGATCGCCAGCGCCTGCGCCAGCTGGTGCGGAACGTGAAGGACGAAGCCGCGCGCAACAAGCCGCCGCGCGCATTCCGCGAACTGTTCCGCGAAATCCGCAGCGCGTTCGAAGGCGGCAGTGCCGCGCCGCACGATTTCGACGCCGACATCGCCGACGACGATTCCAGCGACGCCTGAGCGCGTGGTTTTCACGCCTGCGTTCCGCCCACTGTCATCTC
>JAFEBZ010000036.1 GCA_018242405.1 Pseudomonadota bacterium | reverse complement strand
GTTCATCTCGTTTCAATCAAACGTTTTTCTTTGCAGGTGAATTGTGCGCCGATTCGCAAAACAACGCAGCTTCACCAGCATGAATGCCGATGCACGCGGCCAATGCTGCCGAACGATGTTGCGCATGCGACGCAACGTGTCACTTCTCGTGCAACGCAATCGCCCGCCACTCGGGCGGCATTTCAAACTGCGAACCTGTTGTGTGCACGGCGTGAAATCGCCATCCCCATATTGTCGCGCCATCACCGCCGAACTTGCGCGCCATCACGGTGCGATCACCCTTGGCCACGCCAAAGTATGAACTGACGCGCAAAAACGAAAGACTCCAAGTCGACGCGCTTGCGACTGGCACGCGGCCTGCTTGGAATACGTTTGCACCCAGGTCGACAACGCGCCACGCGCGGATCGGATTGGAACAGGGCCGATCGGTACGACCGGGGAAGCAAGAGGGGCTGGATGTCGGGGGACATCCAGCCCCTCACCTTTTCCGGTACTGCGGATAAAGGTGCCGGCACCCGACCGAACCCGGAACAGGGGGGATCCGGAGCGGTTTGGCCGAATGCCGGCATGGCCGATGACAACGTTGGCGCAGAGAGTGCATGGAAGCCCCCACCGACGCAAGCCCCATCTGTGGGCCGTCAGGGTTTGGCGCCGGGGAAGAGGTCGCGGAAGTTGCGCGGCGGGTTGTTGGGCGCGCGCTGCGGACGCGGCTGCGTCGATGGTGACCGATGGTGGTAATGCGGGCGCGGCAGGATCACCGGGCCGGACATGCCGTAGCCATACCACGGCCCGCCATAGCCGTACCACTGCGGGCCATAACCGAAGCCGCCGCCGTAATACGTGCCGGGATATCCATACATGCCATAGGGCATCAGGATCACCGGACGCTCCGATTCCCTCTCGGCGTCACGGACACGCGCGTCGGGATCGTAGGTGCCGCCGGGACGCAGGCTGGTCCGCGGCCCATCGGTGACGCAGCCGGACAGCAACACGGCTGCGAACGTGCAGGCGGCAAGAATGGAAGTTTTCATCGTCATGTCCCCCGTGGTACCTGAAACAGCATGCACGTTGTCGCCTGACTGCAGGGTGGAAGCGGTCATTGTCGATGGCGGCGATTCAGCTTGCGAGCAGCAGCTGCGTGCAGTTGAAGCGTCGAGGCCTTAGGCTGGCGCGATGCCCGATCCATCCCCCCGTCTTCCCACCATCGCCGATGTCCGCCAGGCCGCTGCGCGCATCGCCGGCCACGCCCACGTCACCCCGGTCCTGCGTTCGCACGGCCTCGATGCCCTCGCCGGCTGCGAGCTCCTGTTCAAATGCGAGAACCTGCAGCGCGCGGGCGCGTTCAAATTCCGCGGCGCCTGCAACGCGGTACTGGCCTTGGATGATGCAACCGCCCGCGCCGGCGTGGTCACCCAGAGTTCCGGCAACCATGGCGCGGCGATCGCACTCGCCTGCAAGCTGCGCGGGATCCCGGCGACGGTGGTGGTGCCCGAAGGCGCGCCGCAGTCCAAGCTCGATGCCATCGTCTCGTATGGCGCACGGCTGGTGCGTTGCGCACCCGGGATGGTCGCGCGCGATGCCGCCGTCGCCGAGATCCTCGTCCGCGACGGCGGCACGCTCATCCACCCCTTCGACAATGCCGACGTGATCGCCGGCCAGGGCACCGCGGCGCTGGAACTGTTCGGACACGCCGGAACACTCGACGTGTTGATGGCGCCGATCGGCGGTGGCGGCCTGTTGTCGGGTTCGGCGCTGGTGGCGCGGGCGCAGGCCGATCGCGTCGAAGTGCTCGGTGCGGAACCGGAAGGCGCGCGCGATGCCCATGACGCGCTGGAGATCGGCCATCCGATCACCGATCGCAACGCCGACACCGTCTGCGACGGTTTGCGCGGCCATCTCGCCCAACGCACCTACGATCTGCTCGCGCGCAATATCGACGGCATCCTCCTTGCCAGCGACGACGCCGTGCTCGCAGCGATGCGCCTGGTGTGGACGCGGATGAAACTGCTGATCGAACCGTCGTCGGCGGTACCGCTGGCCTGCGTGCTGGCGAATCCGCAGCGCTTCCGCGGACGTCGCGTCGGTATCATCCTGAGTGGTGGCAATGTCGATCTCTAAACCTTTCCAGTGGCGCGCCTGGCACGTCCTGCTCGCGGCGTCATTGCTCGCGCTGCTGTTCCTCGGCATGCGCGGCCTGTGGGATCCCGACGAAGGCCGCTACACCAATGTCGCGCTCAACATGCTCGACACCGGCAACTGGCTGTTCCCGCTGCGCACCGACGATGTCGGTCACTGGACCAAGCCGCCGTTCACCTATTGGGCGATCGCCGCCAGCATCGCCACCTTTGGCGCCAATGCCTGGGCCGCGCGCCTGCCGTCGGCGCTGGCCTACATCCTGTGCGTGCTGTTGGTGCGGCAGATTTCCTCGCGCCTGATTCCCGCGCGCCGCAACGAGACGGCCCTGCTGTACGCGACGATGTTCATGCCCGCGGGCGCATCGCAACTCATCACCACCGACTTCGTACTGGCCGCCTGCGAAACACTGGCGGTCTGCGGGTTCGTCTGCGCGCGCTTCGGCGATCCGTTGGCGCCGCGAAGGCGCGCATGGTGGCTGGTGATGTGGTTGGGTTTCGGCCTTGCCTTCCTGGTCAAGGGACCACCGGGACTGTTGCCGGCGCTGGCGCTGGTCGCGTTCTCGCTGTGGGTGCGCGAACCGGGTCGACCGCGCGATCCGTGGGTGCACGTCGGCGGGTTCGTGTTGTTCGCGCTGGTGGCGCTGCCCTGGTATCTGGTGGTCACGCAGCGCACGCCGGGATTGCTGCACTACTTCACCGGCAGCGAAGTGGTCGATCGCGTCGCCAGCAATGCACATAACCGCAATGGCGAGTGGTACGGCTGGCTGCTGGTGTACGGTCCGACGCTGTTGGTCGGTGCGTTCCCGTGGACATGGCCCATGCTGCGCTGGTTTGGATCGCTGCCGGCAGCGTTGCGACGCTGGTGGGGTGATGCAAGCGTGCGTCGTGCCGAAGCCGGCGACGTGTTGATCGCATTGTGGATCCTGCTGCCGCTGCTGGTGTTCTGCCTGTCGCGTTCGCGTTTGCCGCTGTACGTGTTGCCGTTGTTCCCGGCACTGGCGATCGCGGCGATGCGCATGCGTCGTGGCGCCGCATTGCCCAACTGGATGTGGATGGTGGCGTTGGTGGTGGCGATGAAGATCGGTTCGCTGCTGATCCCGGCCACCCTCGATGTCCGTACCTTTGTCGCCGAGATCCACAAGCGCAGCGGCGACGTACCGGTGAAGCGCGTGGTCTTCATCGACGATACACAGCGTTATGCGCTGCACCTCTATCTCGGCTTGCCGGCACGCATCGATCGCGTCGGCATGGATGTCGGCACGCAAGCGCGCTTCAATCCCGATTTCGATCGTTCCGCCGCCGATGAGCTCGCGCGTTTCCGCGGTGATCCCGGCGTGCTGTGGGTGACGAAACAGCGGCACTGGCCGCAGGTGCAGCAGTGGATGACGGATCGTGGCGCGCGTGCGCTCATGCTCGGCGATGCGTTCGCGGAGTATCCGCAGGATGTCGGCAAGGACGGCAAGCCGAAGCCTGATGACGCGCGGGTGCTGTTTCGGGTGGAGTAGGGGTAAAGCATCGCCCGGCTGAGCGCCTTTAGCGGTTATCCGCAGTTGCCGACACGCCGTGAATACGTCCATGTAGGCTCGTACGCAGCATCCATGCTGCGTACGGTCGGCCACTGCGGACGAACCGCACGGCGCCGCCGGTGGATGCTTTCAGGATGTGTGAGAGCAAAAGCAACAGCCCGCGATGCTGTTGCTTTTCACTCTCTTTAAAGCAACAACACGCGCGCGGAAGTGGGTGTGCCAGTCCGGTGCGTGGGCATTCCGCCGCATGGATGCGGCGGATGAGCCTCCATGGATGGATTCACGGCGTCCCGCGCACCGGAGCTGGTCACCCACGCACCAGCGCGTGCTTTGCTCACCGCCGCCGGATCGGAATGCGATTCAGCGGCACCGATGCCAGCTCGCCACCGGCAACGCGGATCGGCGTACCTGGCTCGGGCCCCCAGGCCTGCGCGTAGATCGCCTCCCACGTCAGCGGGAAGCGGCCTGCGCCATCGCGCGGATACGCGGCATCGGCGGCGGCGAATCGTGCGCGTCCACTCAGGCTGTGGCGACGCGCATGCAGCGCATTGGTCGCGCCCATCGCCTTGAGGCCGCGCAACACGCTGGCGAAATCCGGCAGCGTTTCCACCAGCAGGTCACGATCGAGTACTGGTTCACGGAATCCGGCCGCGACCAGCGCATCGCCAAACCCGGCGATATCGACGAAGGGACTGACGTGCGGCATCGCATCGGCGGCGGCGAACGCTTCACGCAATTCGTACAAGGTGTCGGTGCCGAAGGTCGCACACAGCAGCAGCCCCCCGGGTTTCAGCACGCGACGGAATCCGGCGAAAGCCGCCGGGAGATCGTCGATCCACTGCAGGGCGAGATTGCAGAACAGCACGTCGACGCTGGCATCGGCCAGCGGCAATGCGCGCAAATCGGCGCAAATGCGGTCGACCGCCTTGCGCCGCAGCCACTGGCCGCGCGTGTTGGCATTGGCGATCTGCAGCATCGGCAGGGCGGCATCGATCGCGAGCACGCGCGCATCCGGCAATTGCTTGCGGAACCACGCTGCCGCATGCGCCGGACCGCAGCCGAGATCGACCACGACTTGCGGTTTTGCATCGCCATGGCGGATGGCGTAATGCTCGTACGATTCCAGCAGGCGCGACTCGATCTCGCGCTGCAAGGCCGAGGCGTCCTCATAGCCTTGTGCCGCACGTCCGAAGGCATGGCGCACCTGGCGCGTGTCGAAAATCTCGCTCACTGCAACAGTCGTCCAAGCGCAGTGGCAACGACTTCGGCGTGGGTGAGGAACGGCGCGTGACCGGCATGATCCACCACATCGATCGCGGCATCGGGCGTCAGTTCGACCGCCGCCTGCATCGCGCGCGGATCGACCAGGCGGTCGCGGCGTCCGCCGATCCACAGGCTCGGCACTGCAAGCGCCGGCAGGCCCGGGCGCAGGTCGCTGCTCTCCAGCAATTCCAGGCCATCGGCGAGCACCGATGTCGCCGGTTCGCCACGCGCGAACAGTTCATCGCGAAGCTGGCGCAATTCCTCTTTCGCATGATCGGAACCGAATGCTTCCAGCGCGAGGAAGCGATCGAGGGTGCCGCGCCAGTCGCTGCGCAGCCCTGCGGCGAAGTCGCGGAAGATTTCCGGCGACATGCCCCAGCGCCAGTCGTCCTTGCGCACGAAGCACGGCGTCGCGCACAGCATCGCCAACGCGCGCATGGGCACCATGTGTTGAGCGGCGTGCAAGGCGATCAGGCCGCCCAGCGACCAGCCGCACCACACCGCGCCTCGCGGCACCTGCTCGGCGATCGCAGCGGCACAGGCGTCGAGGCGCAACGGCACGTCGCTGTCGCGCGAGCCACCGTGCCCAGGCAGATCGACCACATGCAGTGTGCAGCGATCACGCAGGCGTTCGACCAGTGGCGCGAACACGCCGCCGTGCATCGCCCAGCCGTGCAGCAGGACCAGGTCGGGCCCACTGCCGATGCGTTCGATGTGCAGGCTCATTGCGCCGGCAGTTCGGCGCGCGCGCGCACCAGCGCCTGCACCAGCGCGTTGACATCGGCATTGCTGTGCAACGCGGAAAGCGTGATCCGCAATCGCGAGCCGTTGTCCGGCACCGTCGGCGGGCGGATCGCCGTGACCCAGAAGCCGTCTTCTTCCAACGCCGCCGACATCGCCAGTGCCGCCTGTTCATTGGCACAGGGCACCGGCTGGATCGGCGTCGTGCTGTGCGGCAGCTCGAATCCGTATCGCTGCATCTTTTCACGGAAATGCACCGTGAGCGATTGCAGCTTCTCGCGCCGCCAATGGTCGCTGCGCGCCATCTTCACTGTCTGCATCGAAGCCACCGCCAGGGCCGGCGGCGGCGCAGTCGAATAAATGAAGGCACGCGCATTCTGGACGAGATGCCCGATGAGATCGGCATCGCCCACCACCACGGCACCATGGCCACCCAGCGCCTTGCCCAGCGTCACCAGTTGCAACGGCGCTTCGGCAGGCCCGAGCTTTGCTGCGGCGACGGAACCGCGTCCTTCCTCACCGACGACCCCGACGCCATGGGCGTCATCGACATACAGAAGTGCATGTTGCACGCGCGCGATCAGCGCCAGTTGTTTCAATGGCGCGATATCGCCGTCCATGCTGAAGACGCCGTCGGTGGCGACCATCGCCGCACCATCGACGTGGGTGCGCAATTGGCGCAACGCGCCTTCGGCGTCGCCATGCGGATAACGGCGCAGCATCGCACCGGACAGGCGCGCGCCATCGATCAGGCTGGCGTGATCGAGGCGATCCTGCACGCACAGGTCACCCTCGCCGAGGAAGGCCTGCACCACTGCGAGGTTCGCCGCATAGCCGCTGTCGAACAGCAGCGCGCGTGGATAGCCCAGCCATTCGGCAATCGCCCGCTCCAGCGCCTCGTGCGCGGCATGGCGCCCGCACACCAGCGGCGAACCGGTGCTGCCGTAGCCGTAGCGCGCGGCACCATCCTGCAAGGCCGAATTGACCGAGAAATGCTGCGACAGCCCGAGGTAGTCGTTGCCGCAGAAATTCACCAGCCAGCGGCCACCAACTTCGCACGAGCTTCCGTTGCGTCCGGTGACGGTACGCAGGCGACGGATGCGATGCGTCGCTTCCTGTTGCGCACGCTGTTCGGCGATGCGCGTACGAATCGAAGGCCGCGCCATCTCAGGCGACGAGCTGGACGGTGATGTCGGCGTGGACGGTGTCGCTGCAGGCGTCGATATTCGATTCAACCAGCTGCATCGGACGCAGGCCGAGGCGCTCGAACAACTTCGCGTCGTGATCGACATCGGGATTGCCGGTGGTCAGCAGTTTTTCACCGTGGAAGATCGAATTGGCACCGGCGAGGAAGCACAACGCCTGCAACTCGTCGCTCATGGTTTCGCGACCGGCCGACAGGCGCACCATCGACTTCGGCATGATGATGCGGGCAACGGCAATCGTGCGCACGAATTCGAAGGCATCGAGTTCGGCCACGGTGTTTTTTTCGGCGAGCGGCGTGCCGGCGACCTGCACCAGACGATTGATCGGCACCGAATCCGGATGCGCCGGCAGGTTGGCCAGCGTGCGCAGCAAACCGGCGCGTTGCGCGCGCGATTCGCCCATGCCGACGATGCCGCCGCAGCAGGTCTTCATGCCGGCGTCGCGGACGTGGGTCAGCGTGTCGAGGCGATCCTGGTAATCACGCGTGGTGATGACATCGCCATAGAAATCCGGCGCGGTATCGAGATTGTGGTTGTAGTAGTCGAGTCCGGCACTCTTCAACGCATCGGCCTGCGGCGCGCTGAGCATGCCGAGGGTGGCGCAGGTTTCGAGTCCAAGCGCCTTCACGCCGCGGATCATCTCGGCAACCTTGGGGATGTCGCGATCCTTGGGCGAGCGCCAGGCCGCGCCCATGCAGAAGCGCGAAGCACCCGCTGCCTTGGCCGCGCGCGCGCGTTCCAGCACGTCGTCGGCATCCATCAGCTTGGTCGCCTCGACACCGGTGTGGTAGCGCTGCGCCTGCGGGCAATAGCCGCAGTCCTCGGGGCAGCCGCCGGTCTTCACCGACAGCAGAGTGCTGATCTGCACCTCGGCCGGATCGAAATGTTCGCGATGGGCACTGGCGGCGCGCTGGACCAGCTCGGTGAACGGCAGCGCGAACAGGGCCTCGACCTCGGACTGGTTCCAGTCGTGGCGCAAAACGGGGACAGGTCCGACATCAGGCATGGGGATTTTCCGAGGGTGCGGTGGCGCTGGGCCTGCCAGTCTGGAAAGCATGTCCAGTGCTGTCAACCTGAACCCTGTCACGGAAGTTGACTGGCCCACCCGCCGGGGCGGCTGGCGACGCGCGGTCGATGCCGCGATCGACGCCCTCTACCCCCGTCGCTGCCTGGCCTGCGACGGCGATGGCCAGCCCGGTCTCGACCTCTGCCGGCTCTGCGAAGCGGAACTGCCGTGGCTGCCGCCAGCCTGTCCGCGTTGCGCGCTTCCCTCACTGTTCGGCCTGCCCTGCGAACGTTGCAGCGGCCGTGCCTCGCCGATCCAGCGCACCCGCGCCGCCTTTCTCTACAACTCACCGATCGATCGCCTGCTGCCGCGACTCAAGTTCCACGAAGACCTGTGCGCGGGCCGGCTGGCGTCGTCGTTGATGTTGCGCGTGCTGCAACACGCCGATCGTCCCGATGCGGTGGTCGCGATCCCGCTGCATCGCAAGCGCCTGCGCAAGCGCGGCTACAACCAGGCACTGGAGCTGGCCAAGCCGATCGCGCAGGCGTTTGATCTGCCGCTGCGTGGCGATCTGCTGCATCGGCGCGAGCACACCGTCGCGCAGTCGAGCCTCGACAAGGAGGCGCGCGCGGTGAACATGCAGGATGTCTTCGTCGGATTGCGCGGGAAGCGTGAAGTGCCGCGCCATGTCGCGCTGGTGGACGACGTGATGACCACCGGCGCGACGCTGGAAGCCGCGGCGATCGCGCTCAAGGCGATCGGCGTGCAGCGCGTCGATGCGTGGGTGTGTGCGCGGGTACCTTAGCCGCGCCAGAAGTCGACAGCGATGCCCACAAAGATCGCCAGCCCCACCCAGTTGTTGTGGAGGAACGCGCGGAAGCAGCCATCGCGATCGCGCGCCTTCGCCATCCGGAATTCCCACGCCACCAGCAGCGCAGCGACCAGCAGTCCACCCCAGTACCAAACGCCGCGATGGGCATCGTGGCCGACCAGCGCCAGCGTCGCGAACATGCAGGCATACAGCACGCCTTGCGCGACCAGGTCGGCGTCGCCAAACAGGATCGCCGTCGACTTCGCGCCCATGCGGATGTCGTCGTCGCGATCGACCATCGCGTACCAGGTGTCGTAGGCGGTCGACCACAGGATGTTGGCGATATAGACCAGCCACGCCAGCTTCGGCACGCCGCCGGTGATCGCCGCGAACGCCATCGGGATGCCCCAGCCGAACGACATCCCCAGATACACCTGCGGGAAATAGGTGTAACGCTTGAGATAGGGATAGCTCGCGGCCAGCACCACGCCAACCACGCTCATCATGATGGTCAGGCGATTCTGGGTCAGCACCAGCGCAAACGCCGCCAGCATCAACGCCACGAACAGCGCCAGCGCCTCGCGCCCGCTCACTTCGCCGGTCGCCAATGGTCGCCCGCGCGTGCGCTCGACCGAACTGTCCAGCCAACGGTCGGCGTAATCGTTGATCACGCAGCCGGCCGCGCGCGTCAGCCACACGCCCAGCGTGAACACCACCAACGGTTTCCACGCCGGCATGCCGTTGGCCGCGAACCACAGGCCCCACCACGTCGGCCACAGCAGCAACAGCCAGCCGATCGGTTTGTCGGCACGCATCAATCGCAGGTAGAGCCGCGCCTTGTTCCGCCACTCCGGTTCGGTGGGTTGCTTCCAGGCGTCGGGAATCTGCGGGGATGACATCTGCATAGCCTAGCAGCGCGAATGGCCCTTACAGTAGCGACTGATGCCCGCACGCCAACAGGATCCCGCGAATGAGGTTCGACCGCCGCACGCTGCCGTCGCTGCTGCTCGCCTTCTGTTGCATCGCGATCGCGACTCCGGCATTCGCCGAAGACACATCGACCACGGCGGCGCCCGCGATCATCCCGCTACCGGCATCGCTGGAGATGGACGCCGGACGCTTCCATCCCGGCAAGACACTGCACGTCGCGATTACCGGCAAACTCGCCGATCGTCGCGCCATCGCCGCGCTCGCCAATGACGTGCTCCGCGAGGCCTGGCATCGCCCGGTCGCGGCTGCATCAGCGAAGGGACACGCCGATCTCCGCCTCGTCCTCGCCCATGACGCCAGCGCCAATCCCGAGTCCTACACCTTGCGGATCGCGCGCGACGGCATCGTCATCCGTGCGCCCAGCGACACCGGCCTGTTCTACGGCTTGCAGACCTTGCGCCAGATCGCCACGCCCGGCAGCGACGCCAAGGCCGGCATCCCCGCGCTCCACATCGCCGACCAGCCGCGCTTCCGCTATCGCGGCCTGATGCTGGATTCGGCGCGCCACATGCAGCCGATCGCGGCGATCAAGCAACAGCTCGACCTGATGGCGCGCTACAAGTTCAACACTTTCCACTGGCACCTCACCGACGACCAGGGCTGGCGCATCGAGATCAAGCGTTATCCGAAGCTGGCGTCGGTCTCGTCGATGCGCAAGGAAACCGTGATCGGCAACGCCGACGATGGCGCGACCGCGCGCGACGGCATCCCCTATGGTGGCTACTACACGCAGGCGCAGGCCCGCGAGATCGTCTCCTATGCACGCGCCCGCCACATCGACGTGATCCCGGAAATCGACATGCCCGGCCACATGGTCGCGGCGCTCGCGGCCTATCCGGAACTCGCCTGCACGCCGGGCCCGTTCGATGTCTACACCACCTGGGGCGTGTCCGACGACATCCTCTGCCCGAGCCCGCAGACCTTTGCTTTCGTCGAAGGCGTGCTGGACGAGGTGATGGCGACCTTCCCGTCGCATTACGTGCACGTCGGTGGCGACGAAGCACCGACCACGCGCTGGAAGCAGAGCGCGCTGGCGCAGGACATCATCCGTCGCGAAGGATTGAAGGACGAACACGCGTTGCAGGGCTGGTTCCTGCGCCGCGTCGAAAGTTTCGTGCGCGCGCATGGCCGCTCCATCATCGGCTGGGACGAAATCCTCGAAGGCGGCGCGTCGCCGACCGCGACGGTGATGTCGTGGCGCGGCATGCAGGGCGGCATCGATGCGGTGCGTCTCGGTCACGACGTGGTGATGTCGCCAACCAGCCACGTCTATCTCGACTACTGCCAGTCGAAGGAGAAGAGCGAGCCACCATGCATCGGCAACTTCCTGCCGCTGCACAAGGTCTACGATTTCGAGCCGGTTCCCGACGGACTCACGCCTGAACAGGCAACACATATCCTCGGCGGCCAAGGCAATCTGTGGACCGAATACGTCAAGACCACGCAAGACGTGCAGTACATGCTGTTCCCGCGCAGTTTCGCGCTGGCGGAAGTGCTGTGGTCGCCAAGGCAGTCGCGTGACTGGAACGGTTTCCTGCAGCGACTTCCGCCGCAACTCGCGGAACTCGATCGCCTGCACGTGAACTATCGCCGCCTTGACCCGCAATGATGCTGCCCCGCTCGATCCTGCTCGCCACCGGCCTTCTGCTGTCTGCGGCGGCTTCCGCGCAAAGCCGCGATACCGACGCCGAACGCATCGCGCGCTGGCGGCAACTTGGCTACGGGATGTTCGTGCACTGGGGGTTGTATTCGGAACTCGGCGGCGTGTGGCAGGGCAAGCCGGTCACGAAGGGATATTCCGAACAGATCCAGGGCTGGGCCAATATTTCGACCGCGGATTATCTCAAGGTCGCGGCGCGATTTTCCGCACCGAAGTTCGATGCCGACGCCATCTGCAAACTGGCGAAGGATGGCGGCGCGCGCTACATCGTGGTGACGAGCAAGCACCACGACGGCTTCGCGATGTTCGATACCCGATCGACCGACTACAACGTGGTCAAGCGCACGCCGTTCGCAAAAGACCCTCTGAAACTGCTGTCGACTGCATGCCGGAAGATCGGCGTCGGGTTCGGCGTGTATTTCTCGCTGGTCGACTGGCATGCCGGGCACACGCCCGAAGTGCAGAAGAACAGCAACCCGATTCCGCCGGAGATGGAACCGCTGATCGAACGGCAACTGACGGAATTGATGTCGAACTACGGCCCGATCAGCGAAGTGTGGTTCGACATGTCGGCGCCGACGCCGGAACAGAGCCTCAAGTTCGCCGCGATCGTGCGCAAGCTGCAACCGCGCGCCGCGATCAATGGCCGCATCTGGAACAATCGTGGCGATTTCGTCACCCTCGGTGACAACGAACTGCCGCCGGAAACGATGCAGCCCCCGTTCGAGGTTCCTGCGTCGATCTATCACGCCACCTGGGGTTACCGCAGCTGGCAGCAACGCGATGATTTGCCGGGGAAGATCCGCGAACTCGCCAATGGCCTGATCCAGACGCGCGCCGCCGGTGGCAACTACCTGCTCAATATCGGCCCAATGGGCGATGGCAGCGTGGTTCCATTCGAAGCGGAGGTCATGCGCGGCATCGGTGCGTGGTCGCGGCGTCATCCCGGACTGCTCGCTGCACGCCCCAGCGGCCTGCTACGGCAGCCGTGGGGTGCGACCTTGCTGCACGATCGCACGCTCTACCTCGTTGTCCATGACTGGCACGAAGGACCGTTGCGTGTCACCGGACTGGCGAACGATCCTGCCTCCGTGCGCATCGATAGCGGCGCATCGTTGTCGTGGCATCGCGATGGTAATGACGTGATGATCGATCTTCCGGCAACGTCGCCCGACGATGTCTTGCCGGTGTTGCGGGTTGCGCTGTCGTCGCCACTGCAAGCGGTTCCAGCCCATGTCGTGGCCGCGAATGTCGATGGCAGCTATCGCATCGCCGTCGAGGCCTGGCAGCCGCGCACCAGCTTCAGTTTCGGCAGCGGCTACGAAACCCAGGCCACCACGAAAGTCGCGATGGATGCCGCCATCGTTTCGCCTCGGGTGCGGCAAGTAATGCTCAACTTCACCAACGTGCACGCGCGCGCCGATCGCAGCTATCGCATTAGCGTTGCCGGGCAGTCATTGGATATTCCGGGCAACGTGCTCGCCCATCGCGCCATCGGGCCGTTCGCATTGCCGGCTTCGCCTGCGGTGCGCATCGATATTCGCCTGGTAAATCCTGCCTATCCAGCCGAGGATCTGGGCCTGTCGTTCGATTCCCTCGGGATTTCGCGCCAATTGCAGTGACCGGCTACAATGCCCGCTCCGCTGCGGCGGACACGGCACGCGCCCGTAGCTCAGCCGGATAGAGTAGTGGCTTCCGAAGCCATTGGTCGGGGGTTCGAATCCCTCCGGGCGCGCCACCTTCCATCGCACGATTTGGCCGGGATCTCCGCAGTGGACATCCAGCGCAGCGCAGCCGCCGATATCTCCGTGTTTCGCGAATTCTGGGATCGCGCCCTCCGCTACCAGGAAGCGCAGCATTTGCCGCTGTGGCCGGTTTTTCCGGAAGACATCATCAGCAGCGAGATCGATGCCGGACTCCACTATTCCGCATATTTCCCCAATGGCGTACTGGCCGGATATTTTTCGGTCGCGCTGTCCGACGCGCACATCTGGGGAGAACTCGAACGCGGCGATGCCATCTACATCCATCGCATGTGCGTCAATCCCGAACGCAAAGGCGGCGGCCTGAGCGCAGCCGTGCTGGCATGGGCGCACGGGTTCGCCTCCAACATCGGCAGGGCATCAATCCGCATGGATACCTGGGCCGACAACCGCCAGCTGGTCGACTACTACATCCGCTGCGGGTTCCGTCACATCGGTGATCGCCAACTGGGCGACGTGCCCGAATTGCCGCCGCATTACAGCGGCACGTCCCTGGCCTTGTTCGAGAACGCGGTCGCTCCGACTGCCGCTGTCACCCGCGCCTGAAGCGCAATCCGACACCCGGCTCGGTCACGATCCAGCGCGGCGACGCGGCATCATCACCAAGCTTGTGGCGCAGTTTGGCGAGAAGAATGCGCAGGTAATGCGTGTCCTCGTCATGGGTCGGCCCCCACACCTCGCGCAGCAACTGCGGCTGGGTGACGACGCGATCGGCATTTCGCACCAGCAAGGCCAGCAATGCGTACTCCTTGCGGGTGAGCGCAAGCACCTGTCCATCCAGCACCACTTCCCGCCGCGCCAGGTCGATGCGCAGGCGGCCGTCGTCGTGGACGGGAGATTCGGACGTCGTCGCGTGCACGACCGCATCGCGCAACAAGGCACGCACGCGCGCCATCAGTTCGGGTACGCCGAACGGCTTGGTGACGTAGTCGTTGGCGCCGGCATCGAGCGCACGTACCTTGCCGCTTTCGTCGGCGCGGACCGAGAGCACCAGCACCGGCACGTTCGACCATTCGCGCAACGCGCGCAACACGTCGTGGCCATCCATGTCGGGCAGGCCGAGATCGAGGATGACGAGATCCGCACCCTGTGTCGCCAGCGCTTCCAGTCCGCTGCGGCCGTCTTCGGCCAGCAACACCACATGGCCCTGTGCGCGCAGGCTGATGTCGAGGAACTTGCGGATCTGCGGCTCGTCGTCGATGACGAGCACGCGAATCGCTTGTCCGTTTACGGTGTTCACTGGTGCGCGGCGTCCGGCATCGTTCGCGGCAGTGTGATGCGGATGCAGGTGCCGCGTCCATCCCGACCCGGCAATGCCGCGACCGCGCCGCCGTGCGCGCCGATCATGCCCTGGGCGATGGTGAGCCCGAGGCCAGTGCCATGGCGACCGCGATCGCCGCGTTCGACGCTGTAGAACATGTCGAAGATGCGGGCACGATCGGCTTCTGGAATGCCCGGTCCCTGGTCGATGATGTCGACTTGCAGCGCGCCATCCGCGATGTCGCCCGCCTGCACGCGCACCGGTTTCCCAGGCGGCGAGAACTTGGCGGCATTTTCGATGATGTTGAACAACGCCTGCTCGACCAGCGCCGGATGCACCCACAACGGCGCCAATCCGGACTCGATATCGACCTCGACCAATGCACCGGGGACGAATTTGCAAATGCGTTCGACCGCCGCGCCGACCACTTCGTCAACGCCGATCCAGTCGCGATTGAGTTTCAATCCACCGTGGCCGAGTCGCGTCATGTCGAGCAGGTTCTGGATGTAGCGATCCAGCCGTTGCCCTTCCGTGCGGATGGTGTCGAGCAGTTCGTCGCGATCGTGCCCGTCCATCTGAGCGCCATAGTGCTGCAAGCTCGACGCCGAACCGATGATCGCGGCCAGCGGCGAACGCAAATCGTGCGACACCGACGACAGCAATGCCGAGCGCAGGCGTTCGGTTTCGCCGGTCATGCGCGCATCCTGCAAGTCACCGACCAGTCGCGTGCGCAGCGCGGCCTGGGCGATGTCGTCGGTCATCGCTTCGGCCAATCGTTGCTGTTCCGCCGCGAGTCGCTCGACCGCATCGTCCATGCGCAGCCCCACCCAACCGATGGTGTTGCCATTGCCGCGCAGGGGCAGGAACCACCATGGGCAGGCCGACAAGGTCGCAGTGAAGCGGCCGGCCGGCTGTCCGTGCGCAAATGTCCATTGCGCCGCGGCCAGCGCCTTGTCGTCGAGATCATCCGATGCCGGCGTGCCCGATCCGAGATGGACGATGGCCCTGGCGCCAAGCACACGCTTGAGGGCATTGCGTCCCGCGCGCTCGACATCGCCCGGATCCGCCGCCGCGGCGAGATCGCGCGACAACGATTCCAGTGCCGTCGCGTGCGCATTGGATGCGCGCAACGCCACCACTTGCGTGCGCAGGCGTGCAGCCAGGCGCCCTGCCAGCAACGCCGTGACCAGGAACAGCAATGCCGTGGTGACGCCGCGTTGCGCCGAGATGTAGAGGGTGAAATACGGCGGAATGAAGAAGAAATCGTAGGCGAAGAAGCACAGCACGGCCGCGTACAACGCCGCGGCGACGCGCGTGCGGGTGGCGACCACCAGCACGGCGACGATGAAGATCATCGACAGGTCGCTGATGTCGAGCCAGCGCTTGGCGACTGCGGCGATCGCGACGAACACCACGGAAATCAGCGTCGCCTGCCAGAAATCGCCCAACCGCAGGCGACTGCCGATGCCGCCTTCGCGCTTGCGCGATTCCGCGCGCGCCTCCGGCGTGCTGACGATGACGATCTCGAAATGCGCACCGCGCTGGATCAGCTGCTGGGTGATCGCACGATTGAACAGGCGCGCCAGTGGGCGGTCGCGGGTGCGGCCGATGACGATCGACGACGCCCCGATGCGGTTGGCGTAATCGAGCAGCGCATCGACCACGTTGTCGCCATGCAGCACCTCGGTGGCGCCACCGAGGCGTCGCGCCATCGCCAGTGCGCGATCGATCTCCAGTTGCACGTCGTGCGGCCATTCCCTGCGCTCGACGCTGACCACCGTCCATGGCGCGTTGCGGCGCTCGGCGAGGCGGCGCGCGATGCGCACCAGGTATTCCGATTGACCGCGGCCGTCGATGGCAACGATCACCTGCCGGCGCAGCGGCACCGCCGCGACACCGCGCGCAGTCTGGGCCTCGCGCAGGTCGGAATCGACGCGATCGGCAGCGGTCTGCATCGCCAGCTCGCGCAACGCCGCGAGATTCGACGGCACGAAGAACGACTGCAATGCCTGTGCCGCCTGCTCCGGCAGATAGACCTTGCCCTGGTGCAGGCGCTCGATCAATTCACCCGGCGGCAGGTCGACCAGCACGATGTCGCGCAGGCGGTCGAACACCGCATCGGGTACGGTCTCGCCGACGCGCACGCCGGTGATGCGGTGGACGACATCGTTGAGGCTTTCGAGGTGCTGGATGTTGATCGTGCTGTAGACATCGATCCCGGCGTCCAGCAGTTCCATCACGTCCTGCCAGCGCCGTTCGTGGCGACTGCCTGGCGCGTTGCGATGCGCGAGCTCGTCGACCAGCGCAACTTCCGGCTTGCGCGCCAGCAGTCGATCGAGGTCCATTTCCTCGACCACATGGCCGCGATACGGGATCGCGAGGCGCGGCAGCACGTCGAGGCCATCGACCAGTGCCGCGGTTTCGCCGCGACCATGCGTTTCGACGATGGCGACCACCACGTCGACGCCACGCCGGCGCAATTCCCGGGCGCGACCGAGCATGGCGTAGGTCTTGCCGACACCCGGCGCGGCGCCGAGGAACAGCGTCAGCCGCCCCTGGCGCTGGCGCTGGAGTTCGCCGATCAGTGCGTCAGCCTGGGCGGTGCGTGCGCGTTCGGGCATGGTGACAGTATCCGCGCTTGGTCATTTCGACGCATCCAGTGCGAGGTTGAGCCGCACCACGTTGACCCGCGCCGGTCCGAAGACGCCGAACTGCGGCGGGGTGGTGTTGGCTGCAACCAGTTGGCGCAGGGTATCGGCAGGCATGCCGCGTACACGCGCGACGCGCGCGATTTGCTGCTCCGCCGCCGCCACTGAAATATCGGGATCGACGCCGCTGCCTGATTGCGTCAACAGATCATCGGCCACTTGCGCCGGGGCGATGCCATCACGTCGCGCGATCTCGCTGCGCAACGCCTCGACCTGCTTGCGCAAGTCCGGATTGGTGCGGGCGAGATTGCTGCCGGCGGCATTCATCGGATCGTATTTCACCGCCGACGGCCGTGGCTGGAAATAGCCGGGTGCCGCGAACGGCTGCGCGACCAGCTCCGAAGCAATGGCCTTGCCGTCGCGCATGACGATGCTTCCGTGCGCGTGATACGGAAACAGCGCACCGTCGATCCCGCTGGAGAGCAACGAATAGGCGAACCCGAACAGTCCCAGGGTGATCGCCATCAGCGCGATCGCGGCACGCCACAAGGCGCCTGTTGCAACGGGGAGATCCTGTTGTTGTGCAATGTCCATGGCTCAGACTCCAAAGGCCGCAAGGCCTAGATCGATCAACTTGATGGCGACGAACGGCAGCACCACGCCACCGAGGCCGTAAATCAGCATGTTCCGGCGCAGCAACGACACCGCGCTGGCCGGCTTGAAGCGCACCCCGCGCAAGGCCAGCGGAATCAGCGCCGGAATGATCAGCGCATTGAAGATCAGCGCCGACAGCACCGCCGAACGCGGACTGGCGAGATGCATCACGTTGAGCGCGGCCATCGACGGAATCGTCGCCGCGAACAGCGCCGGCAGGATGGCGAAATACTTGGAGACGTCATTGGCCAGCGAGAACGTGGTGAGCGCGCCGCGGGTGATCAACTGCTGTTTGCCGATCTCGACCACCGCCAGCAATTTTGCCGGATCGGAATCGAGATCGACCATGTTGCCGGCCTCCTTGGCCGCCTGCGTGCCAGAATTCATCGCCAGGCCGATGTCGGCCTGCGCCAGCGCCGGCGCATCGTTGGTGCCGTCGCCGACCATCGCGACCAGGCGTCCCTCCGCCTGCTCCTGGCGAATGCGTGCGAGCTTGTCCTCGGGCCGCGCTTCGGCGATGTAATCGTCGACGCCGGCTTCGGCGGCGATCGCGGCAGCGGTCAACGGGTTGTCGCCGGTGATCATCACCGTGCGCACGCCCATCTCGCGCAGCCGCGCGAAACGTTCCTTGACCCCATGCTTGACCACGTCGCCAAGTTCGACGACACCCAACACGTGACGGCCTTCGGCGACCACCAGCGGCGTGGCGCCTCCACGCGCGACCTCGCTGACACGCGCCTGCAATTCCGGCGAGACCACGCCGCCCAATGCTTCGACGTGCTTGGCGATGGCATCGCCGGCGCCCTTGCGGATCAGTCGTTCGACATCACCGTGCGCGTTCTTCAGGTCGACACCCGACATCCGCGTCTGCGCAGTGAACTGGATGAAGTGCGCGTGCTCGGGGTCGACGCGTTGCGCGCCCTGCTCAATCGCCAGCTGTACGATCGACTTGCCTTCAGGCGTCGGATCGGCGAGCGACGACAGCATCGCCGCATCGCGCAACTGTGTCGCGCCCACGCCGGCCAGCGGCCAGAAATGCGTGGCCTGGCGATCACCGAGGGTGATCGTGCCGGTCTTGTCGAGCAGCAGCACGTCGACATCGCCGGCGATCTCCACCGCCTTGCCGGACTTGGCCAGCACGTTGGCGGACAGCGCGCGATTCATGCCGGAAATGCCGATCGCCGGCAGCAGGCCGCCGATGGTGGTCGGGATCAGGCAGACCAGCAATGCGATCAACAGCAACGGATCGAGTTTGGCGCCGACGAAACCGGCGATGAATGGCAGCGACACCACCACCATCAGGAAGGTCAGCGTCATCGCCGCCAGCAACATGCTGAGCGCGATTTCGTTGGGCGTCTTCTGGCGATTGGCGCCTTCGACCAGCGCGATCATGCGGTCGAGGAAGCTGCCGCCAGGTTCGGCGCTGACCTCGACGATGATCTCGTCGCTCAGCACCTTGGTGCCGCCGATCACGCCGGAATGATCGGTACCGGCCTCGCGCAGCACCGGCGCCGATTCGCCGGTCACCGCCGCCTCGTTGATGCTGGCAAGACCGCGGACGATTTCACCGTCGGCAGGAATCGATTCGCCCTCGGACACGATCACCCGATCGCCCTTGCGCAATTCCGTCGCCGCGATCCGCGTTTCATTGCCGGCATCGTCGAGCTTGCGCGCGACCAGGTCCTTGCGCGCCGCACGCAGGCTGGAGGCCTGGCCGCGACCGCGCGCTTCCGCCACGGCATCGGCGAAATTGCCGAACAGCACGGTGACGAACAGGATCGCCGACACAGCGAGTCCGTAACCGAGCGCGCCGGGAATCGCGAAACTGGTGACGATCGAAAGCAGCGTGCCAAGCAGCACGATCGCCATCACCGGATTGTGGATGATCTTGTTCGGCGTTAGTTTGAGGAAGGCATCGCGAATGGCCGGGATGTTCATCGAATTGCTCCTTGCGCGACCAGTTGCAGGTGATCGGCGACCGGCCCGAGCACCAGCGCCGGCATGAATTGCAGGACGGTGAGGATCACCACGACCGACACCAGCGTCAGCGCGAAGGTCGGTGTCTCGATGTGCAAGGTGCCGGAACCTTCCGGTGCGACGCGCTTCCTCGCCATGCTCGCGGCGATCGCCAGCGGAAAGACCAATGCCGGCAGGCGTCCGCACAACAGCACGATGCTGCAGGTGACGTTCCACCACACGCTGTTGTCGCCCAGGCCTTCAAAACCGGAACCGTTGTTGGCGAACGCCGACATGTATTCGTAGAGCACCTGGGAGATGCCGTGATGCGCCGGATTGGAATTGGCGGCCAGCGACGGCACCGCCAACGCGATCGCGGCGAAACCGAGGATGACCAGCGGCTGGATCAGGATCAGCCCGGCGAGCAGGCGCACCTCGTGCGCTTCGATCTTGCGCCCGAACAGTTCCGGCGTGCGGCCCGTCATCAATCCGGCAAGGAACACCGCCAGCAACACGTAGACGAAGAACTGCAGCGCACCACAGCCGATGCCGCCCCAGATCCCGTTGATCAGCATGTCTACCATTTCCACGCCGCCCGACAGCGGCGCGTAGGAATCATGCATGCCGATCACCGAGCCGTTCGAGGTCTGTGTGGTGAGTGCGCCATACACCGCCGATGCATCGACGCCGAGACGGACTTCCTTGCCTTCCATCGCCAATGTCCCGGCACTTGCCGCGCCATGGCTTTCCAGCGCCAGCATCGCCGCACTGGATACCAGCGACATGCCGAGCATGGTCGCGAACACGAACGTGGAAAGACGTTTGCGCCCGGTGAAGGGGCCGATCATCGCCACGCAGCCGATCGGGATCCGGATCAGAAACACGGTGTTGAAGAAACTGGAGAACGGCGTCGGGTTTTCCAGCGCCATCGCGCCGTTCGGGCCGTACCAGCCGCCGCCATTGGTCCCGAGTTGCTTGGCCGCGACCATCGGCGCCACCGGGCCGACCGGAATGTGTTGCGTCGCCATGCCGGCGCTGGCATCGATCGGCGCGACATCGGCGCCACGCGCCAGCGTTGCGGGTACGCCTTGCCAGCTCATCATCAGCGAGGCGACCAGGCACAGCGGCAACATCACCCGCACCGTCGCGCGCACCACGTCCTGCCAGAAATTGCCGACGTCGCGATCGCGACCTTCGATGCCGTGCTCGGCGCAATCAAGCACTTCGCGACCACCGAAGAACGCGCGCAGCGTCGCCGCCAACATCGCCAGCCCGAACATCGGCGTCACCACCTGCAAGCCGACGATGGCGACCATCTGCGACAGCCACGACAGTTGCGACTGCCCGGAGTAGTGCTGCTGGTTGGTATTGGTGAGGAACGACACCATCGTGTGCAGTGCCAGGTGCCAACTCATCCCCGGCGCATGGTCGGGATTGAGCGGCAAGTGATCCTGGACCATGAATTGCAGCCAGCACGCCAGCCCGACGACAAGATTCGCGGCAAGAAACGACAGCGCGTAGGTCTTCCAGCGCATGCGCGCCGAGGCCGCCGGGCCGATCAGCGTGTACAGCAGTTTTTCGATCGGCAGGAACACCTTGTCGAACGGTGCCTTGCCGCCGCGCAACACCTTCGCCATGTACAGGCCGAGCGGCCAGCCGAGGACGATGGCGACGATCATGACGAGTGCGAGATTGATCATGTCGTATTCTCAGAAACGCTCGGGACGCAGGATCACGAGCACGAGATAGATCGCTGCAAGGGCTGCAGCGGACAGGCAAACGATGGCGAGCCAGGTGGGCATGACGGTGTCCTCAGAACGTGGTTTGCAACGCGGCTTCGAGCCGCGAGCCGGCGTTGTCGTCGCCGAAGCGGCGACGCGCGGCGGCATCGGTGGCGTGGGCGGTGATGCGGAATTCCAGCGGCTTCTTCAGCGTCCAGATCGCGCTGGCCGACGCCCGGTTGTAATCGCCGATGCCGTCGTTCAGCGCGTAATGCCCCACCTCCAGTTCGAAGCGCAGGCGCTCGCCGGCGGGTATGCGCACGCCTGCGTAGCTGTAGGTTCCGGAATGACGGGTGGCCATCGCGTTGCTGCTGGTGGCGACACCGAGCCAGGCGCGATCGCGCCACGTGGTGGAGACGTTGACTTCGTTCCAGCCGATGCCGGTGCGCGCGCCGGGATAGTTGTAACGCAGGACATTGGCATCGATCGCCCAGTCCTTGCCGAGGCCGTGGCCCCAGCCCAGCGTGGTATCGACTTCGGTGTCCGCGCTGATGGCCGGGCCGAAATCGACATTCGAGCCCCAGGCCGCGGCATAGAAGCCTGCATCGGAGGCGATTTTCCCTCCCAGCTGCAATGCCGGCTTGCCCAGCGTCTGCGTGCTGCCACGCCAGACGTAATCGCTGGTCAGTGCCAGCGAACCGCTGGCTTGCGCGGCGTGCGCGCTGCCGTCGAACAGCATCGTGCCGGCGACGGCGAGAATCGCGGTCGCGAAGGGAAGGATGCCTTCGCGGACATGGGAACGTAACGAATGGTGCATGGCAGACGATGGGGCCGCGTGTTGGAACCGGCCGCCATCGTCCCGCCATCAGGCGTAAAGCCTCTACATCACTACACCGTCAACGGCGCAAAATTTGCGTAAATTCAGCGTGGATTGCCGTCGGCATCGTTATCGCGCCGGGCACGCCGGCGCCGGCGCATCCTGCGGTCGCGTGCCCCAGCCATTCGCATCGGGCTTGTCACTCAACGCGAATTGCAGCGTGCCGCCACGACGCAGCGCATCGACATCCAGCCACACCTTGCCCACCGGCTTGCCGTTGAACTTCACCGCTGCAACGTAATCCGTCGCACCGGGTTTCGCCGTCGGCGCTTCGACGCGCAGCGTGCGGCCCTCACCGAGATCAAGCGTGATGCGCGGGTAGCGCGGCGGCAGCAACAGCATTTCGCCGGTACCCGACATCAACGGCGAGAAACCGAGCGTGCTGAACAGATACCACGCCGACATGGTGCCGAGGTCGTCGTTGCCCGTCACGCCATTGGGCGCATTGGTGAACAACGTCTGCGCCGCGCGCAGCACGCCTGCCGTTTTCCACGGCTGGCCGATCAGGCTGTACAGGCTCGGCACCAGCATGGTCGGTTCGTTGTTGGGATTGAAACGGTACTGCCCGTAGTAGTCGTAGGCGCCACCGACCCAGGTCTTGCGCGCCGCCTGCGGATCGGCGCCGATGACGTCATACGCGAAGAAGGCATCGAGGCGCTTGCCCATCGCTTCGCGTCCGCCCATCGCAGCGGCGAGTGCCGGCACGTCCTGCGGCACCATCCACTGGTACTGCCACGCCGTGCCTTCGTGGAATCCGTAATGCGAGCGTGGACTATAGCGACCGCTCGGCGGCGTGAACCATTCGCCGCCCTCCAGCTTCGGACGCGGGAAGCCGACGAACGCCGATTCCGCTTCGCTCAACTTCGCATCCCACAGATTGCGCCAGTTGCCTGCACGCGACTGCAGCGCCTTGGCATCATTGGCATGGCCCAGCGCCTGCGCCATCTGCGCCAGCGCGCAATCGGCGGCGGCGTATTCGAACGTCGCCGAACCGCCATTGCCGGGATCGACATCCATGCCCTTGGCCGGGAAGGTGCGATCGAACATCACGAAACCGTGTGCGAGATAGTTGACGTTGCCGGCGCGGCCTTCGCTGCGCGATGCCAGCGGCGGCACGCCCCAGGCGTTCTTGCGCAATGCCTTCCACGCGTCGCCTTCCATGCCTTTCAGCGCGCCATAGCGCCACAGGTCGACGAGGAACGGCGTCACCGGATCGCCGGTCATGGTGTTGGTATCGAAATCGGCGTAGCCCCACTTCGGCAGCCAGCCGTTCTGCGCATCGATCGCGATCAGCGTGCGGCCGATGTCGCGCGCACGCCGCGGCTGCAGCAATGCCAGCAACTGGTTCTGCGCGCGATAGGTGTCCCACAGCGAGAAATATTCGTAATAGGTCCAGCCATCGGCGCGATGGATCCTGTCGTCGTAACCGCGGTAACGGCCATCGGCGTCGTTGCCGGTCATCGGCTGCAGGAAAGCGTGGTAGAGCGCGGTGTAGAACACGCTGCGATCATCGCTGGAGCCGCCATCGATCCTCGCCTTGGCCAGCTCCTGCTCCCACGCCTGCTGCGACTGCACGCGCATCGCATCAAAACCGATCAGCTTGCCGTCGCGCATGCCCTCGGCGCGGAGATTGTTGCGCGCACCTTCGATATCGACGTGCGAAATCGCGGTGGTCGCGGTGACACTGCGATTTCCTTTCAAACCGAAACTCACCCACGCGCCGTTCAAGGGCTCGTATTCGCTCTCCATGCTGTAGCGCGCACCGGGCGTACCGCCAGCCTGGCCCCACACGCCGAACGCAGTGAACGGACGATCGAACTCGATGCGGAACCAGGTCGAATACTGGTGGCCGCCGCAGAAACTCATGGTGGTGATCTTGCCTTCCACCGCGCGATCGCCGACCACGCGCACTTCGCTGCCGATCACCCGATGCTTGGCATTCGCCTGCGCGACATTGACCAGCACATGGCCGGTGTCAACATTCGCGGCGTAGGTATAGCGTTCGGATGACACGCGCGGCAGCGCCGTCGTCTCGATGTCGATGCCGCCGTAATCGGTCAGGCGCGCCTTGAAGTACCCGGCTTCGTGCGCACCGCCTTCCAGCGTGTAGCGCGCGCCATACTGTTTCTGGTCGAACGGCTTGCTGGTCTTGGTATCGAAGGTGCCGCCCGGCGCGATCGTTCCCGTCACCGGCAACACCGAAACCTGCCCGCCTTGCTCCCAGCAGCCGGCACCGGACAGGAAGGAATGGCCGATGCCGAGGATCTTCTCGTCGCCGTAACGCCAGCCGGCATAATGCGAACCGATCGGGCTGGCCTGGATCATCCCGAATGGTGCCGATGCACCGGGGAAGGTGTTGCCTTCGTCCTGGCTGCCGATCAGTGTGTTGACGGTCGCGGCCAGCGGCGTGCGCGCCTGTGCCGAAGCGGTCATGCTTGCAGGGATCGTCAACGCCAGGGCGGCGATGAACGTTGCAATCGGACGTGCCTTGGCACGCAGGCGGGACAGGCTGTTCATGAAGGCCTCGACGCTGGGCTGAACATGGGTCTTGGGGATGATATGCTCGATTTGAATCGATTTAAAAGCCCACCATCCCCATGAGTGCCCGGCAACGCGTCACCGTCGAAGACATCGCCCGCGCCTGCGGCGTTTCGCGCGCCACGGTGTCGCTGGTCCTGCGCGAAAGCCCGCTGGTGCATCGCGACACCCGCCAGCGTGTCGAAGAGGAGATGAAGCGCCAGGGCTACATCTACAACCGCGCCGCCGCCAACCTGCGCCGCCGCGTATCCAACAGCATCGCCCTGGTGATCAACGATCTCTCCAACCCGTTCTTTGCCGAATTCGCCACCGGCGTCGACGAGGCGCTGGGCAGCAAGGGCTACGTGACCTTGCTCGGCTGCAGCAACGAATCGCCGCAACGCCAGCAGCAGGTGCTCAATTCGCTGATGGAACACCATCCCGCCGCGATCATCCTGTCGCCGGCGGAAAACACCGACGCCCGCGACATCGCCCGCGTGGTCGGCAACACGCCGGTGGTGGTGTTCAACCGCATGCTCGACCACGACGGCGACGGCTTCGACCACGATTTCCTCGGCCTCGACAACCGCGGCGGCGCCATGCAGGCGACCGCGCACCTGATCGAACGCGGCCATCGCGACATCGCCTTCTTCGGCGGCCATGCCCATTCCAGCTCGTGCCAGGAACGTCGCGAGGGTTTTCGCGACGCCATGAAAAAGGCCGGATTGCGCGTGCGCAACGAATGGCTGGTCGAGTCGGCGCCAACCCGCGTCGATGCCTGCGCGCGCAGCGAAGCCCTGTTTGCCGGCAAGGCCAAACCGACTGCGGCGGTCTGCTACAACGACGCCGTCGCGCTCGGCCTGATGCTCGGCCTCGCCCACCACGGCCTGCATCCCGGCATCGATTTCGCCGTCACCGGATTCGACGACATCCCCGAAGCGGCGATGAGCATGCCCGCGCTCACCACGCTTGCTGCCGATCCCCGCGCGCGAGGCCGCCAGGCCGCCGACATGGTGCTGCAACGCGTCGAGCACGCCACGCCGGCATCACCCGAGCCCAGCATCATTCCGGTGCGCTTGGTCGAACGCGCCAGCAGCCCCCAGCCAGGATCCATCCCTTGAGCACCATCGTCTGTTTCGGTGAAGCCCTGATCGACTTCCTCGCAGCGCCCGAAGGCGGGCAAGGCCGCGTGTTTCGCCAGTTCGCCGGTGGCGCACCGGCCAATGCCGCGGTCGCGATCGCGCGCCTGGGCGGTGATTGCGAATTCGTCGGCATGCTCGGCCGCGACATGTTCGGCGACTTCCTGCTCGACAGCCTCCACGAATCCGGCGTCGGCACGCAGTTCGTGCGCCGCACCGACCGCGCCAACACCGCGCTGGCCTTCGTCTCGCTCGACGCGCGTGGCGAACGCAGCTTCAGTTTCTACCGGCCGCCGGCCGCCGACCTGCTGTTCGCGCAAAGCGACTTCGCCGATGCCTGCTTCCGCGATCTCGGCATCTTCCACGTCTGCAGCAACAGCATGACCGATGCCCGCATCGCCGAGACCACGCTGTCCGGCCTGCAGCGCGCGCGCGCCGCCGGCGCACTCACCAGCATCGACGTCAACCTGCGCCCGGCACTGTGGCCCGATGGCAAGCCGGTGGTCGAACGCCTGTGGCAGGCGCTGGCGCTGGCGGACATGGTCAAGCTCGCGCGCGAGGAACTGGAATTCCTGCAGCAAGGCAGCGCATCCGCGGATGCCGTGATCGAACGCATGCTGCGCGATGCCCGTCTTGTCCTCGTCACCGATGGCGCCGAACCGATTCGCTGGCACACCCGCGTTGCGCACGGAATCCTGCCGACGCAAGCCGTCACGGCGATCGACACCACCGCCGCCGGCGACGCCTTCATCGGCGGGCTGCTGTGCGGATTGCAGCGCGACGGCATCGATACCGCGCGCTTCGACGGCTTCCTCGCCGATACCAATGCGCTGCAGCGCGCACTGCGGTATGCCGCGGCCTGCGGCGCATTCGCGGTGACGCGCCACGGTTCGTTCGCGTCGTTGCCGACGCACGAGGAAGCACTGGCGCTGCTCGCCACGCCCTGATTTTCCTGAATGCGCGAAGTGCTGCATGGCAGCATGCATCGCGCGCGACGCCGTGTTATTAATCCGTTGTCGTGACATTAGATCGATCTAAATCTATCCGCCACGAAAGCAGGGAAGGGTTGGGAGTCTGGCAGAGGGCGACTGCAGCAAATCCAGGGCAGTCGAAGTGGTTTCCCCTCGATTTGGATCGATCCATATCCTCTCCGCGTTCGTCGCCGGCCCAACCCCAGCAGAGAGAACCTGGAATGAACCTGTCCCCCCGCCCGCAGCACCGGAACCCGCTGTCCGTCGCCATCGCCGTCGTCCTCACCACCGCCGTGGTGTCGCCGGTCGTCGCCTTCGCCCAGCAGGCGAATGCACCCGCCGACAGTGCCGCGACCAGCACGCAGGCGGACCAGAAGAAAGCCAACGAACTCGACAAGGTCACCGTCACCGGCTATCGCTATTCGATCGAGAAGAGCCTCGACCAAAAGCGCGACGCCAACGCGATCGTCGAAGTGATCACCGCGGAGGACGTCGGCAAGTTCCCCGACAAGAACGTCGCCGATGCGCTGCAGCGCGTGCCCGGCGTGATCATCAGCCGCAGCGGCGGTGAGGGCAAGAATGTCAGCGTCCGCGGCCTGGCCTCGGATCTCACCCTGACCGAATTGAATGGCAACTACGTCGCCACGGCCGAGTCCAACGGCGATCCGACGCGTTCGTTCAACTACACGCTGATGCCGTCGAACATGCTGTCCAGCGCGGAACTGTTCAAGACCCCGGAAGCGCGCATCGACGAAGGCGGTGTTGGCGGCACGGTGATCCTGCACACGCGTCGTCCGCTGAGCGTGAAGTCCAACAGCGGCTTCATCAGTGTCGAAGGCGCGATGGCCGACAACCGCGTGCACGACAAGATCGACCCGTCGATATCGGCGCAGTATGCCTGGCATGACAAGAGCAACCGCTTCGGATTCCTGGTCGGCTACACCCAGCAAAAGCGCAGCGCGCGCACCATGGGCACCAGCACCGAAGACTGGCAGTGGTACGGCGACGACTACACCAACCACCCGGCCACCGACGTCAATGGCCGTCCGCAGAATCAGGACGGCATCCATTACTGGTGGGGTGAATCCGGTTTCCATGACCAGAACGGCGGTTACTACACCAACTTCTTCATGCCGACCTCGGTCAACACCAGCGTCACCAACGAACAACGCAACCGCAAGGGTGGACAGCTGACCGCGCAGTTCAAGCCGACCAACGAGCTGACCCTGACGGCCAACTACTTCCGTTTCAACCTGTCGCAGAACTCCCAGACCAACACGCTGAAGATTCCGGAATGGAATCTTGCGCGCTACGCCGGCGACGGCAACTGGCCCGGTGGTCGCATGCTCGACGGCCTGACCATGGATCCGAGCGGCACCATCGTCACCGGGGCGCAATACAGCGCGCATCCCGGCAAGACCTACTACTGCAGCGGCGACCAGGCCGCCGCGGGCGGATTGACCAACACCGGCGGCTTCGGTCCCGACGACTGCACCATCCCGACGCCACAGATCACCGGCAGCTACAACCTGCAAAAGGCGGTGTCTCAGACGTTCGACCTCGAACTCGAATGGCACCACGGCCCGATCGATGCCTCGATCAAGGGCGGTCGCACCTGGGCCAACGGTGGTCCCTCGTTGCAGTACACGATCCCGATCAAGCCACGCATGAAGAACGCGGACGGCAGCTACACGCTCGGCAACTACGCCAGCGCCTGGAACCTGAGCGGCACGCCGTCGATGACGTTCTCGCCGGAACTGATGCAGAACCTGAGGAACGGTATCCTCGAAGCCGACCTCGGCTCGACCGGCTCGTCGTGGACGAGCAACAAGACCTGGCAGAAGTTCGCACAGGCCGATTTCACCTGGCACAGCCAGAGCAGCTGGCTGGACTCGCTGCAGTTCGGTGCCAAGTACCGCGACGGCGGCACCCACCGCAACACCGGCAACAACTACTGGGTGTGCCCGGGCACCGATCCGGGCAATTACGACAACCGCGTCGGGCAAAGCAGCAATCCCTGCCCCGCGCTTGCCAACCAGTTCCCGTCGTACCTGCTCTACCAGAATTCGCTGGCCAACACCGGTGGTGCCTTCGATACCAGTGCATTCCCGGCGATCAATTACCCGGCCTACATCGCATACCTGAACAACACCTTCGGGCCGATGCGTACCCGCGACGAACCGAACTTCGTCTACAACGTGGGCGAGAAGATCTCCTCGATCTATGCGCAGGCCAACTTCCGCACCGAACGCCTGCGCGGAAACCTCGGCGTGCGCCTGGTGCGCACGCAGCAGCACGCGGATTCGACCGACCAGGTCGATTACTACAACGCCTACTTCTACCGTGACTCCTCCGGCGCCGTGGCACCTTGCACGCTGGATGCGAATAACAACCCGATCCCGGCCGCAGGCGCACCTTCGGGCTCGGGCTGCCAGGGCGGCAACACGACGCTGCCGGACAGCCAGACCAACCCCGCGACTGGCCACCTGTCGTCCTATGTGATCAGCAAGCTCGACCGCACCTACAACGACGTCCTGCCCAGCTTCAACATCGCCTACGACCTCACCAAGAACCTGGTACTGCGCGGCGCGGCCTCCAAGGTGATCTCGCGCCCCGGCTATGGTGATATCGCATCGCCGGGCGGCCTGAACTACGTCAGCCAGCAATACCTCACCGACCACCAGTTGATCGGCGGCGGCGGCCAACTCGGCTGGACCGGCAGCGGCAGCAACAAGAATCTGGAACCGTACAAGGCCATCCAGTTCGACCTCGGCCTGGAGTGGTACTTCCATCCGGGTTCGGTCATTGGTGGCGACCTGTTCCGCAAGAACGTCAAAAACTTCTCGGTGCCGGTGGTGCAGGACGTGTCGATGAACATCGACACCAGCAACATCAAGTTCAACGGTGTCCCGGTGTCGACGCAGAACCCGGTGACGGTGCAGAACTACTCCACCACCGCCGGCGGCCGCAATGGCGTGTCCGAAGGCATCGAACTCTACGCGCAGCACACGCTGGATTTTGGCCTCGGCTTCCAGGTCAACTACACCTACAACAAGACCAACGAAGCGGCCATCACCCTCCAGGACGGCACCTCCATCGGCAAGTCGCCACTGGTCGGCAGTGCCAAGACCCAGGCCAACTTCACCGTGTTCTACGAAACGCAGAAAATGCTTCTGCGCGCTTCGTACAACCGCCGCGGTGAAGTGGTCGACGGCCTGGTCAACGGCTTCAACGTCTATGAAGAACCGTACCAGCAGATCGATCTGAACGCTGCCTACAACTTCACCGATGCGTTCAGCATCAGTGCTTCGGTGTTGAACCTGACCAAGGAAACAGCGCGCTCACACCTGGGCAATGACACCAAGGACCGTTTCTATTCCAATAGTTATTCTGGCCGTACCG
>JAFEBZ010000035.1 GCA_018242405.1 Pseudomonadota bacterium | reverse complement strand
CCGTGAACCCATCCATGGGGGCTCGACTCGGCATCCATGCCTCGTATGGTCGGCCACTGCGGACGAACCGCACGGCGCCGCCGGTGGATGTTTTCTGGGGGAGTGAGAGAGCAACGGCCCGCCGTGCTGTTGCTTTTCACTCCCCAAGAAAGCAACAACACGCGCGCGGCGGCGGGTGCGCCAGTCCGGGGCGTGGGCGTACGCGCCATGGATGGCGCGTCCGAGCCTACATGGACGTATTCACGGCGTCCCGCGCACCGGAGCTGGCCTCCCGCCAAGCCAGCGCGTGCGATGCTTTTCGCTCAGCCGGCGCGTGCAGCATCGCGCTCCAGATCGCGCACGAACCGCGTGCCGCTGGCGCGGTCGTGCCAGGTGAGGCGATCGCGATCGAACAGCGCCCACCAGAAGCCGAGTCCGCCGCAAG
Organism: Pseudomonadota bacterium; assembly: GCA_018242405.1. Taxonomy (GTDB): domain Bacteria; phylum Pseudomonadota; class Gammaproteobacteria; order Xanthomonadales; family Xanthomonadaceae; genus Solilutibacter. The sequence continues at coordinate 16,151 of JAFEBZ010000035.1, read as the reverse complement.
CCAGCGACACGCAGCCGACCAGATAGCGGATCCACAACGCGCGCAACGGTGCCGGTCCGCCGGATGCGGAATCGACATACACCCGCCATGGCTTCATCCCGATCGTCTGCCCGCCGCGTCGCCAACTGACGGTCCCATACACGCCAGTGACGGCGAACATCAACAACGTTTCCAGCCAGCCAGCCCAGGTCCCGCTCTGGACCGCGTTGCCGCCATTGACCACCAGCATCGCGATGATGGTGACGAACCACAGCGCGAGTGCCGGAAAGAAATCGTAGACGAGGCACAGCAGGCGCCAGCCGAGCAGGGCGCGTGGACGTGGAGCGGAATCGGGAGCATTCATCGTCACAAGGATAAGCGTTAGGCTGAGCGCATGAGTGCACGGACTCCCGCCGAGCGTCGTACGGTTGCGTTGCAGCTGCCGGACGCGGCCGACGTCGACATCGCCGCGATCGAATCCTGCCTGGAATCCGCCTGGGCCGAACACGGCCTGGCGCGGGCGACGCTGGACAGCTATCGGCGCGATCTCGAAGGCGCGGCGCGCTGGTGTGCGACCAAACGCGTGCAGCTGGTCGACGCCAGTCGCGGCGATCTCTACGGATTGCTGGCGTGGCGCAGCGAGCAGCGCTATTCACCGCGAAGCACGGCACGGCTGTTGTCGGCGTTGCGGATGTTCTATGCCGACCGCATCCGCCGTGGCGTGCGCAGCGACGATCCGGTGGCGTTGCTCGACAGCCCCAGGATGCCACGCAGCCTGCCCAAGGCGATGGCCGAGGGCCAGGTCGAGGCGATGCTGGCGGCGCCGGACGTCGATACCAACGATGGCCTGCGCGATCGCGCGATGCTGGAACTGATGTACGCCTGCGGCTTGCGCGTGAGCGAGCTGGTCGATCTTCCGGCGACTGCGCTCAACCTGCGCCAGGGCGTGCTGCGCGTGCGCGGCAAGGGCAACAAGGAGCGGCTGGTACCGCTCGGCGAGGAAGCGCAGCACTGGCTGGAAAAATACCTGCACGAAGCGCGGCCGCAACTGGCCGGGCGCCGCACGCTGGAAGCGCTGTTTCTCACGGCGAAAGGCGAGGCGCCGACTCGCCAGGCATTCTGGGCGCTGGTCAAGCGCTACGCGGTGCTGGCCGGGATCGATCCCGCTCGCGTCAGCCCGCACGCGCTGCGCCACAGTTTCGCGACCCATCTCCTCAACCATGGCGCCGACCTGCGCGCGCTGCAGATGCTGCTCGGCCACAGCGCGCTGTCGACCACCCAGATCTACACGCTGGTGGCACGCGAGCAATTGAAGTCGCTGCACGCCCGTCATCACCCGCGTGGGTGAGGAATCGCTGCTTACGTGGCACTGCCGCGTGGCGATTCTGAACGCCCCGAGCCCTGCGAGGGGCCGGGCCAGATGGCGGCAATCCATCCATGCGAAAATGCCGTGGTGACCAGCATTTTCCGGACCCTGATGAACCTGCGCCTTTTCCTCGCCTCCACGATGGCGATCGCCAGCCTCACCGCCTGCGCCAAGCCCATGGCAGCGGAAACCGCCAAGACGGACGCGAAACCAGCGCCGCTGCCGGTCGCTGCCGCCGCTGCCAAACCGGCTGCAGGGACGCCCGAGGCCCGCGCCGTCGACGCGCTCCACAAGGTGAATCCGGACTTGAAGGTTGATCGTGCCGTTGCAGCGCCGATGCCGGGCTTCCGCGAGCTCATCGTCGCCGGCCAGACGCTGTACGTCTCCGACGATGGCCGCTACGTGCTGCAGGGCAATCTCTATGACGTCGCCGCGAAGAAGGACCTGAGCCAGAGCACGATGGCGGCGCTGCGCCGCGAGGAGCTGGCCAAAGTGCCGCAGTCGCAGCGCATCGTGTTCGCGCCGGCCAATCCGAAATACACGGTGAGCGTTTTCACCGACATCCAGTGCGGCTACTGCCAGAAGCTGCACAGCCAGATCGCCCAGTACAACGCCCAGGGCATCGCCGTCGAATACCTCGCCTATCCGCGCATGGGCCCGGCCAGCGATGACTTCAGCCAGATGGAAGCGGTGTGGTGTTCGGCCGATCGCGGCAAGGCGCTCACCGAGGCCAAGAACGGCAAGCGCATCAACGCGCCGCGTTGCACCAACCCGGTCGCGATGGAATACGACCTTGGCCAGCGCCTGGGCCTGACCGGGACCCCGATGATCGTCGCGCCCAACGGCATGGCGGCGCCGGGTTATCTCGATCCGACGCGCATGAAGCAGTGGCTGGACGCCACGGCCAAGCAGTAACAGGTTCCCGGGCGGGGCCTCCGCTACAATAGGCGGCCATTCGCCACGGTTTTCCTGGACATGATCGTGCTCGAGGGCCAGCCGGCCCTGTCGCCGTTCCGCCGCGAACGGCTGGAAGCCCGCCTCCGCGCCATCGCCCCCGAACTCGGCATCACCGCAAGCTGGTTCACCTATTGGGTGCAACCGCAGGACGGCGCAACCCCGGGCTCTGACAAGCTCGACATCGCGAAGCTCGGCCGCATTCTCCAGGCCGGCACGGCTTTGCAACCGCGCGCCGCGGGTTCGATTTCGCGTTTCGTCAGCCCGCGTCTCGGCACCATTTCTCCATGGGCGAGCAAGGCTGGTGAACTGTTGCAGGGTGCTGGCTTGCCGGTGCAGCGCGTCGAACGCGGCATCCGCCTCGATGTCTCCGGCTGGCCGACCGATGCCGCCACCCAAGCCGCGTTGTCGAAGGTGCTGCACGATCCGATGACGCAGTCGCTGCTCGATGATGTCGCCGATGCCGCGCACCTGTTCGAGACGCATCCGCGCGCCACGCTGGAGCGCGTGCCGCTGGACACGCTCGCCGCCGCCAATCGCCGCCTCGGCCTGGCGCTGGCCGATGACGAAGTGGAATACCTGCAGCAGCGTTACGGCGAACTGAAGCGCGATCCCGCCGACGTCGAACTGATGATGTTCGCGCAGGCCAATTCCGAACACTGTCGCCACAAGATCTTCAACGCCAGCTGGACGCTGGACGGCGATGTGCAGGAACGCTCGCTGTTCCGCATGATCAAGAACACCCACCAGCGCACGCCGCAGCACACGCTGTCGGCGTACAGCGACAACGCCGCGGTGGTGGAAGGCTACGACACCCGTCGCCTGCAGGCCGATCCGGTGACGCACGATTGGGTGCTGAAGCCGGAGCAGGGTTCGGCGTTCGCGATCAAGGTGGAAACGCACAACCATCCGACCGCGATCTCGCCCTATGCCGGTGCGTCCACCGGTTCCGGTGGCGAAATCCGCGACGAAGGCGCGACCGGTCGCGGCGGCAAGCCCAAGGCCGGTCTCTGCGGTTTCAGCGTGTCGGCGCTGCGCATCCCGACCCTGCCGCAACCGTGGGAACACGATCGCGTGCTCAACCCGCGCATGGCGCCGGCGCTGCAGATCATGCTGGAAGGCCCGATCGGCGCGGCGGCGTTCAACAACGAATTCGGTCGTCCCAATCTCGCCGGTTATTTCCGCGCGTTCGAAGTGGTGCAGCCCGATGGCCTGGTGCGCGCCTACGACAAGCCGATCATGCTCGCCGGTGGGCTGGGCGCGATCGATCGCGCGCTGGTCGAAAAGCGTCGCCTGCAGCCGGGCGATGCGGTGATCGTGCTCGGGGGGGCGGCGATGCTGATCGGCCTCGGCGGCGGCGCCGCGAGTTCGCTGGCATCGGGCCAGAGCTCGGAAGAACTCGATTTCGCTTCGGTGCAACGCGACAACCCGGAAATGGAACGCCGCGCCCAGGAAGTTATCGATGCCTGCGTCGCCCTGGCCGAACGCAATCCGATCCGCAGCATCCACGACGTCGGTGCCGGCGGTTTGTCGAACGCGATTCCCGAACTGCTGCACGATTCCGGCGTCGGTGGCGTGATCGATCTCGATCGCGTGCCCAGCGACGATCCCACGCTGTCGCCGATGCAGTTGTGGTGCAACGAATCGCAGGAACGCTACGTGCTCGGCATCGCGCCCGATCGCGTCGACGAATTCGCCGCACTCTGCGCACGCGAGCGCTGCCCGTTCGCGGTGGTCGGTCATGCGACTGCGGAAGAACGCCTGGTGGTGGGTTATGGCGCGACGGTTGAATCGATCGCGTTGCCCTTGGCCGAAGCCAACGCCATCGACCTGCCGATGGACGTGCTGTTCGGCAAGGCGCCGAAGATGCATCGCGACGCCGAAGCGCCGAAGGTGCCGCGTTGGAATGAACTTGCGACCGACGGTTTGTCGCTGCGCGATGCCGGTTTGCGCGTGCTCGCGCACCCGACCGTCGCGTCGAAATCCTTCCTCGTCACCATCGGCGACCGCAGCGTCGGCGGCCTCACCGCGCGCGACCAGATGGTCGGGCCGTGGCAGCTGCCGGTGGCCGACGTCGCGATCACCCTGGCCGGTTACGACGGCCACGCCGGCGAAGCGATGGCGATCGGCGAACGCACGCCGCTGGCGCTGATCGATGCCGCCGCGAGTGCGCGCATGGCGGTCGGCGAAGCGATCACCAACCTGTGCGCGGCGCCGGTTGATGCGCTCGATCGCATCAAGCTTTCCGCCAACTGGATGGCCGCCGCCGGTACGCCGGGTGAAGACGCGCGCCTGTACGCGGCGGTGGAAGCGGTTGGCATGGAACTGTGCCCGGCGCTGGGCCTGAGCATTCCGGTCGGCAAGGATTCGTTGTCGATGCAGGCGCAATGGCAGGTCGATGGCGAGACGCACAAGTCGGTGTCGCCGGTGTCGCTGATCGTCACCGCGTTCGCGCCGGTGCACGACGTGCGCAAGCAACTGACGCCGCTGCTGTCGCGCGAAGACGAGACCGAGCTGTGGCTGATCGGCCTCGGTGCCGGCCAGCGTCGCCTTGGCGGTTCGATCCTCGCGCAATGCTTCAATGCCTTCGGTGGCGACGCGCCCGATCTCGACGATCCGGAACTGCTGCGCGGCTTCTTCGAATTGATGCGCGATGCGCGCGAAGCCGGCCTGCTGCTGGCCTACCACGACCGTTCCGACGGCGGCGCCTTCGCGGCGTTGTGCGAAATGGCCTTCGCCTCGCATCGCGGTCTCGACATCTCGCTCGACGGCTGGGCCACCGCCCACGATGACGATCCGCTGGAAGTGCTGTTCAACGAGGAGCTCGGTGCGGTGGTGCAGATCCGCAGCGAGGATCGCGCCGAATTCGCCGATCTCATCGCGCGCCACGGTCTGGTCGAATGCGCCCAGCGCATCGCCAGGCCGACCACCGCCGACGACATCCGCGTGCTCGCAGGTGGCAAGACCGTCGCCGAGTGGCATTGGCATGAATTGTTCGACGCCTGGTGGGCGGTGACGCACGCGATGCAGCGCATGCGCGACAACCCGGAATCGGCCGATCAGGAACGCGAACTCGCGCGCCGCTTCGATGCAGCGGGCCTGGTGCCGAAGCTGGCGTTCGATCCCGAAGACGATATCGCGGCGGCATTGATCGCCAGTGGCAAGCGCCCGCGCGTGGCGATCCTGCGCGAGCAGGGCGTCAACGGCCAGGTCGAAATGGCGTCGGCCTTCATGGCCGCCGGCTTCGATGCGCAGGACGTGCACATGAGCGATCTGATCGAAGGGCGCACCACGCTCGATGATTTCATCGGCCTCGCGGCCTGCGGCGGTTTCAGCTACGGCGACGTGCTCGGCGCCGGCCGTGGCTGGGCGACATCGATCCTCGAGCGTCCGGCCCTGCGCGCGATGTTCGAGCGCTTCTTCGCGCGTTCCGACACCTTCACGCTGGGCGTGTGCAACGGCTGCCAGATGCTGGCGCAGTTGCGCGACATCATCCCCGGCGCGAAACATTTCCCCAACCTCGAACGCAATGCCAGCGAACAGTACGAGGCGCGGTTGTCGCAGGTGGAAGTTCCTGAATCGCCGTCGATCCTGCTGCGCGGCATGGCGGGCTCGCGCATCCCGGTGGTGGTCGCGCACGGCGAAGGCCGCATGCAGTTCGCCAGCGCCGACGATCAGGCGAAGGTCACGGTCGCGGCGCGTTATGTCGATGGCGACGGCAATGTCGCGACGCGCTTCCCGACCAATCCCAACGGTTCGCCCGAGGGCATGGCCGGCGTCTGCAGCGACGATGGCCGCGTCACCATCCTGATGCCGCATCCGGAACGCACCCGCATCACCGCCAACTTCAGCTGGCATCCGGAGAGCTGGGGCGACACTTCGCCGTGGGCACGGATGTTCCGCAACGCGCGCGTCTGGGTGGGATGAGCGAACTGCCCATCATCCTGTTGCCGGTTGGCCCGGATGATGTGGCGCTGGATGCCTGTCTCGCCGCGCTCGATGCCTCGACGCCGGCGGGTGCGCGCGTCTGGCTGATCGACGATGCCCAGGCCGGTCCGCGCAGCGCGCGCGTGATCGAGCACTGGATCGCGCAAACGAAACTGGAGCCCGATTACACGCGGCGTGGTCGTTCGATCGGCGAGAGCGCGCATATTGCCGAAGCGCTCGACATCTGCGGCGATGCCGACGTTGTCGTGCTCGCCGGCAATGCCGTTCCGGTGCCGGGCTGGCTCAACCAGTTGCAGGCATGTTTTGCTCGCGATGGCGCGATCGGTACCGCGACGCCGTGGAGCAATCTCGGCGAACTGGCGTCGTGGCCACGACTCGGCGATCTCAACGAACTTCCCGATGAGCCGTTGCGTCTAGCCAATGCCCTGAGATCCATGCCGCCGGTGCATCCGGAGTTGCCGGCTGCGGTGAGTCACGCCGTGTTGTTGCGCGGCCGCGCGCTGCGCAAGGCCGGTGGGATCGATCATGCGAGTTACGGGTCATGGTCGGCGGCGCTGGCCGATCTGTCGCTGCGTCTCGCCGGATTCGGTTGGCGCAACGTGTTGTGCGAAACCGCGTTCGTCGGGCGCCTGGCCGAAGGCGAATTGCAGGATGGCGATCAGGACGCGCTGGCGGTGCGCTGGCCCGACTGGTATTCGCGGATGGCGGCGATGCTGATGCACGATCCGCTGCACGAATTGCGCGAGCAACTGGCGCAACGCGTCGCGACGGCCGAGCCGTTGCCGCCACAGGCGGAGTTGTTCGAATGAGCGGCGACGATATCGCGGCGATCGTGGTCAGCTATCGCAGTGCGGCGACCGTCGACGCCTGCCTGCGCCATCTGCGCGCGGCACGCGGCGTCACCCAGATTCGCGTGATCGACAACGGTTCCGACGATGGCACCATGGAATGCGTGCAGCGTCATGCCGCCGTGGATTCGCGCATCCGCTTCGTCGCCAATCCCGACAATCCAGGCTTTGCGGTCGGCTGCAACCAGGGCGCTAACGACAGCGACGCACCGTGGCTCGCCTTCGTCAATCCCGACCTGATGGTGGCGCCGGATGACCTGGCGCGCTTGCGCGACGATGCACGGTTGCTCGGTGAAGCACTGATTGGTGCCGACCTGGTTGATGAAGCCGGCGATCATGATCCTGCCGCGCGTCGTCGCGATCCCGATTTCGCGGCGATGCTGCGCAATCCGGCGATGCGCGATCTGTCCGTTCCCGCGAATGGCGAGCAATTGCAGCGTGTTGCCGCAGTGTCCGGCGCCCTGATGCTGGTGCCACGCGCAGTATTCGAACGCATCGGCGGCTTCGACGCGAGCTACCGATTGCACGCCGAGGATCTCGACCTGTGCCGGCGCGTGCGCGAGGCGGGCGCGATCGTCGCGATCGACAACAGTGTCGTCGTCACCCATTTGCGCGGGGTGTCGTCGCGTTCGCGCCCGGTCTTCGTCGAATGGCACAAACATCGCGGCTTGTGGCGTTATTTCCGCAAGTTCGATGCCGCGCAGCATGGCCCGCTGACACGGTTCGCGGTCTTCGCGATGATCTGGGCGCGTTTTCCGGTTGCGGTGATCGGGAAATTCGTGCGCGGGTGATCGCCGCGATTACAACGCCATCAGATCACGGCCCACGACAATCCGCCCCTTGAAATGCTTCGCGACGGCATCGCGCCAGATGTCGTCGGTCAGTGCCGGATCACCACCCGGAACGAAGTGGTTCAGCACAAGCGTCTTGACGCCGGCTTCGGTGGCGATGCGCCCGACCTGTTCGGTCGTGGTGTGGCTCGCCAGCAGATGTTCGCGCAAGCGTGCGGCCTGCGATTCGCTGCCGATCAGCTTCTCCAGCGCCGGCAGGTACATCACTTCATGCACCAGCACGTCGGCATCGCGCGCGAGTTCGACCAATGATTGCGATGGGCGGGTGTCGCCGGAAAACACGATCGAACGATCGGGGCAATCGAAGCGATAGGCGAACGCAGGCGCGACCGGCGGATGCTGGACGAGGGCGGCCGTCACCTTCACCCATGCGTCCTGCATCACCACGCCCGCACGCGTGAGTTCGTGCGGGCGGATCAGTGGCGCCAGCGGCGGACGCCCTTCGTCAGCGATGCGGGTGTGGATGTCGGCATCGTTCATCTCGAGGAACAACTGCGTCATTTGCTTCAGCGGCGGCGGACCCCAGGTGTCGACCGGATGGGCGAGGCTGCCGGCCCAGGCCAGCCACAGCAGGTTGCCGTAATCGGCGGTGTGGTCCGAGTGCTGGTGGGTGATGAAGACGTTCGCGATCTTGTCGAGCGGAACTCCTGCCAGCGCGAGTTGGCGGGCGATGCCATTGCCGCAATCGACCACGTAGACGACGCCGTCGACGATCACCGCACTCGACGGTGCTGCACGCAACGCTTTTGGTGTCGGGCCACCGGCGGTGCCGAGCAGGACCAGACGCGAACGTTGCGCAGGTTCAACTAGCGCGAATGCCGGTTTCGGAAACGCAAGCGTGCCAAGTCCGGCAAGACCGGTGGACAGCAGCAGGCGGCGATGGCGGTCGGGCATGTCTTCCATGCCCGAAGCCTACGCCATGTGCGGCAGGTCAGCGATGGCGATTGATGGTGTCGCGCAGTTCGCGGGCGGCGCGCGCAGCGGCCTCTGCGTAATCGGCGCCCATCGATGCGTAGAGGATGCCGCGCGAGGAATTGATCATCAGCCCGCTGCCGTCTGCAGTGCGGCCGTTCTTCGCCACCGCTTCGACATCGCCGCCCTGGGCGCCGATGCCGGGAATCAGCAGCGGCATGTCGCCGACGATGCCACGGATCACTTTCAATTCCTCCGGGAAAGTCGCGCCGACTACCAGCGAGCAGTTGTCCGCGCTGTTCCACTCGCCGGCAATCGTGCGGGCGATGCGCTGGTAGAGCGGTTCGCCACCCACGTCGAGTTCCTGGAAATCACGCGCGCCGGGATTCGATGTGTGGCAAAGGAACACGCAGCCGCGATCGCCGCGCTGCAGGAACGGTTGCGCGGAATCGCGACCCATGTAGGGATTGAGCGTCACCGCGTCGGCGCCGAAACGATCGAAGGCTTCGACCGCGTACTGTTCCGCAGTGCTGCCGATGTCGCCGCGCTTGGCATCGAGGATCACCGGAACCTCGGGATGTTCGGCATTGATGTGCGCGATCAGGCGCTGCAATGCGGACTCGCCGCCGTTGTGGGCGGCGAAGTAGGCGATCTGCGGCTTGAACGCGCAGGCGTATTCGGCGGTGGCATCGGCGATATCGCGGCAGAACGCGAACAGCGCGTCCTCGTCATCGGAGAAGGCGTCCGGAAACTTCGCCGGATCGGGATCGAGGCCGACGCAGACCAGGGAGTTGGCGGCGGTCCAGCGTGCGCGGAGTTTGTCGGTGAAGGTCATCTCAGGTCACCACGATGGGTTCGCCGGCGGTGACGACGACCGTGTGCTCGAACTGCGCGGCGTAGCCCTTCCTGCAGAACAACGACCAGCCGTCCCCGACGTCCTCGACCTGGTTGCAGTGGGTGGCGAGGAAGGGCTCGACGGTGATGACCATGCCCTCGTGGAGCATGCGGTTGTCGCGCGGAACGTAGTGGCCGGGGATGTGCTCCGGCTCCTCGTGCAGTGCCCGCCCGACGCCGTGGCTGCCCAGGTTGCGTATTACCCGGAAACCGCGCCGCGCGGCCACGGATTCGACGGTCTTGCCGATACCGTTGAGCCTGCCGCCCGCGCGCAATTGCGCGATGGCGGTGTCGCGCGCCTCGCGGGCGGCGTCCAGCAGGCGCTGTTGGCTTGCGGATGCACGGCCCACGACGAAGCTGGCGCCAGTGTCGGCGAAATAGCCCTCGAGTTCGGCGGACACGTCGATGTTCACCAGGTTGCCATCGCGCAGCACCGTCCCGTCGGGAATGCCGTGCGCGGCGATGGCGTTGACGCTGATACAGGTGGCGCCGGGGAACCCGTAGGTCAGTTGCGGCGCGGAGCGCGCGCCGGCCTTGCGCAACAGCTCGGCGCCCAGTGCGTCCAGTTCGCGCGTGCGCACGCCGGCGCAGGCCGCGTCGCGCATGGTGTCGAGGACCGATGCCACCAGAGCGCCGGCATGGCGCAACCCTTCGAGTTCTGATGCATGTTCGATGGTCATGTCGGCCTCTCGTCGGACTGGAGTGTTGCGGGATTCCCGATTACTTCAACGCCTTGAAGCGCAGGCGGTGCGGACCAGCGTTGTCGCCCATGCGGCGCTTCTTGTCTTCCTCGTACTCGCGGTAGTTGCCCTGGAAGAACTCCACGTGCGAGTCGCCTTCGAAGGCGAGGATGTGCGTGGCGATGCGGTCGAGGAACCAGCGATCGTGCGAGATCACGAAGGTGTTGCCGGGGAATTCCAGCAAGGCGTCTTCCAGCGCGCGCAGCGTTTCGACGTCGAGATCGTTCGACGGTTCGTCGAGCAGCAGCACGTTGCCGCCCTGCAGCAGCGTCTTGGCCAGATGCAGGCGCCCGCGTTCACCTCCCGACAGCGAGCCGACCATCTTCTGCTGGTCCTGCCCCTTGAAGTTGAAACGACCGATGTAGGCGCGCGACTGGATCTCGATGCCGTTGATGTTGAGGATGTCGAGGCCGCCCGATACTTCCTGGAACACGTTGTGGTTGCCTTCCAGCTTGTCGCGGCTCTGGTCGACGTAGGCGAGGTTGACCGTCGGGCCGAAATCGATCTCGCCGGAATCCGGCTTTTCCAGGCCCATGATCATCTTGAACAGCGTCGACTTGCCGGCGCCGTTGGGGCCGATGATGCCGACGATCGCGCCCGGCGGCACCAGGAAGCTGAGGTCGTCGATCAGCAGGCGATCTCCGAATTTCTTGGTGACGTGCTTGAACTCGACCACCTTGTTGCCGAGACGCTCGCCCGGCGGAATGAAGATCTCGTTGGTTTCCGCGCGGCGCTGGTAGTCGACCGACTGCAGTTCATCCAGTCGCGCCAGTCGCGCCTTGCCCTTGCTGCGGCCGCCCTTGGCGTTCTGGCGCGCCCACTCGAGTTCCTTCTGGATCGCCTTCTGGCGCGCTTTCTCCTGGCCCTCTTCCTGCTTCAGGCGTTCGTCCTTCTGCACCAGCCAGTCGGTGTAGTTGCCCTTCCACGGAATGCCGCGACCGCGGTCGAGTTCGAGAATCCACTCGGCGGCGTTGTCGAGGAAGTAGCGATCATGCGTCACCGCCACCACGGTGCCGGTGTAGCGGGCGAGGAACTGTTCCAGCCATTCGACGGATTCGGCGTCGAGGTGGTTGGTCGGTTCGTCGAGCAGCAGCATGTCCGGTTTCTGCAACAGCAGGCGGCACAGCGCGACGCGGCGCTTCTCGCCACCCGACAGCGAAGCGATCTTCGCGTCCCACGGCGGCAGGCGCAGTGCATCGGCGGCGACTTCCAACTGGTTCTCCAACGTGTGCGCATCACCGGCGGCGAGAATCGCTTCCAGGCGTTCCTGTTCCTTGGCCAGCGCGTCGAAATCGGCGCCTTCCTCGGCATAGGCGTCGTAGATCTTGTCGAGCGCGGCCTGGGCGTTCAGCACTTCGCCGACGCCTTCCTCGACCGACTGGCGCACGGTCTTCTCCGGATCGAGCTCCGGTTCCTGCGCCAGATAGCCGACCTTGATGCCGGGCTGCGGCCGCGCTTCGCCGACGAAATCGGTATCGACGCCGGCCATGATCTTCAGCACCGTCGACTTGCCGGCGCCGTTGAGGCCGAGCAGGCCGATCTTGGCGCCCGGGAAAAACGACAGCGAGATGTCCTTGATGATCTGGCGCTTCGGCGGAACGGTCTTGGACACGCCGTTCATGGTGTAGATGTATTGCGACATGCTCGCTCCGGCGCCCGCTGGGGCACCCAGGTTCTGTGGATGATGTCGCCAATTATACCGGCGCCCATCCACAAGCTGAATGCGGGGCTTTCCGGCAGCTAAATGTCTTCCGGGCCAGCACTTCCGCTTCAGCAGGGAACGCGCATATTGGCCCCGTCACTTACCACACGCGACCGGGAGGTCGTCATGAAAGCCACGATGAAAGGTGCGGTCCTGTTCCTTGCCTTGTCGGCGATTCCGTTCGCCGTATCGGCCCAGGATTGGGGAGACCACGGCCGTGACCGTGGCCAGCAGCAACAGCAACAGCCGGCCAATGGCAACAATGGCGGGCAACAGCAGCGCGACGGCCGCGGGAATCGCGACAACAACGGCCGCGGCTGGGCGAATCGCGACAACAACAACGGCAATAACAACAACGGTCGCGGTTGGGGCGATCGCGGCAACTGGCAGCGCAATGGCAACGGTTATGCCCAGCGCCCGCAGATGCCGCCGCCTCCGCAGGCCAACAACTACTACGGGCGTGGCGGTTACGGTGGCTACGACCGTGGCCGCGACTACCGCTATGCACCGCCGCCGCGCGCGTATTACCCGAACCGCGGTCGCGGCTACTACAGCGTCGGCTATGGCTACCGCCCGGAACCGGTCTGGACCGTCGGCAACGTCTATTACGGCGACGACTACGCCCCGACCTACAGCGTCGACGACTACGGCGATTACGGCCTGTATGCCCCGCCGCGCGGTTATGGCTGGCGTCGCGACGACTTCGGCCACTTCATCCTGGTCGCGATCACCACCGGCATCATCGCCGACCTGTTGTTTGGCCACTGACAGCCGGGAAGGGTTCGGCCGCTCCAACCTGAATGGACGGTGCGGCCGATATCGGAATCCAATTCCCGTTCAGGCATGTTCCGTAAATTCGATATCGTGCATGGTGCACATCCCGATGGGAGAGACATGATGAAGACAACCCTCAAGCTTGTCCCGGCGCTGGCCGTTGCATTGGGATTTGCATCCCTGCCGGCCATGGCGAAGGATCATGGAGGTGGTAATCCGTATTACGTCGCCTATGGCGATGACGGGCACGGACGCGGCGACGACGATGACCAGGGGCGCGGCCACGGCCGTGACCGCGACGGCCACCGCTACCATGGCGATCGCTACGACGATCGTGATCGCCGCTACCACAAGAATGGCCACTGGGATAACGGCCGTCGTGGGCCGCCGCCGTGGGCGCGCGGTCGCGATTACCGCAGCTACGGCTACCGCAACGTCTACGTGGTGCCGTACTCGGACTATCGTCCGTATCGCCTCTATGCACCGCGCCCGGGCTATCGCTGGGTCCGCGACGACAGCGGCAACTTCCTGATGGTCGCGATCGCCAGCGGCATCATCGCCGACGTCCTGCTGCATCACTGAGGTCGAGGCGACGCGCCGGGTTCCGGCCCGGTCGTGGCGAAATGGAGGAAAGGCGCGCTTCGGCGCGCCTTTTCCGTTGGGGCCGGGCAGCGCCGCTACAATGGGGGTTTCCGCCTTCCGGAGTGCCCGATGTTCCCCCGCGACAGCCGTATCGAAGGATTCGACCCCGAACTCGCCGCCGCCATCGCTGGCGAAGATCGCCGCCAGGAAGATCACGTCGAGTTGATCGCCTCCGAGAACTACGCCAGCCCGCGGGTGATGGAAGCACAGGGCAGCAAGCTCACCAACAAATACGCCGAAGGCTATCCGGGCAAGCGCTACTACGGCGGTTGCGAATTCGTCGATATCGCCGAGCAGCTGGCGATCGATCGCCTGAAGCAGCTGTTCGATGCCGATTACGCCAACGTCCAGCCGCATTCGGGTTCGCAGGCCAACCAGGCCGTCTACTTCGCCCTGCTCAATCCCGGCGACACCATCCTCGGCATGTCGCTGGCGCACGGCGGCCACCTGACCCACGGCGCCAAGGTCAACGCCAGCGGCAAGCTGTTCAACGCCGTGCAGTACGGCGTGAACGATGAAGGCATGATCGACTACGACGAAGTCGAGCGCCTCGCCATCGAGCACAAGCCGAAGATGCTGGTCGGCGGCTTCTCCGCCTATTCGCGCGTGGTCGACTGGGCGCGCATGCGCGCGATCGCCGACAAGGTCGGCGCGATCTTCTTCGTCGACATGGCGCACGTCGCCGGCCTGATCGCCGCTGGCGTCTACCCGAGTCCGTTGCCGCACGCGCACGTGGTCACATCGACCACCCACAAGACGCTGCGCGGCCCGCGCGGCGGCATCATCGTCGCCAAGGGCGCCGGCGAGCAGTTCGACGAAATGACCAAGAAGCTGCAGTCGATCGTGTTCCCGGGTATCCAGGGCGGTCCGCTGATGCACGTGATCGCCGCCAAGGCGGTGGCGTTCAAGGAAGCGCTCGATCCGTCGTTCAAGGAATACCAGCAGCAGGTGGTCAAGAACGCGCAGGCGATGGCGAAGACGATCATCGCGCGTGGCTACAAGATCGTTTCCGGCGGCACCGACAACCACCTGATGCTGATCGACATGATCGGCAAGGGCGTGACCGGCAAGGCCGCCGAGGAAGCGCTCGGCCGTGCCCACATCACCGTCAACAAGAACGCGGTGCCGAACGATCCGCAGAAGCCCTTCGTGACCTCGGGCCTGCGCATCGGTACCCCCGCGGTGACCACGCGTGGCTACAAGGAACCGGAGTGCGTGGCGCTGGCGGAGTGGATCTGCGACGTGCTGGACAATCCGAAGTCGGAAGAAGTGATCGCCGGCGTCCGCGCCAACGTCGAACTGCAGTGCAAGCAGTTCCCGGTGTACGGCTAAGTCCTGCCATGCATTGCCCCTATTGCCAGCACTCCGATACCCGCGTGATCGATTCGCGCGTGTCCGACGACGGCGCGACGATCCGTCGTCGCCGTGAGTGCGAGGCCTGCGGGGAACGTTTCTCGACGCTGGAAACCATCGAGCTGAAGCTGCCGGCGATCGTCAAGTCCGACGGTCGTCGCGAGAACTTCGACGCCCGCAAGTTGCGCCTGAGCTTCGATCGCGCGCTGCACAAGCGCCCGGTTTCCGAAGAGCAGATTGAAGTCGGCGTGCGCGCGGTGGTGCACCAGTTGCGCCGGACCACCGAACGCGAGTTGCCCTCGCGCCGCGTCGGCGAATTCGTGATGGCGGAATTGCGCAAGCTCGACCAGGTCGCCTTCGTCCGTTTCGCTTCGGTCTACCGCAAGTTCGAGGACGCCGCCGATTTCCGCGAGGAGCTCGATCGCCTCGAGCACGATCTCGCCGGCGAAGGGCAGTTGCCTTTGCTGGGTGGCGAGGTGGTGCCGATCGACAGGAACAAGAAGCGCTGAGGCAATGAGCGCGTTCACTGCTTTCGATCACGCAATGATGGCGCGGGCCCTGCGCCTCGCCGAGCGCGGCACGTATACGACGCGACCGAACCCGATGGTCGGCTGCGTGATCACCCAGGGCGAAGAAGTGGTCGGCGAGGGCTGGCACGAACGCGCCGGAGAACCCCACGCCGAAGTGATGGCACTGCGCGACGCCGGTGGTCGTGCCTGGGGCGCGACCGCCTATGTGACGCTGGAACCCTGCGCGCATATCGGACGCACGCCGCCATGCACTGAAGCATTGATCGGCGCGGGCGTCAGTCGCGTGGTCGCGGCGATGCGCGATCCCTTCCCGAAGGTCGATGGCGCGGGGTTCGCGCGCTTGCAGGAAGCGGGCATCGAGGTCGCTTCAGGATTGATGGAAGCGCAGGCGCGCCAGCTCAACCGCGCCTTCCTCGCGCGCGTCGAACGCGGGCGGCCGTGGTTGCGCATCAAGCAGGGCGTCAGCCTGGACGGCCGCACCGCGCTGGCCAGCGGCGAATCGAAATGGATCACCAGCCCGCAGTCGCGCGCGGACGTGCAGCGCTGGCGCGCGCGCTGTGGTGCGTTACTCACGGGTGCCGGCACCGTGCTGGCCGATGACCCGCACCTCACCGTGCGCCTGCCCGATGACGTGCCGGTGGTGCCGCCGCTGCGCGTG
>JAFEBZ010000034.1 GCA_018242405.1 Pseudomonadota bacterium | reverse complement strand
TTGTGGGACGAAACCGGACGCTGGGAAAAGTTCGGCGGCCAGCTGCTGAAGATCCAGGATCGCAAGGAGCAGGAGTACTGCTTCAGCCCCACCGCCGAGGAAGCGGTCACCGATTTCGCGCGCAACGAACTCACCAGCTACAAGCAGTTGCCGGTCAACCTCTACCAGATCAGCACCAAGTTCCGCGACGAGATCCGCCCGCGTTTCGGCGTGATGCGCGCGCGCGAATTCCTGATGAAGGATGCCTACTCCTTCCATCTCGACGACGATTCGCTGCACGCCGAATATCGCAACATGTACGACACCTACACCCGCATCTTCACCCGCCTCGGTCTGAAGTTCCGCGCGGTGGCGGCCGATACCGGCGCGATCGGCGGCAGTGCTTCGCACGAATTCCAGGTGCTGGCCGATTCCGGCGAGGATGCCACGGTGTTCTCCGACGCATCCGATTACGCCGCGAATGTCGAACTGGCAGAAGCGGTGTCGCCCGGCCCGCGCGGTGTGGCGACGGAAGCCCTGCGCGACATCGATACGCCGACGCAGAAGACCTGCGAAGAAGTCGCCGCGCTGATGGGGATTCCGCTGCAGCGCACCGCGAAATCGGTTGCGATCATCGGCAGCGACGCCGACGGCAACGACCAGTTCGTGCTGGCGCTGGTGCGCGGCGATCACATGATCAACGAGATCAAGCTGGCCAAATTGTCGGGTCTCGGCGAGTACCGTCTCGCCACCGAAGCGGAGATCCTCGAGCATCTCGGCAGCGAGCCCGGTTTCCTCGGCCCGTTGAACGCGAAGAAGCCGATCCGCGTGATCGCCGATCGCAGCGTCGCGGCGATGTCCGACTTCGTGGTCGGCGCCAACAAGCCGCGCTTCCACATCGCCGGCGTCAACTGGGGGCGCGACTTGCCGGAACCGGAAGTCGCCGACATCCGCAATGTGGTCGCCGGCGATCCCTCGCCCGACGGCAAGGGCGTGCTGCAGATCGCGCGCGGCATCGAGGTCGGCCACGTGTTCGCGCTCGGCCGCAAGTATTCCGAGGCGATGAAGTGCAGCGTCCTCGATGCCAACGGCAAATCGGTCCATCCGGCGATGGGCTGTTACGGCGTCGGTGTGTCGCGCATTGTTGCTGCGGCGATCGAACAGAACAACGACGACGCCGGCATCATCTGGCCCGACGCGATGGCGCCGTGGTCGGTCGCGGTGTGCGTGATCAACCCCAAGAACGATGCCGCCGTCGCCACTGCGGCCGCAGCGCTGCATGACGAACTGCAGCAACGCGGCATCGACGTGGTGCTGGACGATCGCGGCCTGCGCCCCGGCGCGATGTTCGCCGACATGGAGCTGATCGGCATCCCGCATCGGGTGGTGGTGTCCGAGCGCGGGCTCGCCGCCGGCCAATTCGAGTATCGTCACCGTCGCGCCACCGAAGCGGAATCGCTGGACCGTGACGCACTGCTCGCCAGGCTGGGCGCCTGACGCGCGAGAATTCTTCACCGCAAGCTCATGACCAAGGATGTGACATGACCACGAAGAAGACTGCGAAAAAAGCCGCCAGCAAGAAGGCGCCCGCCAAGAAAGCCGTCGCCAAGAAACCTGCGACCAAGAAGGCAACAGGCAAGAAAGCCGCCCCGAAGCCGCCGCCACCGATGCTGGCGATGGCATCGGCGCCGCCGCCACCCACCAGCGGTTCGCCCAAGGACTTCCAGACCGGCTGAGGCCGGCGGCGAGTCAGAGGTTGCGGCGCGCGGAAATCACCAGATTGCCAAACAGCAATCCGGCGATCAGTGCACCAAGGATGTTGAGCACCGCCAGCAATGCCGCCTGGCCGGCCGACGCACTCTGTTCCTGCACCATCGTCATCAGGCCGCGCAGGCTCGCGCTTCCCGGCACCAGCAGGATAATGCCGGGCAGGCGAACGATCGCGCCAGGACGATTGAAATGGCGCGCATAGGCGTTGCCAGCCGCGGTCATCGCGAATGCGGCGAGGAAGGTGCCGGCGACGCCATCGCCCGCCTGTCCGGCGAAACGCGAAATCAGGTAGCCGGCAATCGCCGATGACATCACCACCAACCCGTCGCGACGATCGGCGCGGAACACCACCACGAACGTGGCTGCAGCGAGCAGCAGACCGGCACCTTCCACCCAGTCCGGCTGCGGGCGCGCATAGCGGATGTGCGGATCGATATTGAGCGCTTCGGCGCAGGCCAGCGCGATCATCACGCCGATGGTGAGCTTGAGGATCAGCGTCAGCGCACCGGCGAAACGCGCGGTACCCGAAACCAGATGCTGGCTGGTGAGCTCGTTGATGGCATTGGTGAACGACATGCCGGGCAACAGCACCACCAGCGATGCGATCACCACGGTATTGAGATTGAGCGGTGCAATGAAGGCCGCGACCAGGATCGCGACGGTCGCGGCAAGGATGCCGGCCATCGCTTCGGAACTTTCCTTGAGGGCACTGCGGCGTCCGACGTAATGCATCCACGCGCCGATCAACATGCCGGCGACGCCCGCGGTGCCGATGTCGAGCCACGGCAGGCGCAGCAGCGCGGCGACCGCCAGCGAAATCAGGCCAAAACTCAGGGCATCGGTCCAGAACCGCGGCGGCTTGCGTCGTGCATCGAGCGCGCGCAATGCGGCCCGACCCTCCTCCAGCCCGATCTTGCCGCTGATGACCTCTTCGGCGATGCGATCGGTTTCGCTCAGGCGATAGAGATCGGTATCGCCGGGATTCATGCGGATCACCCGCGTCTCGGTGAGCGTGCTGTCCTGCGCCGGATCCCGGAACGACAGGATCATCCCGGTCGGATTCGACCACGGTTCGCATTCCACCTTCAATCGCCGCGCGACACCCAGCACCGCGCCTTCGAGGCGCTGCGCGGTGGTGCCGCAGGTGTGCAGATGGGTGGCCAGCGCGACCAGGAAGTCGACGCGGGACTGGAACGGCGCGAGGGCGGGCGTGGACGGCGGCATCCACCATAGGATCGCACGGCAACGCTACGATCAGCATCGACGCGGTAGGCTTGCAGGATTGCCAGCCCCCGATTCCATGGCCGATCCCGATTCCACCATCCGCCCCACCCTGCGCCGCGACGGCAGCACCCTGCTGTTGTCGGGCGACTGGACGCTGCGCAACGTCGATGCCGTCACCGCATTGATGAAGGGACTGGCGCCGGGGCCGCGCGCGATTGATGCCACGAATATCCGCACACTGGACTCGCTCGGCGCGCTGGCGTTGCTGCATCTCGCGCGCACCGTCAACATCGGCGAAGACGCGATCACCTTCAACGACAACCAGGCCGCGCTGATCGAGGCGATCCGCGAAGTCTCGGATGATCGCCCCGCTCCGCCGCGTGATTTCGGCTTTCGCGCCGTGCTCGACCGCATGGGTCGCAGCGTGGTGCGCAACTGGCAACAGATCGTCACCCTGGTCGGTTTCCTCGGCGAAACGCTGGCCAAGATGGTGCGCCTGGTCGGCCAGCCGCAGCGGATCCGCTTGACGTCGGTGGTGTTCCAGATGGAACAGGTCGGCCTCGATGCGGTACCGCTGATCCTCCTGCTCAACTTCCTGGTCGGTGCGGTGATCGCCTTCCTTGGCGCCAACGTGCTCAAGGATTTCGGTGCGACCATTTTCGTGGTCGAACTGGTCGACATCTCCTTCCTGCGCGAATTCGCCGTGCTGCTCACCGCGATCCTGCTTGCCGGTCGTACCGCCAGCGCTTTCGCCGCGCAGATCGGCGCGATGGTCAGCCGCGAGGAAGTCGACGCGATGCGCACGCTCGGTCTCGATCCGGTCGACGTGCTGGTGATCCCGCGCGTGATCTCCTTGCTGGTGATGCTGCCGTTGCTCACCTTCCTCGCCATGCTGGCCGGCCTGTTCGGCGGCATGGCGGTCGGCGCGATCAGCCTCGACATTCCGATGCAGGCGTGGCTGTCGCGCATGGAAAGCACGATCGCGGTGCGTCACTTCGTGGTCGGGATGACCAAGGCACCGATCTTTGCGATGGTGATCGCCCTGATCGGCTGCCTGCAGGGCCTGCAGGTGGAAGGCACCGCGCAATCGGTGGGCGAACGCACCACCGCCAGCGTGGTGCAATCGATTTCGCTGGTGATCGTCCTCGATGCACTCGCCGCAATGTGGTTCATGTACATGGGCTTCTGATGAGCAACGATCTCGCAATCCGGGTGCACGGGCTGACCAATCGATTCGGCACGCAGACCGTGCACGAAGGCCTCGATCTCGATGTCCGCAAGGGCGACATCCAGGGCATCGTCGGCGGATCGGGCACCGGCAAGTCGGTGTTGATGCGCACGATCCTCGGCCTCAACGAACCCGCCAACGGCAACGTGCGCGTGCTCGACCACAACCCCTTCGGCAGCAGCGCAGATCGCCACGCCATCGAACGCAATACCGGCGTGCTGTTCCAGGACGGCGCACTGTTCTCGTCGCTCACCGTGGGCGAGAACGTCGAAGTGCCGCTGAAGGAACACCACCCCGATCTTGAACCGCGCATCCGCAAGGAACTCGCTCTGCTCAAGGTCAAACTCGCCGGCCTGCCCGCCGATGCCATCACCAAGCTGCCGTCGCAATTGTCGGGCGGCATGCGCAAGCGCGCCGGGCTGGCGCGCGCCCTGGCGCTGGATCCGCCGATCCTGTTCCTCGACGAACCGACCGCCGGCCTCGATCCCATCGGCGCCTCGCAGTTCGATGAACTCATCCTCACCCTCAAACACGCCCTGGGGCTGACGGTGTTCCTCATCACCCACGATCTCGATACCCTGTATGCCATCTGCGACCGGGTCGCGGTGCTCGCCGATTGCAAGGTGCTGGTGAACGCGCCACTGTCGGAAGTCGAGCGTTACGATCAACCGTGGGTGCAGGAGTATTTTCACGGACCACGCGCGCGCGCGGCACAGGATGTCCACCAACGCAATCTCATCGACCACACGACCGGCTAGACCATGGAAACCAAGGCCAATTACGTTCTGATCGGTGCCTTCACGCTGATAGTGTCGGTGGGGTTGCTGCTGTTCGGATTGTGGGCGGCGAAGTACGCATCCGACCGCAGCTGGAATCGCTACCAGGTGATCTTCAACGAAGCCGTGACCGGCCTCAGCGAAGGATCGTCAGTGCAGTACAACGGCATCAGCGTCGGCACGGTGGAACGCCTCACGCTCGACGCCAAGGACCCACGCAAGGTGCGCGCGTTGCTCAAGCTCAACGTCGATGCTCCGATCAAGGCCGATACCCGCGCCAAGTTGTCGCAGCAGGGCATCACTGGCAGTCCGTTCATCCAGCTCTCGGGCGGAGCGCCGCAATCCGCGCCATTACTGCCGAGCGAAAGTAACGAAATCCCGATCATCCAGACCGAACCGTCGACGCTGCAAAACATTTCCGACACGGCGAGCAAGCTGGTCACGCGCCTCGACGAGATGCTGAGCGAGGAGAACATCAAGCGCATTTCGGCGACGCTGGAAAACCTCAAGGCAACCACCGACAGCATCGCCGGCCAACGCGAAGACATCGCCAAGTTGCTGGTGAATGCCCGCATGGCCAGCGAAGACCTGCGCACCACGCTGAAGAGCGCCAATGGCGCGATCGACAACGTGAATCGCGGCGTGATCGACAAACTGCCGGCGACGATGGACAAGCTCGACAAGACCATCGCCTCGCTGCAATCCGCCAGCCAGAACGCCAATTCGCTGATCGACGAAAACCGCGCGCCATTGCGCAGCTTCACCCGCGACGGCTTGCAGCAGCTGGCGCCGACACTGGAAGAGTTGCGTGCGTTGACGCGCGACCTGCGCGGCGTCGCCAACGGTCTCAACCGCAGTCCCGCCGGCTACATCCTGGGCCGCCAGCAGCCGAAGGAGTTCACGCCGAAATGAAGTCCATGCCGATGAAAATCACGCGTGTCCTCGCTGCAGCCGCAATGCTGGCGATGTCCGCCGGTTGCAGCATCCTGCCCAAGCACGAGGACATCACGACCTATACCGCGGTGTCGCAGGCCGCGCCGAATCCGTCGTGGCCGCAAGTGCGTGCGCAGCTGACGATCGCGCGACCGACCGCGGAACGCATGCTGGCCGACCCGCGCATCGTGGTGCGGCCGTCGCCCGGCGAGCTGCAGGTCTATCACGGCGCCAGCTGGGCGGAATCGCCACCGGAAATGGTGCAGCGTTCGCTGCTGCAACTGCTGGAAGACAGCGGCCGCCTCAAGGGCGTCGCCACGCGCGGCGGCGGCCTCAGCAGCGATTACGAGCTGGCGATGGACATCCGCCGCTTCGATTCCGATTACGCCGGTGGCAACACCCCGAATGCGGTGGTGGAAATCGCAGCGCGACTGGTCTCGCTTGACGGCCATGTGGTCGCGTTCCGGGTGTTCCATGCCGAGGTCCCGGCCGCTTCGACCGCCATTCCCGCGGTCACGCAGGCGTTCCAGCAGGCGCTGGCGAAGGACAGCCAGGACATCGCTGGCTGGGCGTTGGGGGCAATGGCCGGCGCACGCTAATCCGGTCGCACGACCCGGAACGTGAGGTTGATGCGCGGCTGCTTCACCTTCGCGCTCTTCGGCAACGCATGCTTCCAATGTTGCTGCGTGCTGCCCGCCATCACCAATAGGTCGCCATGCTCCAGCGACCATTCGTGCTGGCGCGCGGGATCGTCGTTCGCGCGCAACACGAAGCGCCGGGTCGCACCAAGGCTGATCGAGGCGATGAACGGATGCGACCCGAGTTCGCGTTCGTTGTCGCGATGCCAGCCGACGTAATCGTTTCCGTTGCGATACAGATTGGCCAGCGCGCTGTTGAACGGCGCCTCGAGTTTCAACACCAGGCGTTCGCGCAATTCCGCCAGGGACGGCGGCCATGGCAGTGGCTCGAAACTGCCGCCGGAGTAGGCGTAATCGGTGCCGGGATCGCCCAGCCAGCAACTCAGGCGCGGCGAATCGACCCAGCGTCCGAACATGCGGATGCGGTGCACCGACCAAGGCAGTTCCTGCAGCAACGCAGCGAACAGGCGATCAGCCGCTTCCGCGGGCAGCCAGCCGCGCTCCAGCAGGACATCGGGATCGGGGACGACCATGGCGCCAGTTTGCCGCACCGGCGTGAAACCCGGACAATCGCGGTCATATCGACGAGGAACGCGGCATGAGCCAGCTTGAACAGAGCCCGATCGAACGGGACATCATGGAATACGACGTGGTCGTGGTGGGCGCCGGTCCGGCCGGCCTGTCCTTCGCCATCCGCCTCAAGCAGCTCAGCCCCGAGACCTCGGTCTGCGTGATCGAGAAAGGCGCGACCGTCGGTGCCCACATCCTGTCCGGCGCGGTGATCGAACCCGGCCCGCTCGATGCACTGCTTCCCGGCTGGCGCGACGCGCCGCCGCCGATCTGCGTGCCGGCGACGGAAGACGAATTCTGGATGCTGTCCAAGACCGGCCATCGCAAGTTGCCGTTGCCGCCGGGCATGCACAACCACGGCAACTTCATCGTCTCGCTGGGCGCGTTGTGCGCGTGGCTGGCACCACAGGCGGAAGCATTGGGCGTCGAGATCTTCCCCGGTTTCGCAGCCGCCGAAACCCTGCACGACGACAGCGGCAAGGTGATCGGCGTGCGCATCGGCGACATGGGCATCGCCAAGGACGGAACGCACAAGCCGGGCTTCACCGCCGGCATCGACATCCATGCCAAGGTCACCGTGCTCGGCGAAGGCGCGCGCGGTTCGCTCACCAAGCAACTGGTCAAGCGTTTCGCGCTGGACGCGAACTCCGATCCGCAGACCTATTCGATCGGCATCAAGGAGTTGTGGCAGTTGCCGGCGGGCCGCGTCACGCCCGGCAAGATCGTCCACACCTTCGGCTGGCCGGCCGACAACCGCACCTATGGCGGCAGCTTCCTCTACCACCTGGACAAGGATCGCGTGGCAATCGGCTATGTCAGCGGGCTCGACTACCACGACCCCGACTACAAGCCGTGGGAAGCGTTCCAGCAATGGAAGGCGCATCCGCTGATCGCGCCGCTGCTGGAAGGCGGCAACATCGTTTCCGCCGGCGCGCGCGCCATCGTCACCGGCGGCTGGCAGTCGCTGCCGAAGGT
>JAFEBZ010000033.1 GCA_018242405.1 Pseudomonadota bacterium | reverse complement strand
TCCGCGACCTCGGCTTCGCGCTCGGCGACGGCCAGCGTGATCGGCACCAGCAACGGCTGCGTGCGCAACCCAAGGCCATCATGCGCGGTCTTCAGGCGTTCGTAGCCAATGCGCTCGTGCGCGGCGTGCATGTCGACCACGATCATTCCGTCGCGCGCTTCGGCAAGGATGTAGATGCCGTGCAATTGCGCGACAGCGTAACCCAGCGGCGGGATTTCGCCTGGCGCTTCCTGCGGGATCGGCATCGCCTGCGCGAATGCAGGTTGCGATGATGGCGCCGCGTACAACGACTGATACGCCGCCGGCGCATCGGCGACACGCAGGCCCAATCCGCTTTGCGCGAAGGTTTGCGGCAACGACGACATCCCTGACGTTGCAAATGCCGACCGATCATCCATAACGGCGATCGGCGACGATGCTTCGCGCCCTGCCCGCGCTTGCGCCAGCGTCGCCGCGACGGCGTGGTAGACCGCATCGTGGATCAACCGGGAATCACGGAAACGCACTTCGTGCTTGGCCGGATGCACGTTGACGTCGACCCGGCGTGGATCGAGTGCGAGGAACAGCACGTAGGCCGGCTGGCGGCCGTGGTACAGCACATCCGAATAGGCCTGCTTCACCGCGTGGGCGATGGTGCGATCGCGGATCGAACGGCCGTTGACGTAGACATATTGCTGGTCGGCACTGGCGCGGTTGTAGGTCGGTTCGGCGATCCAGCCGGAGACCTCGATACCACCAGCTTCGTGCTGCAGATGCAGGGCATGCGTGAGGAAATCCGCGCCCAGTGTTTCCTGCAATCGTCCCTGTGCGAACAGCCCGGCGTCATTCGGTTCACCGCGGTAGCGTCGCGACGGCTTGCCGTTGTGACTGAGCCGCAATTCGATGTCGGGACGCGCCAGTGCCAGCGAACGCAACCACTCCTCGATATGCCCAAGCTCGGTGCGTTCGGCGCGCAGGAATTTGCGCCGCGCCGGCGTATTGAAGAACAGGTCGCGCACTTCCACCGTGGTTCCGGTCGGATGCGCCTTCGGCACCACTTCGCCGATACGACCCCCTTCGATGGCGAGTTCCGCACCATGCGCGGCATCGCGATGGCGCGAGCCGAGACTGAAACGACTCACCGATGCGATCGACGGCAGCGCCTCGCCACGGAAACCGAGCGTACCGACCGCTTCGAGATCATCCAGCGAGGCGATCTTGCTGGTGGCGTGGCGCTGGATCGCCAGCGGCAATTCGTCGGCAGGAATGCCTCCGCCATCGTCGCGCACGCGGATCAGGCGGGTACCGCCGTCCTGCAGTTCGATCTCGATGCGATGCGCACCGGCATCCAGCGCGTTCTCGACCAGTTCCTTGACCACCGACGCTGGCCGTTCCACCACTTCGCCTGCGGCGATCTGGTTGATCAGGGCTTCGGGCAATTGGCGAATCGGCATCCCTGCAATGATACCGGCGACGGCTCAGGGCCGCGCGGCAGTATTGGTATTGCTTCCCGCGCCCATGTACATCGCCGCATATTGCGTACCCAGCGGTGGCTGGCGACGGAAATAGGTGTGGATGCCGTTGAGCACGGCACGCGCGAGCTCGCGCTGGTAGTCGGGATTGTTGAGCTTGCGCTCTTCCCCGGGATTGCTGATGAAGGCGGTCTCGACCAGCATCGACGGCACGTCCGGCGAACGCAGCACCACGAAGTTGGCGCGATCGATCTCGCCGCGGTGGGTCTTGCCGAGATCGGCCAGGCCGCGCAGCACCTGTCCGGCGATTTCCTCGGACGCGCGCTGGGTTGCGCTCTGCGAAAGATCGAGCAGCACCGAGGCCAGGGTGTTGTCCTTGTCGCGCAGGCGCACGCCACCGACCAGGTCGGCGGCATTTTCCTGATCGGCCAGCCAGCGCGCAGCCTGCGAGGTCTGGCCACGGCGCGACAGCACCCACACCGACGAACCGCTCGCCGACGGATCGGTGAAGGCATCGGCGTGGATCGACACGAACATGTCGGCCTTGTGCTTGCGCGCGATCTGGTAGCGCTGGGTCAGCGGGATGAAGAAATCGGAATCGCGGGTGAGATAGGCCTTCATTCCCGGCGTCGCATTGACCTGGCGCGCCAGTTCCTTCGCCACCTGCAGCGTGATGTTTTTCTCGAGACTGCCGTTGGCGCCACGGGCACCGGTGTCCTGGCCACCATGACCGGCATCGATGGCGATCAGCAACGGGCGGCCGCCGCCGCGCCTGGCGACATCGGCGAGGGTACGTACCGGCGCCTGCGCGGTCGGCGTGGTGTTGGCCGGAGGCGCAACGACGACGGGCGGACGCTCGACCACTGGCTGCTGCGCGGGTGGTTGTTCGACACGCTGCGGCTCGTTCGTTGCTGGCGGCGTGGTTTGCGTGGCGACGACCGGACGCGTGGCATCGTCATTGCCGTCACCCGGCCATTCGATCACCAGCACGCGGCCATTAGCGTTCGTTTCCATGTGCGGGCGGATCGCCATGACATCGCCGCGCAGGTCGAAGACCAGCCGCGCCGAACCG
This sequence comes from Pseudomonadota bacterium, assembly GCA_018242405.1. Classification (GTDB taxonomy): domain Bacteria; phylum Pseudomonadota; class Gammaproteobacteria; order Xanthomonadales; family Xanthomonadaceae; genus Solilutibacter. The sequence goes on along the minus strand of JAFEBZ010000033.1, from coordinate 19,813 downwards.
GGCTCCGGCGTTCCGCTGCGCACGCCACGGACCAGACCGGCGCCATACGGCATCGGCAGGTCCGGGGAGACCTCGCTGCCCTTGAAATCGATGACCAGACGCCGCGGGTTGTCGAGATTGATGATGCTGTACTCGGCGTCGCGATCGAGCTGGATCTCGGCACGGGTGCCGGTCGCCCCCTGGCTGAGGCGCACGGCGCGCACATCCGCGGCCCACGAGGGCAACGCGAGCAGCAGAAGGAACATCATCGGGATCGCTGTTCGTACCGCGCGCACCACTCGCCCCTGGACCAAGCCCTGTCGATTCAAGCATCCTGCCCGCGTCATTTCAACGAATTCCTTGCAAATCGGCAACTTGGGTCAGCAATCTCTCAGGTTCCTCGAGCTTCGCCAGCCACGCCCGCCCGGTTTCCGAGCCGGCTTCGAAGCCGACATCGCGCCCCTCCCCCGCAACCTCGAGCCTGACATGGAGATCGGCCGGCGGCAACGCGCCGACGCCGCGCTCGGGCCATTCCACCAGCCACAGGCGGCCGTCATCGGCATCGAGGCCGAGGAACTCCAGCTCGCCGGCGTCGCCGATGCGGTAGAGATCGAGGTGCAACGCATCGCCGTCGGCGATCGGATAACGCTCGACCAGGGTGTAGGTCGGGCTGCGGATCGCCCCCTGCACGCCCAGCGCCCGCAGCATCGCGCGGGCAAGGGTCGATTTGCCGGCACCGAGATCGCCGTGCAACCAGACTACCGCGCGCGCCGGCAACTGTCGCGCCAATGCGGCAGCAAGCGCGATGGTGGCGGCTTCGTCGGCAAGATGAAGGGAGAGACCGGGCTTCATCCGTCCATTCTCCGCGGAAATACCGCCGGCAGCGCAGCAATGAGGTCGGAAGCAAGCAGGCCATGCTCACCCTGCCGTGCCGCGACGACATCGCCTGCAGCGGCATGCAGGACTGCGCCGATCCATGCCGCCGCGAAGGCATCGTGTCGTTGCGCGCGCAAGGCCGCGACGATTCCGGTCAACGCATCGCCCATGCCTGCCGAGGCCATGCCGGGATTGCCACCGGCAACGACGTGCGTGTGTTCGCCATGCGCGGCGATCAGCGTGCCCTGGCCTTTCAGCACGGCGGTGCAGCCGTAACGTTCAGCCAATGCCTGCGCACTGGCGAAGCGATCGGCCTGCACGTCGTCGGTGGTGATGCCGAGCAGGCGCGCGGCTTCGCCCGGATGCGGGGTGATGACGGTGCCCGCCGGCAAGGATTGCGGATTGCTGGAAACCAGCGTCAGGGCGTCGGCATCGATCACCAGTGGCCGGCCGGATGACAGCGCCGCGTCGAGCAACGCCGTCGCCCATGCATCGCGCCCGAGTCCGGGACCGATGGCGATCACGTCGGCGCTGGCGATCAAATCGGCGATATCGGTTGGTGATTCGACTGCATGCACCATGCATTCCGGACGCCGAGCCAGCAGCACCGCGACGTGTTCCGCACGCGTCGCCGCGGAAACGCGCCCGGCACCCGCGCGCAACGCCGATTCCGCGCACAGGGCCAGCGCACCACCCATGCCGCGGCCGCCGCCGATGCACAGCACATGGCCGAACATGCCCTTGTGGGCATCGCGCGGGCGTTGCGGGATTTGCGCCTGGGCTTCGGCCAATGTCGCCAGGTGCGAGGCTGCGGTCATGCGCGGATTCTATACTTCACGCACGATGTCCATGCCTGCCGCGCCTGCCCCGCACGACCCGTCACGATTGCGCGCGCAGATCGAAGCGCTGGCGCGGGCGCGCGGATTCCAGCGTTTCGGCGTGTCCGGGGTGGAGCTCGGCGAGGACATCGCCCATCTCGAACACTGGCTGGCGCAGGGCCGTCACGGCGACATGGCGTGGATGGAGCGCAACCACGACAAGCGCAGCGCGCCCGAGCAACTCGTGCCGGGCACGTTGCGGGTGATCTGCGTCGGCATGGACTACGGCCAGGACCCCGAACCCGCGTGGGCGACGCTCGATGACGGCGAACGCGCCTATGTCGCGCGTTACGCGCTGGGCCGCGATTACCACAAGCTGATGCGCAAGCGCCTGCAGCTACTCGCCGACGATGTCGCCGCGATGATCGGTCCGCTCGGCCATCGCGTCTTCGTCGATTCCGCGCCGGTGCTGGAACGCGCACTCGCGCGCAACGCCGGCCTAGGCTGGATCGGCAAGCACACCTGCCTGATCGACAAGGACGGCGGCTCGTGGTTCTTCCTCGGCGAACTGTTCGTCGATCTCGATCTCGCGGTCGATCCGCCCGCCGGGAATCATTGCGGTACCTGCGCGCGCTGCATCGACATCTGCCCGACACAGGCGATCGTCGCGCCCTACCAGCTGGATGCGCGTCGCTGCATCGCTTATCTCACCATCGAACACGAAGGCGCGATCGACGAAGCGCTGCGCCCGCTGATCGGCAACCGCATCTTCGGCTGCGATGATTGCCAGCTGATCTGCCCGTGGAACAAGTTCGCCAAGCGCAACGACGAAGCCGACTTCCGCACCCGCAACGATCTCGATACCGCAACCCTGCCGCAACTGTTCGCCTGGAGCGAGAACGAGTTCCTCAGTCGCAGCGAAGGTAGCGCGATCCGCCGCAGCGGCTACCAGCGCTGGCGTCGCAATATCGCGGTGGCGCTGGGCAACGCACCACCAACGCCGGAGGTGATCGCGGCGCTGGAATCGGCACGCGACGAACCGGACGCACTGGTGGCCGAACACGTGCAATGGGCGCTGGCACGGCACCTGCGCTGAATCAACTGGCTTCGGCCGCCGTCCACAGCGTGGTGTCATAGACGAAGATCCCGACACCGTGCTCGACCTTGGCGAAGACCTGGTGCGCGCCGGCAACAAGCGGCTGCATCCCGATTTCGAGTACGCCTTTCCCGCGCACCACCTTGAGCCGCGGATCGGACAGCGGCAGGCGCTGGTCGAGCAACGAACCCGACTCGTCGAGGGCGAGGATGCGCAGATGGCGCGCACCGATCCTGGCCATCCATCCCGGCAATGCAATTCGCCAGCGCCAGCGATCGCCGGACGCGTGCGTGTCCGGAACACCAGTACCGATATCGAATGCTTCGTGCGCCCGTGCGAATTTCAACAACCGTTGCTGCCCGAAATGCAACTGGCTGGCATAGCAACGCAGGGCATCGCGCTTGCGCTCCAGCGCCCGTTCGTCCAGCGCCAACGACCATTCCTGGCCGGCACTGGATGGCGGCACGTGGATGTGGAACGAACCCGCCTGCACGCCGGGGAAGCGACGCAACGCCAGCGTTACCAGCAAGGCCAGCGCGGAATGATCTGGATGGTAATCGCCGAAGGCCGGCACCATCACCAGGGTCGGGCTGAAATCGGCCATCACGTCGGTGAGCGTGTCGATCGCTTCCGCGCAACGCGACGGTGCCAGCAATGTCGTCAACTCGCCATCCGGCCAGCCGATGTGCATGCCATCCAGTCCGTCGCACTGCAGCGCATCAAGCGCTGCCTCGGCCTCGGCGCGACGCAACGCGCCCCAGCGCTTGCGCGCCTGGGCATCGAGTTGCCACCGGCGTTCGCTCAAACGCTGTGGCCACGGATTGTTGTCGCCATCGGTCGCGAACAGCACGCGCGCACGACCACCGGCCCGTGCCACCGCCTGCAACAGGCCGCCACACGCAATGATTTCGTCATCCGGATGCGGCGCGATCACCAGCAGGCGGGTATCGGAATTGAAAGCAAGCGTCATCGCGTCATTGTGCATGCATGGCTTTCAACTGCCTTGCTGCCGGGCACCATAGCAGGCGATAGCGCCCGGCCTGCGGAAGATTGATCACCACATCAGCGGAATCGAAGCGCATTTCCGGCCCGGCTTGCACGATGCGCCCGCCGTCCATGCGCAGCCAGCGGTAGCAACCGGGGATCATCGCGGCAACATGCAACTGTCCTGCAGGCTGCTCGTCCAGCTCGCGCCCAACCACCCATTCGCCATTGGCATAGGGAACGAAATCCATGCGCAGGGCCTGCATGTCCGCGTCCGGGATGCGGTCCGGATGCAACAGACGGGCCTCGCTGGAGTGGATGTCGGCGACGATGGTATCCGCCAGCAGGCCACGACGCAGGCGTTCCTGGGTCACCATTTCCAGCACCGGATGGATGGCACGGCGACGGTAGATGCTCTCGCCCTTGGCGTCCATGACCACGTCATCCGGTGTGGTGATCGCCAGCACCGTCGCGAGTTGGTCGCGATACTCGCGCAACCGATCTTTCCACGGCGCACGCACGGCCAGCACGACCACCGCCAGCAGCGCATAGCCGATCCATATCGATATCGGCTTGATGCGCAGGCGCGCGAATCCATGCCACAGCAATCCGCCCAGCCACGGCGCGAACAGCGGCAGCACCGGCAGGTAGTCCTGCGAGGTCAGCAACGGCCACGCCGCGTAAAGCGCGATCGCGAACAGGCCGCACGATCCGCCAACGAACCAGCGTTGCGCCGTCATCACGGGATCGATGGAACGACGAATCGATCGCCACGCCTGTACACCGGCAACGATCGCGATGATGCCCGCTTCGGCGCAGCGCAGGATCATCTGCCTCGTGTTCGCATCACGACCGAATCCCGGCAGCATGTTGTGACCGAGCACGGCATCGTGCATGGCCGCCAATCCGCCGCGCGCGGCAACGATTGCAACGACAGCCGCGACCACGGCGCTTGCGGCAGCCGCGCCCATTGCCAATCCCCCGGCAAGCGCTGGCCATCGCGGACGCGCCGATTTCGGCAGACAGACGATGACGAATGCACCCACCGCCAGTGCGCTGCCGAGCAACGGCAATGTCTTCAGCGACGTCGCCGTCGCCACGCCAATCGCAAGTCCGGTCAACAACGATCGCCAGACAGGACGACGCACCAGGACGAAGGCCGCCATCGCCGCGATCCACGCCAATGCCCACAGCGTGTCGGCGCGGAACTGTCCGGCCATGCGCTGGTAGGTCGGTTCCAGCGCCAGCAACGCCAGTCCGGAACTCGCGGCCTGTGCACCCCACAGTGCGCGACCACAGCGCCACGCCAGCACGAAGGCGGCGACCGCCAGCGGCACGCCTGCCAGTCCGCGCATACAATCGAGGATGTCGGCGCGTTCGCCGAGCAGCGTCAGCAACGGCGCACACAACATGTGGAACAGCGGCATGTGGTTGTCGAAGGCGTCGCGATAGGGAACGCCGTGCTGCGTCCACGCCCACACCACGTGGAGATGCTGCGGTTCGTCGGAATCGAGCGCCGCGCCGCGCACCAGCAGCAGGCGCAACAACACGTACAGCGCCACCAGAATGGCGCCACCATGTGCCGCGATCCGTTTCATTGCCTGCGCAGGACGCATGCCCGCCTCGACGCCGTGACGGCGGCGATTATCGCGTGCGCTGCCCGAGTTCCGCGATCAGGGCATCGGTCACGGCATCGCCGGTAGCACCCTCGCCCTTCAACGCCGGCAAGGTGCGATCGGCCAGGCGCTTGCCCAGCTCGACACCGAACTGATCGAAGGCATTGATGCCCCACAACACCGATCGCGCGTGCACGCTGTGCTCATAGAACGCGATCAGCGCGCCCAGCGACTGCGGCGTCAACGCATCCAGAAGCAGCAGGGTACTGGGACGGCCACCGCGGTAATTGCGATGCGGATCTTCCGACGACTCGCCCATCGCCAGCGCCTGTGCCTGCGCCAGCAGGTTGGCCAGCAACAGATCGTGATTGTCGGCGTGATGGTGATCGGCATTGATCACGCCAATCAGGTCCATCGGCACGATCTCGGTGCCCTGGTGCAGCATCTGGAAATAGCTGTGCTGGGCATCGGTGCCGGCACTGCCCCACCACACCGGCGAAGTCTGCGTGCCGACTGCGTCGCCATCGACCGTCACTGACTTGCCGAGGCTCTCCATCACCAGCTGCTGCAGATAGGACGGCAGCAACTTCAGGCGATCGTCATAGGGCACCACGGCGAGGCTGCCGCGTCCGCGCGCATCACGATTCCACACCGCGGTCAGCGCATGCCACAGCGACGGATTGTCGCGTGCCGGCGCTTCCAGGCAATGGCGGTCGTATTCGCCGGCACCTTGCAGCAATGCATCGAAACGTTCCGGACCGATGGCGATCGCGATCGGGAAACCGACCGCCGACCACAGCGAATAACGACCACCGACCCAGTCCCACATCGGCAGCACGCGTTCCGGTGCCACACCGATCGCTTCGGCCTTGTCCGGCTTCGATGTCACCGCATAGGTGCGCGCGCCTCCATCGCCCAGCCACGCGCGCGCGACCTTGGCGTTGGCCAGCGTTTCCTGGGTGCCGAACGATTTGGAAATGATGATGAGCGCGGTAGTCGCGGGATCCAGCCCCTCGACTGCGCGGACCAGTGCGTGGCCATCGACATTGGAGACGAAATGCACGCGCGGCGCACTGTCATCCAGACCCAATGCATCAACGACAAAACGCGGGCCGAGATCGGAACCACCAATGCCGAGGCTGATCACGTCGCGGATACCGGAGGCACGCAGCTCGCGTACGAGTCCGAGCATGCGTTCGCGCGTCGCCTTCGCGACTTCGTAAGCATCGTGCGCGGTTTTGGCCGGCGACAAATCACCACGCAATGCCGTGTGCAGCGCCGGACGATGCTCGGTGACGTTGACCTCTTCGCCATCGACCATGCGCTTGAACGCGGCACGCACGCCACGTGTTTCGGCGAGATCGAACAAGGCGTCGATCACGGCCTTGTCGTAATCCTGGCGCGCAAAATTTGCGTACAGCGGCCCCGCACGCAGCGAGAATGATCCCGCACGCGATGCATCGGCGCGCAACAGATCCTGCAGGGTGGTTCCTTCCAGGCGCTTGACCTGGGCCTCCAACGCATCCTGCAGGCCCATGGCGTCAGGCCGCCTGTGCCGGGATGCCGTGGTTGGTATGCGTCAGCCGGTTGTCGCGGTCGACGTACACCAGCGTCGGCTTGTGCTTGGCGGCTTCCGCTTCATCGCACATGCCGTAGGCGCAGATGATCACCAGGTCGCCCGGTTCCGCCTTGTGCGCGGCGGCGCCATTGACCGAGATGATCCCGCTGCCAGCTTCGGCGCGGATGGCGTAAGTGGCGAAGCGCTCGCCATTGCTGACGTTGTAGATCTCGATCCGCTCGTTGTCGCGGATCCCGGAAATCTCCAGCAGGCGGCTGTCGATGGCGCAGGAACCTTCGTAGTGCAGCTCGGCGTGGGTCACGCTGGCGCGGTGGATCTTGGCCTTGAGCAGGGTGATATGCATGGCAGTGGCAATGGTCTGGAACGGGCAGTCTTCGATTGTAGACCCCTCTGCCGCACTGCAACAACCAGCACTCAGGAGAGGTCGAATTCCAGGTTGTCGATCAGCCGGGTCGTGCCCAGCCGCGCCGCCAGCAGGGCCACCCGCGGGCCGGGCTGGCCATCCACCGGGGCTTCCAGTCCCGGGGTGCGGATCACCGTGTAGTCGGGCCGGAACCCGGCAGCCTCCAGCTCGGAGGTCGCAGCCGCTTCTACCCTCGCCTGCGGTTCCCCCGCCAGCAGGCGGTCGCGCATCGTCTGCAATGTGCGATAGAGCAACGGCGCGATCGCGCGCTCTTCCACGGTCAAATACTGGTTGCGCGAACTCAGGGCCAGCCCGTCATCGTCACGTTTGATGTCCGCACCGATGATCTCGATCGGGAACGCGAGATCGCGCACGAAATAGCGAATCACCGCCAGCTGCTGGTAATCCTTGCGGCCGAAGATCGCGACATCCGGCTGCACCTGCAGGAACAGCCGCGACACCACCGTAGTGACGCCGTCGAAATGACCGGGGCGCGCTGCGCCATCGAGCACGTCGGTGATGCCCGGTACGTGCATGCTCACCGCGCGGTCGGCGCCGAAGGGATACATCGTCTCCACCCCCGGCAGCCACAACGCGTCGCAACCGGCATTGGCCAGCCCTTCGGCATCCTGCTCGGGCGTGCGCGGATAACGCGAGAAATCCTCGTTCGGACCGAACTGGGTGGGATTGACGAACACGCTGGCGACGACGCGATCGGCGAGCTGGCGCGCCCGCGCGATCAGCGAGAAATGGCCAGCGTGGAGATTGCCCATCGTCGGCACGAAGGCGATCGATTGCCCGCCGCTGCGCCATTGGCCGAGCGCGCCGCGCAGGCCGGTGAGTTCAGTCAGGATTTGCATATATCGCTTTAATTAAGCACGATCAACTTGAATAAGAATGTTCGTCGTCGGGGAAGCTGCCGTCGCGCACCGCCGCGCAATAGGCCTTGACCGCACCAGCCACCGATCCGCCATCGGCAAGGAAATCGCGGACGAAACGCGGGCGACGATGGCCGCTGTCGAGGCCGAGCATGTCGTGCAGGACCAGCACCTGACCATCGCAGTCGCGGCCGGCACCGATGCCGATGGTGGGGATGTCGAGCATGGCGGTGATCTCCGCGGCCAACGGCGAAGGTACCGCTTCCAGCACCAGCAAGGACGCGCCTGCGGCCTGCACCGCGAGCGCATCCTGCTTCAATTTCGCGGCGGCGGCATCGTCGCGGCCCTGTACCTTGAAGCCGCCAAACCTCAATACCGATTGCGGCGTCAGCCCGAGATGCGCGCACACCGGGATTTCGCGCTCGACCAGATAGCGGATCACGTCGAGCTTGTGCCCCGCACCTTCCAGCTTGACCATGCCGGCGCCGGCCTGGAGGAAATGGGTCGCGGCATCTAGCGCGCGATCTTCGCTGGCATCGGCCTGGAACGGGAAATCGGCGATCACCAGCGCGCGCTGCACGGCGCGACTGACGCAACCGGTGTGGTAGGCGATGTCATCGACGCTGACGCCGAGCGTGTTGCCCTGCCCCTGCACCACCATGCCCAGCGAATCGCCGACCAGGATCAGATCGACGCCGTTGACGTCCATCACCCGCGCGAATCCGGCGTCATAGGCCGTCAGCATCGTCAGGCGCTTGCCGGTCTGCTTCATCGCATGCAGATCGGGCACCGTCACCGGTTTGGAATCGCCAGTTCGCGAGGGTTTCATCGGGGCAAACTCGTGGAAAGGCGACTAGCCTACCCGACCGGCGATGACGTCGGCGACTGCGACCGGATCGAGCGCCGCCAGCGCCTGTCGCGCCGGGCCGATCCCGGGAATCATGGCTTCCGGCCACGCGTCCAGCAGCGGTATCAGCGCGAAGGCGCGTTCGTGCAATCGCGGGTGCGGCAATTGCAATCCGTCCACGTCGATCACGGCATCGTCATGCAGCAGCAGATCGAGATCGAGGCGTCGCGGCCCCCAACGCGTTTCGTTGCCGCGATCGCGTCCGGCTTCACGTTCGATCCGCAGCAGCAACTGCATCAATGCCTGCGGGGACAACGCGGTGTCGAACACCGCGACCGCGTTGAGAAAGCGATCCTGTTCGATCCCGCCCCAAGGCGCAGTGGCGTACAGCGGCGACAACGCGACATCGGCGATGGCGGGTTCACCGCGCAGTCGCTCGATGGCGAAACGGAAGGCTTGCGGAACATCGCCGACATTGCCGCCAAGACCAATCGCGGCACGCACCGCGCAGGCCACGTCAATCATGAGCGCCGGCGGCGCCGGCGCGGCGAACGCGGCTGTTCCTCGCCACCCTCGTCGTCATCCTGCGATTCCGGCGGGTGCGGCATGCCGGAGTACAGGTCCGTCCAATAAGCGACGTCGCCGGCATGGTTCGGACTGGCGCGTTCGCGCAACTTGAGGAAATCGAAGGCAGCGCGGAAACGCGGATGGGCGATGAAACGACCGGTGCGCTTGCGTTGCGCAAAGCGTGGCTGCAGCAGCCAGATCTCCTGCATCGGCAGCGAGAACCGTCGCGGCAGCGCCACGACCTGCGTCAGGTGCAAGGTGACGCGATCGGCGGCACGTCGCTGCGCTTCTGCCGCGTGCATGCCCTGTCCTTCCAGCTGCGCCAGCGACCGGCAATAGGCCGGCCACAGCAGCACCGCGAACAGGAAGGCCGGTGACACCGGCTCGTCGGCGGCGACGCGGGCATCGGTACCGGCAAGACCGGCGATCACCATTCGGCGCAACGCACCACTGCGATTGGATGCCAACGCCTTCGCGGTTTCCGGAAACAGCACGGCCAACAGACCATGGCGTTCCAGTCCCTCGAAGCTCGCCACCGCATGACCGGACAGGAACAGCTTGAGACATTCGTCGAACAAGCGCGCCGGCGCCGCCTGCAGCAGCAACGATGCCAGCGACGCGATCGGTGCCGCGGTGTCGTCGGCGATGGTGAAGCCGAGTTTCGAAGACAGGCGCACCGCGCGCAGCATGCGCACCGGATCCTCGCGATAGCGGGTCTCGGCGTCGCCGATCATGCGCATGCGACGCCCGATCACGTCATCGAAGCCGCCGATGTAATCGTGGATCGAGAAATCGGCAATGTTGTAGTACAGGGCATTCGCGGTGAAGTCGCGGCGGACCGCGTCTTCCTCGATGCTGCCGTAGACGTTGTCGCGCAGCACGCGACCGTCGTCGTGGACTTCGCGATCCCCACTGCCGTCATCCGACGATGCACGGAAAGTCGCGACCTCGATGATTTCGCGACCGAACACCACGTGCGCCAGGCGGAAACGGCGACCGATCAACCGGCAATTGCGGAACAGCGCGCGCACCTGCTCGGGCGTGGCGTCGGTGGCGACGTCGAAATCCTTGGGCTGGATGCCGGCGATCAGGTCGCGTACCGCGCCGCCGACCAGGAACGCCGAATGCCCGGCTTCATGCAGTCGGTACAACACGCGCAGCGCGTTCGGGCTGATCGCCTTGCGCGAGACCGTGTGTTGGTCGCGCGTGATGATCCGGAGCTGCTGGTTCAAGCGATCGCCCCGTGGTGGATGCGCGGGGCCTGGTGACTGAATGGGTACATCATCCTGCTATACTAACAAGCTAACGGCTCGTCCAGCCGGGATCTCCGGCACAGACCGGTGATCGACGACTTTGCTCCCTTCGTCTAGAGGCCCAGGACGTGGCCCTCTCAAGGCTAAAACACGGGTTCGAATCCCGTAGGGAGCGCCAAATGAAAATGGCTCACGCTTGCGTGGGCCATTTTTATTTTCGTGTTCCTTCGGGTTCGAAGCCGCAGGAGCGCCGCGAGCACCCAGCCCGTTCACGATCCAGTCCAACGCGTCGCCACGCGGGAGGAGATTCGCAGGCGAGCTTTGGGATGTGCCGCGTCCATCCCCTAGACCCTCGCAACCGATACCCCATCCATTCACGTAAAATACCCGCACGTTCCACCGGTCCCGCTCCATGCCCTTCGTCGTCACCGATAACTGCATCAAGTGCAAATACACCGACTGCGTCGAGGTGTGTCCGGTCGACTGTTTCCACGAAGGCCCGAACTTCCTGGTGATCGATCCCGACGAATGCATCGACTGCACCCTGTGCGAACCGGAATGCCCGGCCAACGCGATCTTCGCCGAGGATGACGTGCCCGCAGGACAGGAAGGCTACGTCGCGCTCAACGCCGAACTATCGCGCGACTGGCCGGTCATCACCACTCGCAAGGATCCCCCGCCGGATGCCGCGGAATGGGACGGCAAGCCCAACAAGTTGCCGCATCTGGAACGCTGATCTTCCAGCGATCGCGGAAACCAAAACGGGCGCCAGTGGCGCCCGTTTTGCATGGCACGCGTCGCGCGATTACTTGGCGAGCGCGGCCTTGAGGTCGGCGATGACCTTGGTGGCTTCGGCGCCGGCATCGACGCTGCCACGCGGATCGATCGCCGACACATGCACGCCATCGGCCACGGTTGCGGTGCGGATCAGGAAGTCGTGGCTGGAGTACGACACGTCATAGGTGCCGAGCAGCTGCGACTTGTTCTTGATGGTCACGCCCGGCACGGCCGCCAGCGCGGTGCCGAGCTTGCCGAAGACCTCGTCGCGGGTGCCCGGCACGATGAAGGCGCTGGCACTTTCACGCGGCGCTGCCGGCGTGACCGAGCCGCGCGGCTGCACCTGCGAGGCCGAAACGCTGCTGCTGCCGCTGGGGACGTTCATCGCGGCATCGGCCGAGGGACGATCGAGATCCGGCGGCACTTCCAGCGGACGCGCCTCGGCCGCCATCTTGTAGGCCTCGGTCTTGTGCTTCTTGCCGTGGAACATGCTGCAGCCGGACGTGGTGAGGACGGCGACGGCGAGCGCGGCCAGAACGAGACGAGTGCGAACTTGCATGGGACAACGTTCTCCGAAAATCGGTGCGGATTGGATCAACAGGATGTTTCAGACGGCTTCGAGGTCGCCGACCGCGGCGACCATCGCCGCCAATCCGGCGCGGGGCCCCGAGGACAGCGGCAGCAGAGGCAACCGCAGGCCGTGACCATACCCGAACTCGGCCAGCAATGCCTTGACCGGGATGGGATTGGGTTCAGCGGCGAGAAAGGCATACAGATCGCGCATCCGGCCGTCCTGGGCCTTCGCACCGGCGGCATTGCCACCCTTGGCGAGGTCGAACAGGCGACGGAAGGCACGTGGTGCAGCGTTCGATCCCACCGACACCAGACCGTCGGCACCGGCGAGGATGGCGCGGCAGGCCGTGGGATCATCCCCGCTCAACACCGCGAATTGCGACGAGCGCAACGCCAGCAGGGCCTGCATGCGGGTCTCGGCGTCCACTGCTTCCTTGATGCCGATGATGTTTGGATGCGTGGCCAGCGCGGCCACGGTTTCGGGCTGCATGTCGCAACCGGTACGCCCTGGCACGTTGTAGAGCACCACCGGCAGGCCGCCCTGCTCGGCCACGGCGCGGAAATGCGCGACCAGGCCGGCCTGGGTCGGGCGGACGTAGGGCGGCGTGACCACAAGAGCGGCATCGGCACCCGACTGTGCGGCGCGGCGGGTCAGCACAATGGTTTTTGCCGTGTTCGAGGTGCCGGTTCCGGCCAGCACCGGAACACGCCCGGCCACCTGGCGGACCGCGGCCTGCAGCAGGGCGTCGTATTCGTCGTCATCCAGCGCATTGGCCTCGCCGGTCGAGCCGGCCACGACCAGGGCGTGGGTGCCCCCCTCGAGTTGCTGCGCGATCAGCCTGGGCCAGGCGTCGAAATCGATGGCGCCCGCGTCGGTGAACGGGGTCGCCAGTGCCGTGATGATGCCGGAGAGCTGCAAGAGAACCGCCCGCGAGGGGTCGAAAGCCAGCCTCCATGTTACTTGCGGCGTGAAATGGCCGGCAAGTATCCTGTCCCTGTCGGCACTCGGTCGGCGCTTGGGCGGACCGCCGCCGGATACGAACAACTTGAGCGATACCGCCGCACGCCCCACGGGCAACGAGAACCACCTGCTCATCAATGCCTACGCGACGCACCCCGACTCGCCGCTGCTGCCGGTCTCCCGGCGCATCAGCGATTCCGGCTGCAATCTGGTGGATGCACGCCTGAGCACGGTTGGCCGCGATGTCTCGGTGAGCATGCTTGCCGTCGGCTCCTGGGACGCCATCGCCAAGCTGGAAGCGATGCTCTCCCGCCTCGAACGCGAAGACGGCTACAAACTCAACTGGTATCGCACCGGCCCGAAGCCGGTGCAATCCAACCTCATCCCCTACATCGTCGAAGTGGTCGCCGCCGACAAGCCGGGCATCCTGTTCCAGCTCGCCGATTTCTTCGACCGCCAGAGCATCACCGTCGAGAACCTGCACTGCGCGCGCTATCGCGCCATGCAGACCGGCGCCGAGATGTTCACCGCGCAACTCACCATCGGCGTGCCGGCCGACATGCACATTGCCGGGTTGCGCGACGATTTCCTCGAATTCTCCGATCGCCTCAATCTCGACGCGATCATGGACCCGATGAAGTTCTGACCGGATAGACGCACAGATAATGACCATCGAAGCTGGCAAGGCCGTTCCGAAATCCGTCCTCAAACTGCCGTTGGCACTGGGCGACGGATCGACCGCCACCCTCGCCGACTTCGCCGGTCGCTGGATCGTCCTCTACTTCTATCCGAAGGACTCCACTCCGGGCTGCACCACCGAAAGCCTGGACTTCCAGGCGCTGCTGCCCAAGTTCCGCAAGCTCGATGCCGATGTCGTCGGCGTGTCGCGCGATTCGGTGAAGTCGCACGCCAACTTCTGCGCCAAGCAGGGCTTCGCATTTCCGCTGGTCAGCGATGGCGACGAAGCGCTGTGCCGCGCCTTCGGCGTGATCCAGATGAAAAAACTCTACGGCCGCGAATTCGAAGGGATCGTGCGCAGCACTTTCCTGATCGATCCGCAGGGCAAGGTCGCGCAGGTCTGGCAGCCGGTGAAGATCGCCGGACATGCGCAGGCCGTGCTCGACGCCATCAAGGGCAAGACCGCCTGACCATCACCTCACTCCACGGCAAAGGGAAATCGTCCGCATGACCAAGGGCAAGCGCATTTACGTGCTGGATACCAACGTGCTGATGCACGATCCCACCGCGCTGTTCAAGTTCGAGGAACACGATGTGTTCCTGCCGATGCAGGTGATCGAGGAGCTCGACAACGGCAAGAAAGGCACCTCCGAAGCAAGCCGCAATGCGCGCCAGGTCAGTCGCTTCATCAATGAGCTGATCGAGGAACAGGGCACCGACAAGATCGCGACCGGACTGAAGCTGCGTCCACCGGGCGGACTGCAGTTGCGCAGCGAAGGCACCAGTGGCGTGCTGCGCTTCCAGACCAGCGATTTCGGCGGCGGCAAGATCATGGGCACGGCGATGCCCGACAACCACATCCTTGCGTCGATCCTGTCGCTGCAGGCGCACGAACCGGAAACGCCGGTGGTGTTCGTGTCCAAGGACATCAACCTGCGGATCAAGGCGGCGATCGCCGGCATCCTCAGCGAGGATTACGAGAACGATCGCGCGCTCGACGATTTCAACCTGCTCTACACCGGTTCGCAGGCGCTGCCCGAGGATTTCTGGTCGCGCAACGGCAAGGACCTGAAGTCGTGGACCGACAAGGGCCGCACCTTCTACGAAGTGGCGATGGCCGAGGGCGATGAGTGGCATGCCAACCAGTTCCTCTACCTGCCCGGCGACGAACAATCGGAATTCCGCGTGGCGAAGATCGCCGACGGCAAGGCGGTACTCCAGATCGTCGACGATTTCCGTTCGCACCAGCATGCGGTCTGGGGCATCAGCGCGCGCAATCGCGAGCAGAACTTCGCGCTCAACGCGCTGATGGATCCCGAGATCGATTTCGTCACCCTGCTCGGCACCGCCGGCACCGGCAAGACGCTGCTGACGCTGGCCGCCGGTCTCGCCCAGACGATGGACGCGCAGCGCTATCGCGAAATCATCATGACCCGCGCGACGGTCAGTGTCGGTGAGGACATCGGCTTCCTGCCCGGCACCGAAGAGGAAAAGATGACGCCGTGGATGGGCGCGCTCACCGACAATCTCGAAGTGCTGATGCCGAACAACAAGGAAGGCGGATCGTGGGGGCGCGCGGCGACCAATGACCTGCTCGCTTCGCGCATCAAGATCCGTTCGATGAACTTCATGCGCGGACGCACTTTCCTGTCGCGCTACCTGATTCTCGACGAGGCGCAGAACCTGACGCCGAAGCAGATGAAGACGCTGATCACCCGCGCCGGCCCGGGCACCAAGATCGTCTGCCTCGGCAACGTCGAGCAGATCGACACGCCCTACCTCACCGAAACGACTTCGGGCCTGACCTATGTCGTCGATCGCTTCAAGAACTGGGAACACAGCGCGCACGTGACGCTGCGTCGTGGCGAGCGTTCGCGCCTGGCGGATCACGCCTCGGAAGTGATGTAATCAAAACTTGATGCATTAAACATCACTATCGAGATCTGATACTTGCATCGTGACGGCTGGCGGCAGGAAACTGTTGCCAGTCCGTGGATCGATCGGGGCCCGCATGATCTCTGCTTCCCAATTGCGCGCAGCACGCGCCCTGCTCGGCATCGACCAGCGCACGCTGGCAGCAATGGCCGGCGTTTCCCTGCCCACCATCCAGCGCATGGAGGCCAGCAAGGAAGAGCACGTGCGCGGGGTGGTCGCCACGTTGACGCGGATCGTCAACGCGCTCGACAACGCCGGCATCGAGCTGATCGGCAATGAACAACCGAGCCAGGGCCGCGGTCGCGGCGTGCGCCTGAAGGAGCACGGCTGATGTCGAACCTGATGGAATTCGATCGCCGCCAGTACCTGGGCATGTTCGTGCCCAAGCTGGTCACGGTGTTGCGCGAGGGCTATACGGCGAAGATGTTCCGCGCCGATGCCGTTGCCGGACTCACGGTTGCGATCGTCGCGTTGCCGCTGGCGATGGCGCTGGCGATCGCTTCCGGCACGACACCGGACAAGGGCCTGCATACCGCGATCATCGCCGGCTTCCTGATCTCCGCACTCGGCGGCTCGCGCGTGCAGATCGGTGGACCGACCGCGGCCTTCATTCCCGTGGTGTTCGCGGTGATCGTCAAGTTCGGTTACGGCGGCCTGATCCTGTGCACATTGCTTGCAGGGCTGATGCTGATCGTCGCCGGCCTGCTGCGCCTCGGCACGCTGATGAAATACATGCCGCAACCGGTGGTCACCGGATTCACTTCCGGTATCGCAGTGAGCATCTTCTCCAGCCAGGTGAAGGACATACTCGGGTTGAAGATGGGCGCGGTTCCAGCCGATTTCCTCCCGCGCTGGGAATCTTTCGCAAAACACATCGGCACCACGCAGCCGGCAGCGGTGTTGTTGACGGTAGTTGGACTCGTGGTGATCTTCGGCCTGCGCAAGTGGAAACCGAACTGGCCGGGCTTCCTGATCGCGCTGATCCTGTGCACGGCGATCTGCACGCTGTTCGCGCTGCCGGCGGAAACCATCGGCACCCGTTTCGGCAACCTGCCATCGGCGTTGCCGGACTTCAGTTTCCCGCACATTCCGTTCGAACGGACGATGGAACTGCTGCCGAGCTCGTTCACCATCGCCTTCCTCGCCGGCGTGGAATCGCTGCTGTCGGCGGTGGTCGCCGACGGCATGACCGGCGGCCGCCATCGTTCCAACATGGAACTGGTGGCGCAAGGCGCGGCCAACGTGGGGTCGGCGCTGTTCGGCGGGCTGCCTGCAACCGGCGCCATCGCCCGCACCGCGACCAATATCCGCTCCGGCGGGCGCACGCCGATCGCCGGAATGATGCACGCGGGCTACCTGCTGGTGTTCATGCTGGTGCTCGCGCCGCTGATGCACTACGTGCCGCTGGCCGCACTCGCCGCGGTACTGCTGGTGGTCGCCTGGAACATGAGCGAATACGAGAACTTCCGCAACACGCTGTCGGCGCCCAAAGGCGATCGACTCGTATTGCTGCTGACCTTCCTGCTGACGGTGTTCGTCGATCTCACCGTGGCGATCCAGGTCGGCATCGTGGTTGCCGCATTCGTCTTCATGTTCCGCATGTCGGAAGCGGTGGAAATCAGTTCCGGCGTGAAATTGATCGACGACGACCTGCGTCCGGATCATTCACGCGACGACAGCGACCAGCGCGCGCACCTGCCCAGGGACACCGAGGTCTACCAGATCAGTGGACCGCTGTTCTTCGGCACCGCCAACCGCCTCGACAACCTGCTCGACCAGTTCCTGTCGCCGCCGAAGGTTTTCATCCTGCGCATGCGCCTGGTGCCGGTGATCGACGCCAGCGGCGTCCACGCCCTGCAGAAACTCGCCGACCGCTGCCATCGCAAGAACATCGTGCTGATCGTGTCGGGACTGCAGGAACAACCGAACCGGATCATCGCCCAGATGCATTGGCAGGAACATCCGGGCGAATTGCATTTCGTCGCGAACTTCGATCACGCGGTGCAGCTGGCCCGGCGACTGGTCGAGCATCCGCAAGCCTGATCCCGGACTCCGGCACAATGGCGTGATGTCCCAGCCACGTCCCGTCTCCGTCCTCACCATTGCCGGCTCCGATTCCGGCGGTGGCGCCGGCATCCAGGCCGACCTCAAGACCTTCGCCGCGCATGGCGTCCATGGCCTGTCCGCGATCGCCGCACTGACCGCGCAGAACACCCGTGGCGTCACTGCGGTACACGTGCCACCGGTGGAATTCCTGCGCGCGCAACTCGACGCCTGCTTCAACGACTTCGACGTGCGTGCGGTGAAGATCGGCATGCTCGCCAATCGCGACGTGATCGACACGGTGACCGATGTGTTGGTCCGGCAACGGAACGCCAAGCCCGAACTCGCCATCGTCCTCGATCCGGTGATGATCGCGACTTCCGGCGCGAAATTGCTCGACGACAGCGCGATCACCGCCCTGCGCACGCGGTTGATGCCGCTGGCGACGGTGGTGACGCCGAATGTCCCGGAAGCGGAAGCGCTGGGTTCGGGAACGATTGGCAGTCGCGATGATCTGGAACCCGCTGCTGCCAAGCTGTTGGCATCAGGCGCGCGCGCGGTCTTCCTCAAGGGTGGCCACGTTCCCGGCGATCCGGTGCGCGATCTCTACCTCGGCGCGGATGGCGCCACATCGATCGAACACGCGCGCATCGATGTCGAGGGCCATGGCACCGGTTGCACCCTGTCCTCGGCGATCGCGGCCAATCTCGCGCTGGGCCTGTCGCCGCGCGAGGCCTGCCTCGCCGCATCGGACTATGTCCATCGTGCCCTGTTGACCGGTTCGACACCCGGACGCGGCGGATTGACGATATTGGGGCATTGGCAGGCCCGGAACGCCTGAAAATCCCGGCGAATCGTCGCGATGCAGCATCACGGGCGGTTCTCTGCGAAAATTGCAGCCTTGGCCCCGTAGCTCAGCTGGATAGAGCGTCCCCCTCCTAAGGGGAAGGTCGTGCGTTCGAATCGCGCCGGGGCCGCCATTTTCAATCACGATTTTGTGGAGTCCCCATGTCCCTGCACCCCGTCCTGTCCGCGCTCGGCCTGAGCGAGAACGAATCCGGTACCTACCTCGGCAACGACCAGTGGTCGAAGACCAGCGACGCCGGCGTGCTGGAACCGGTGAACCCCACCACCGGCGATGTGCTGGGCAAGGTGCATGCGTCATCGCAGTCCGACTACGACACCATCGTCGAACGCGCGCAGACGGCATTCAAGGTGTGGCGCAAGACGCCGGCACCACGCCGCGGCGAAGCGATCCGCCTGTGCGCCGATGCGCTGCGTACCCACAAGGACGCGCTGGGTTCGCTGGTCGCGCTGGAAATGGGCAAGTCGAAGCCGGAGGGCGACGGTGAAGTGCAGGAAATGATCGACATCGGCGAGTTCGCCGTCGGTCTGTCGCGCCAGTTGTACGGCCTGACCATGCACAGCGAACGCCCCGGCCACCGCATGTACGAACAGTGGCATCCGATCGGCCTGGTCGGAATCATCTCGGCCTTCAACTTCCCGGTCGCGGTATGGGCGTGGAACAGTTTCGTCGCGGCGGTGTGCGGCGACATCTCGATCTGGAAACCGTCGCCGAAGACCCCGCTCTCCGCGATCGCGTCGATGAAGATCTGCAACGAGGCGCTGAAGGCCGGCGGCTTCCCGGATCTGTTCTTCCTGTTCAACGACGCCGGCACCGAACTCGCGCAGTCCTTCGTCGATGACAAGCGCATCGCCCTGGTCAGCTTCACCGGCAGCACCAAGGTCGGCCGCAATGTCGGCGAGCGCGTCGCCACCCGCATGGGTCGCAGCCTGCTTGAACTCGGCGGCAACAACCCAATCATCGTCGACGAAACCGCCGAGCTGAAGCTGGCGATCCCGGCGATCGTATTCGGCGCGGTCGGCACCGCCGGCCAGCGCTGCACCACCACGCGCCGCCTGTTCGTCCACGAATCGATCTACGACGAC
>JAFEBZ010000032.1 GCA_018242405.1 Pseudomonadota bacterium | reverse complement strand
TGAAATGGTGCGGTAAGAGCGCACCGCGAGCCGGGCAACCGGCCGGCACGGCAAACCCCATCGGGAGCAAGACCAAATAGGGAACCATTGGCGCGGCCCGCGTTGGTTCCGGGTAGGTTGCTTGAGCCGTCCAGCGATGGGCGGCCTAGAGGAATGACTGTCCACGACAGAACCCGGCTTACCGGCCGGCTCCGCACTTTTCTTCCACCCCTTCCATTTTCGATGGAGACAGGGTATCGCCCGGAAATTGTTGCAAAGCAACATGAATGGGTTAGCGCGATTTCCGCCCCGATCGCCCTGACTGGGGCAGGTCGCCCAGACTGAACAATCTCAAAATTTGAGACTAAACAATCGCTTGTGGATAAATCTTGAACAATTCTCTGAAAGTCTTCGCAAGTCATTGACCTGCTTGGTGAAATTCCCCCAAAACGATTGTTGACATCACTGAAATCGACTCCTAAGGTGGGCTCCTGTGGGATCGCCGGGAAATTGGTGGTCTTTTGTGGATTCAGTAGCGGCCCGGAAGCGGGTCGCAGCCCGAGGGCAGCGATGTTTCAAGGCGAGACCGCCATCACCGTGGACGACAAGGGCCGGGTAGCCATCCCCGCAGCCCATCGTGACGCCGTGTCGGCCTGCGGCAATCGCCTGGTCATCACCTACAACCCCTTCGAGTCGGGCTGCCTCTTTCTCTATCCGCAGGACGTATGGGAGAAGGTGCGCGACCAGGTCAACGCCCTGCCGGGATCGCTCAGCGCGCATCGCCGCCTGCAGCGCAACCTGGTGGGTTCGGCCATGCCGGTCGAGCTTGACGCCAATGGCCGCATCTCCATTCCTGCAAGTCATCGCAGCGCCGTCGGCATCGAGAAGAAAGCGGTGCTGCTGGGCATGGGCGACAAGTTCGAATTGTGGAGTGAACAGGCGCATCACGCGCAGATCCGTCAATCGATCAGCGATGACGATCTGAGCACGCAGATGCTCGAGTTGAAGTTGTGACGGGCGGCGCGGCGGCTGCGTCCGCCACGCAGTCCCACATTCCGGTTTTGTTTTCGCAAGTGATGGAAGCACTGCAGGTGACAGGGGACGGAACCTATTTCGATGGCACGTTCGGTCGTGGCGGCCACGCCCGTGGCGTGCTCGACAGGCTGGGCGCTGGAGGACGGCTGCTGGTGATGGACAAGGATCCCGAAGCGATCGCGGAGGCCACTCGCCTGGCCGCCGCCGACGCGCGGGTATCGCTCCGCCAGGGATCGTTCGCCGACTTGGCGCACTGGGATGCAACGGCTGCCGGTCTCGATGGCGTACTGCTCGACCTCGGCGTGTCGTCGCCGCAGCTGGATGTCGCCGAACGCGGTTTCAGTTTCGGCAAGGACGGCCCGCTCGACATGCGCATGGACACCGACAGCGGCGAGAGTGCCGCGCAGTGGCTGGCGCGCGCCGACGAGCGCGAGATCGCCGATGTGCTGTGGACCTTCGGCGAGGAACGCATGTCGAGGCGGATCGCCCGCGCCATCGTCGAACGCCGCGCCAGCGCGCCGATCACCCGCACTGCCGAGCTCGCCGAACTGGTCGCGCGCGTGGTGCCGCGCGGCAAGGACACCAGCCATCCGGCGACGCGCACCTTCCAGGCGATCCGCATCCACATCAACAGCGAGCTGGCCGATGTCGAAGCCGGACTCGCCGCCGCGCACGACCGCCTCAAGCCCGGTGGTCGCCTCGCGGTGATCAGCTTCCATTCGCTGGAAGACCGCATCGTCAAGCAATTCATCGCGCGCCATGCCAAGGCGCCGCCGACCAGTCGTCGCCTGCCGCAAGTCGAAACGTTCACGCCGACCCTGCGTGCGCTCGGTTCCGCCATCCGCGCCGACGCGCAGGAGCTCGCCATCAATCCGCGCTCGCGCAGCGCCGTGTTGCGCGTGGCCGAGAAGCTGGAGGTGGCGGCATGAGCGGCTGGGCGCTGTTCGTGGTGCTGCTGATTGCCAACGTCATCACCGGCGTTGCGGTGGCCTATGACCGTTTCGAGCATCGCCAGCTGTTTTCCAGGCTCAACAAGCTGGAAAAGGCCCGCGACGAACTCGATTTGCAGTTCAGCCAGTTGCAGCTGGAACAGGCGACCTGGGCCGAACCGACGCTGATCGACAAGGCCGCGCGCGAACACCTGCACATGGACAATCCGCGTCCGGAAGACACCGTGGTGGTGCGCGAATGAACCTGCGCGACACCATCCGCGGCCTGATCGATCGCGAGCGCCGCACGCGCATCGGGCGTTCGCGCTATGACATCCGTGGTCGCGTGCTGATGGTCTGCGGCGGACTCGGCCTGTGCAGCGTGGCGCTGATCGCGTTCGCGGTCGATCGCCAGCTGGTGCACACCGACTTCTACCAGAAGCAGGGCAATGTGCGCTTCCAGCGCGATGTCGAGATCCCGACCACGCGCGGCATGATCACCGATCGCAACGGCGAGCCGCTGGCGGTGTCGACGCCGGTGATGTCGCTGTGGGCGAATCCGCAGGAACTGGCCGGCGACGAGGAACAGATCGGCAGGCTGGCGCAGGCGCTGAACATGCCGGTGGATGAACTGCAACGTAGCCTGTCGCAGAAAGCCGACAAGGAATTCCTGTGGCTGCGCCGACGGATGAATCCGGCGGTGGTGCAGCGCGTGCTCGACCTGAAGATTCCCGGCGTGTATGGCGTGCGCGAATTTAAGCGCTTCTATCCGCAGGGCGACGCGGTTGCGCACGTGCTCGGTTTTACCAATGTCGACGACCACGGCCAGGAAGGCATCGAACTGGCGTTCGACGACTGGTTGCGCGGCAAGCCCGGCGAGAAACGCATCCTGCGCAATCGCCAGGGCGAAACGGTCGAGAACGTCGACCTGTTGCGTCCGGCGCAGCCGGGCAAGGATCTCGCGCTCAGCATCGATCGCCGCATCCAGTACCTCGCCTATCGCGATCTGGAAAATGCGGTGACCAATGCCGGTGCCAGCAGCGGGTCGGCAGTGGTGATGGACATCCACACCGGCGAAGTGCTGGCGATGGCCAATGTGCCGTCGTACAACCCCAACAACATCAACGGCACCAATCGCGATACCCATCGCAATCGCGCCGTCACCGACTTGCTCGAACCCGGTTCGACGATGAAGCCGCTGACCGTGGCCGCGGCGCTGGAAGCGCACGTCATCACCCCGAACACGCTGTTCAACACCAATCCGGGCCGGATTCCCAACGGCAACTACTGGACCACCGACACCCACAAC
>JAFEBZ010000031.1 GCA_018242405.1 Pseudomonadota bacterium | reverse complement strand
GAGGTCGGATCGGTGGCATAGGCTTTTTCATAGACGTCGGCCGGACCGGTTCCCACTGCGACGCCGCAGGGATTGGCGTGCTTGACGATCACGCAGGCCGGCGCGTCGAACTGGCGCACGCATTCCCACGCGGCGTCGGAATCGGCGATGTTGTTGTAGCTCAGTTCCTTGCCCTGCAACTGGGTGAAGGTCGCCAGCGAGCCCGGCGCCGGATACAGGTCGCGATAGAACGCGGCCTGCTGGTGCGGGTTCTCGCCGTAGCGCAGGTCCATCACCTTGACGAAACTGCCGTTGGCCTGTGCGGAGAACGCGGAACGCGAACCGTCGGCTTCGATCGAAGACAGGTAGTTGCTGATCGCGGCGTCGTACTGGGCAACGCGATTGAACGCGGTCACCGACAGCGCGAAGCGCGTCTGCGCCGACAGCGCGCCATTGCTGGCGTCGAGTTCCGACAACAATGCGGCGTATTGCGAAGGATCGGTGGCGACGGCGACGCGCGCGAAATTCTTCGCCGCCGAACGCAGCATCGCCGGGCCGCCGATGTCGATGTTCTCGATGATCTCGGCGAACGAACTGTCCGGGTTGGCGCTGACCTGTTCGAACGGATAGAGGTTCAGCACCAGCAGGTCGATCGGATCGATGTCGTGTTCGGCCATCACCGCGTCGTCGGTGCCGGCGCGACCGAGTAGGCCGCCGTGCACGACCGGATGCAGCGTCTTGACGCGACCGTCCATCATTTCCGGGAAGCCGGTGACGTCGCTGACGTCCTGCACGGCCAGGCCGGCCTCGCGAATGGCTTTGGCGGTGCCGCCGGTCGAGAGCAGTTCGACATCGCGCGCGGCCAGCGCCTTGGCGAGATCGATCAACCCGGTCTTGTCGGAGACGGACAACAGGGCGCGGCGGATGGCGATGGCGTCGCCAGTCACGGTATTCGTGGGCATGGTCGGAAGGTGGTGCGGGGAGCCCGTAATTATAGGGCTTCGGCCATGAAGGCCTCGATGGCGTCGGCGTCGCGGACCAGCGCGTCGCTGAGAATGCGATGGCCGTTGGCGGTCATCACCACGTCGTCCTCGGTACGGATGCCGATGCCGCGCCATTTCGCCGCGACGCTGCGGTCGTCGGGGCCGACATACAGGCCGGGCTCGACGGTGAAGGCCATGGCCTGTTCCAGTACTCGCGATTCGCCGTCGATGCGGTATTCGCCGACGTCGTGGACGTCGAGGCCGAGCCAGTGACCGGTCTTGTGGCGGGTGAAGCGCTTGTGGCTTTCGTCCTTCAGGTGCTGCTTGAGCGTGCCCTTGAGCAGGCCGAGCGACAGCAGGCCGTCGGTCAGGGTTTCGATCGCGGCATCGTGCATCGCCGCCCACGGCCGGCCCGGCTGTGCCTGCGCCAGTGCCGCGCGCTGTGCAGCGCCGACGAGATCGTGGAGGGCGCGCTGTTCTGCGCTGAAGCGACCATTGACCGGAAAGGTACGGGTGATGTCGGAGGCGTAGCCACGATATTCGGCGCCGGCATCGATCAGGATCAGGTCGTTCTTGCCGGATTTGCCGCTGTTGGCGATGTAATGCAGCACGCAGGCGTTGGCGCCCGCGCCGACGATGCTGCCGTAGGCGGGGCAGGCGTCGGCGCGACGGAACACGCGTTCGAGTTCGGCCTGCAATTCGTATTCGGCGATGCCCGGGCGCGCCACGCGCATCGCAGCCTGGTGCGCCTCAATGCTGATGTCGACCGCGCGCTGCATCACCCGCAATTCCTCGGCGCTTTTGAACAGCCGCATTTCGTCGAGGAGATGGCCGAGTTCGATGAATTCGTTGGGCGATTGACGATCACGGCGGCCATGCGCACGCGCGCGGTTGAGCCAGCCGATCAGTTTGAGATCGAATTCGCTGTCGCGGCCGAGGTGGTAGTGGACGCGACCGCGGCCTTCCAGCAGGCCGGGCAGGATTTCGTCGAGATCGTCGATGGGATAGGCATCGTCGAAACCGAGTGCGTGCACCGCGTCTTCCGGTCCGATCCGCGCGCCGTCCCAGCCTTCGCGTTCGGGATCGCGTTCGCGGCAGAACAGGATGGATTCGGCGTGCGCGCGCCCCGGGATCAGCACCAGTACCGCGTGCGGTTCGGCGAATCCGGTCAGGTACCAGAGATCGGAATCGGGGCGATAGGGGTAGTGGGTGTCGCGGCTGCGGATGCGTTCCGGTGCGCTCGGGACGATGACGATGCCGTCGTCGCCGACTTGTCGCATCAGCTGCCGGCGGCGCCGGGCGTAAGTGGCGGCGCTGAGGCCGGTCGCCATCTCAGTGCAGTTGGCGGCGGCGGCGCGCGATGGCGATGTCGCCATGCAGCAGCAAGGCCGCGACCCGCACGAATTCCTCGATCTCGGCCAACGCGGCTTCGTCCTCCTCGTCGCCATCCGGCTCGGCGGTGGCGGTCGCCAGCCGCGCCAGATCCTGCAGGGCTTCCTCGCCCTCGTCGGACAACGGCGGTTCCGCACCGGCGGCGAGTCCGAAGGCGCCGAGGAAATGCCGGCACCAGTCGAACAGGGCGGCGCTGCGTTCCTGCAAGGAGGCGTCCTCGTCCGGCAGCAGCAGCGTCAAGCCGAGGTCGTTGTCCTCGATCTGCGCCTGGGCGCCGCGACCGAAGTGCCCGATCGCGCTGCTGTCCGCCAGTGCAGGCAGGGCGGGATCGGCCATCACCTTGCGCAGCCATTCGCGGTCGGCATCGCCGCCGCCGGCGATCCAGCCGATCAGCGCGCCCTGCAGCTCCCACGGCGTGGTCGCCAGCCCGAGCTGGTCGAGTTCGGCTTGCAGGGCGGGCGCGGCGGGCAGGGGTTCGGACATGCAGGAAGTGTAAATCAGGCGATGACGCCCGGCATCGACGCCATGCTAATGTTTTGTCATGAACGGGCAGGATGCGATCGATCGACTGCAGGCGCTGGTGGAGCGCGCCGAAGGGCTGTCCGCGCGACTGCATCGATTGAGTGACGAGAATCGCGCCTTGCGCGCCGAGCAGCAGCAGCTGATGAACGAACGCGCCGACCTGATCGCCCGCAACGAACAGGCGCGGATCCGCGTCGAGGCGTTGATCCATCGCATTCGCTCGCTGGAGGATCAGCCGTGAGCGAAATCGTCAACGTGCGCGTGATGGATCGCGACTACAGCGTCGGTTGCGAGCCGGAAGAACGTGACGACCTGGTCGCCGCCGCACGCATGCTCGACCAGCGCATGCGCGACATCCGCGGCAACAACCGCATGGCCGCGATCGAACGTGTCGCCGTGCTCGCCGCGCTCAATCTCGCCCACGAATTGCAGCAGACGCGCCACCAGGGCGGCGTGCTGGG
>JAFEBZ010000030.1 GCA_018242405.1 Pseudomonadota bacterium | reverse complement strand
TTGCTTCTCGCTTGCTTCGTGAGGCAGAAACCCATCCAATAGAGCCAGTCTTGACATCCGAAGCAATCGCCCCATAACGATCCTCCCAACGCGGCGCATTCAGATCCCTCATCCGCTCCGCCACCCTTGCGTCATAGTCGGACTGACGCATTTCGTTAGCATCGGCCTGTGATCCACAGGCACCCGTCGGCAGTGCAACCGAGCCGTTGGGACAGCCTTGCCCCTTAGCTACAACCGAAATCAGAAGGAGAATTGTGGCAAGCAAAAATCTATTCATTGCGTGGCTCCGCCCGGCTGGAAGTTCCTCTGTGGAAGTGGACCGGATTCCTGCTGAACGGACGATTGATTGGTTGCCAAATAGCGATTCCCACCATGCCGCTGCTGATGGATGAGTTCACCTGAATTTGGATTTGAATTGGAGGCCGAAGGCGATCCTGCACCGCCATTCAACGGATTCCCCTGTGCATCGCGCGGGTGCCTCATTCCGCCCCCGGTATTGCCGAACATCGAGTTCTGGTTGAAGAGGCCGCCAACTGTCCCCTGGAAGAACTGCGCAGCCATCGGCGGCACGCTCACCAGCAGGATGCTCAGGATCAATCCCAGTCCTCCCTGCTGCATCGCGATGCTATCCATACCTTGGGCCGCGCCGGCACCCTGCATGATCAGCGTGTATTTCGCGATCATTGCCAGACTGGTCGCCACGACCAGTTTCATTGCCACCGCCACCATGAAGCTCAGCACCGCCAGCGAGAACATGGTTCCTATGCCGTAGTACAGCCATTTCGAGAACAGCTGCTTTGTCGACTGGAACAACAATGCGAAAATGAACAATGGCCCGAACCCGACAAACAATCCCAGCGCCGCCTTGTACATCAGCAACAGTGCGCCGCCGACCACCGCCGGGCCTGCGGTACCGATGGCGCTCATCGTGGTCACCCGGCTCAGCTGATCCTTGAAGCCGTCATGCCCGCCGGCGGATGCACCCAGTGCATCCACCAGGGCGAACATGCCCTGCATTTTCATGAAGCCCTTGTCGATTTCATGCGCGGGGGATGATTCATCTCCCGTCACCACGCCGGTGATCGCCTGCGGCACAGTCTCGGTCAGCAGCTTGGAGATGTCGCTGCCCATGAACGTGAACGTGGTTGCGCACAAGGTGATCAGCACCACGCGCATCGAATTCGTGACCAGCGCCATCATCGATTCGCGAGAACGACCGGTCACGACGAGCCAGCCCTGGAAGATGATCCATGAGGTCACCATGATCGAGCCGAACAGCAATATCCACTGGATAAAGCCGCCCATCATGTTGTCGCGCATGTTCTCGATCTCTTTGCCGAGGTAGGCAAAGATGATCTGGAAATACACCCATTGTCCTATAGCGCCCATAACTATCCTCTTGCCCTACGCCCTTGCAATTAGCCAGTTGCTTGCGGTTACTTGCTGATCAAGTCGTCCGGAGAGACACCCAGTGCACCTGCAAGCGTGGCGTACTCGCCAAGACTGCCCACGATCTCTTTCACGCCCGGCTTGCCGTTGCCGTGCAACGCCATCTGGCTCAAGCGTTCCTGGACACCGAGCAGATAGGTAATGCGCGCGGCGTAGGCATCGTTGTAGGCCTTCTGCTGCTGCTGATCGATCTGGATCAACGCGATCAGCGCCAGCATCTTGTTGGTGTTGCTCTGCAACTCACCGGCCGCAAGCTTATCGATTTGGCCGCGCTGATCTTCGATTTCTCGCAACCTCTGATAGCGAACATCTGCCAGTTCACTCATCATCACGTTGTACTTGAACTGTGCCTTCTGCGTTTCCAGGATGTCCTTGCACACCTTGTGCTGCTGGTCGGGGATACCATCGCCCCCCGTCACGGAACTGGGATCGACGCTGTCCGTACTCGGCTTCGTCGGCTCAGGACAACGCGTGGCGTCGTCCATGGTGATGCTGGTCAGCTTTGCTGATGGATTTCCGGTCAGCGTCACATCACTCGACTTGAACTTCACATCAGGATCTTTGTACTTGCCCTGCTTCTGGCCGTCGCCGGTGTCATTGCTGAAATCGCCCTGCCCGACCGTGCTCTGGTTCTTCTGGTAATTGACGACGTTGCCGTCCTCCTTGCCAATCGCCGCCTGAATATCCTTCAGATACCCATTGGCTTCCTTGTCATTCACCGCCCAATCCGCCCACGCGCCCACGCTGATGGTGAGGCCGGCGGTCATGACGATCGCCATTGCGGTGCGCAGGCGATTGCGCGACTTGGTTGCGGGGCGTGTCGTCTTGTTCATGCGCATGTTCTCCATGTCGTATCAGTTGCCACGCCCGGCCAGGCGGCGGGTCTTGGCATCACTGTCCTCGTTGCTGCTGCGGCGCTTGCCGGAACCCTTGCGGTTCTCGTAGAACTCCGGCAGCCATTGTTCCGGTTTCAACTGGTCGGGCGTCACGCCGTGGCGAACGGCCTGTTCCTGCAACAGCGTGTGCAGGATTTCGATGTTGTCGGTCGAGGCCGAAATCACCGCCAGTTCGTCATCCATGCCACGCAGGTTGAGCTGGCAGACATTGGCGGCATGGCCCTGCTTCACCAGGAAGCAACGCGAGCGCTCGTCCAGGCTCACCACCACGTTGTATTCGGCTTCGGTGAGCTTGAGGCCCTCGACGTAGTCTTCCTTGCTGGCGTTGGGATTCGGCAGCAGGATCAACGTTGCGGTCTGTTCGATCAGCGCGGCGGCGATGTCGCTCTGCAGCGCGTCTTCCGGGCTCTGGGTGGCGAAGATGCCGAGACCGTTCTGCTTGCGGATGGTCTTCTGCTTGTTCTTGGCGAATTCCTTCAGGCCTCCCTTGCCTTCCAGGATCTTCCAGAATTCGTCCATCACGTAGATCAGCGGGCGACCATCGATCAGCGCTTCGAGACGGTGGATCAGGTAGTTGATCACCGGCACGCGCACTTCCGGATTCTCGATGATGTCGGTGTAGTCGAAACCGATGATGTTGGCCTTGCTGAGATCGATCGTGTCCGCCGGGTTGTCGAACACCCAACCCAGCGAGTTGCCGGCGGTCCACTTGCGCAAGCGCGCGAACAGGCCGTCGTCGCCCATGTTGGGCAAGCTCTTCTGGAAGTTGGACATGCTGCGCAGATGCATCGGCATGTCCAGCATCGCCTCGACCGCACGATGGATTTCCTCTTCCTCGCGCGCGGTGTAGACCGGCTTGGCCGCCAGCACCTTGATCAGGCCGGAGAGGAACTGGACGTTTTCCTCGCTGTTCTCGCACTGGAAGGGATTGAAGCCGGTCGGCTGGCCGCTCTCCAGTGCCAGGTAGTTGCCGCCGCAGGCGCGCACGAAGATTTCGGCGCCGCGGTCCTTGTCGAAGAAGAAGATGGTCGGCACCGGATCGAACTTCTGCACCTGGCTGAGCAGGAAGTTGATCAGCGCGGTCTTGCCGGTACCCGACTTGCCGATCACCATGGTGTTGCCGATCGCCTTCTCGCCCAGCGAATTCTCGCCCGGGTGGGTGGCGTGGAAATTGAAGAAGTACGGCTGGCCGTTGGTGGTCTGCAACGTGGTGACGCATTCGCCCCACGGGTTGTTGTCCTTCTTGCCGACCGCGAAGTTGTGCAGCGGCGACAGGCCGAGAAAGTTCAGCGAGCTGACGTTGGCGGTGCGGGTGCGATAGCGCCAGTTGCCGGGAAATTGCGAATAGAACGACGGCGCGATCGCCATGTCTTCCTTCGCCGAGACGAAGCCAGCGTTGGAGAGTTCGGCGCGCGTCGCCGCGATCTGCTGACCGAGTTTTTCCTGCGACTCGGCGTACAGCGCGATGATGAAGTGGTATTCGCCGAGCACGAAATTGCCGGAGGTCAGCTGGTCCATCGCCACGTCCAATTCCTGGATCTGGGTATAGGACTTGTCGCCGGACGAAATCATCATGCCCTTGGTGCGCTCCAGCACCTTGAGCGCGTCGGCGCGCCCCTTCGGGCTGAAGGAATGGGTGACGACGTATTCGAAATCAAGGTACTTCAGGCCGTTGAGGATGCCCGGCCAGGTGCCTTCCGGATATTCCTTGACGTTGAGGATGGCGCCGTACTGGTTGGCGTTGTTCGGCGGATTGACGACGAAGTCGCCGCTCTTCACCGAGAACATCAGGCGACTGACCGGCAGGTAGTCCTTGATCGCCGCGTTGAGCACCGGCACCGGCTCGTCGATGCGATTGAGGATGTAGCCGTAGAGTTCAAGGATTTCCGAGAACACCACGCCGTTGTCGGCCTCGTACATGCCGAGGCGGTACGGTGAATAGTCCTTGAGCACGGCTTCGACGTTGGTCGCGAGCTCCTGGATACGCGCGACGGCTTCCTTCTGCAAGCGTTCCAACCGGCCGATGTCGCTGACCTTGTCCTTGATGCGCTGGCCGCCGTTGGGCCGATAAACCATGCACAGGTACAACTCGTTCTGCATGATCTTCTGCGACGACAGCGCATCGAAGTAGCGATCCGACATCTGCTGGTTGAAGTCGTGGCGGAATTTCGCCCCGCTCTTGATCCGGCGACGGCGACGGATGTCGTGGACCCAGAACGCCACATTGAGGAAGTCCGGTGCGCGCAGGGTCTGCAGCAGGCGATTGAAGGTCGCATGCTTGTGCTCGATCTCCCATTCCTCGCGCCCCACGAACGGCAGTCCGCCAAGGTGCCAGACCACGAGGTAATCGCCGCCCGTGGTCTTGACCACGGTCGGCGATACGTGCGTGGAAAACGGAAGGAATTCGCTGACGGGAGTATCGGGCGTGAACATCAGTCTCGTGGTGCCGGTTTTTCGCGATAGGGATTGGGATTGAAGACCCACAGGCCATCGTGGTCGCGGGTATTGCGCATGCGCGTACGCATGCCCAGCTTCAAGCCCAGCAAGGTGAAGATGTGTTCGTCGCGCCTGGCCATCATCCGCATGATGTAGATGACGACCGGCGCGAAGAAGATGAACAGCAGGTTGCCGCTGTACATCGCGATCAGCAGCACGCCGCCCGCCCCGAGAAAGAACGGGATGTAGGGCACGCCCAGGAACATGGGCGGGCGGGTGCAGCCACGGAACATGATGTTCTTATGCACGGTAGCCGGTATCGGGAATGACGTAGGAGACCTTGACGTCTGCCGCGCAGTCACCGTCACCCGCCATGTCCTTGTTGCCGATGACCATCGAGGCGATCTGGGCCGCGGCGCCGATCAGCAGGCCACCGATCAGGATCGGGGCAACGTCGGAAATGCGCTTGTGTGCGAAAGCGATCTGGTAGCCAGCGAAGATGATCGCGACCGTCACGATCAGGATCGAGGCGACCTTGAGAATGGTATAGACGTTCTTCATCACGCCGCACAGCTTGGTCTGCGCTTCGGTCGTCGTCTGCGCCATGACATCCGGGGCGAACAGGCACAATGCGGCAAGCAACAGCATGACAAGCAGTGTCAGGTTGGGCTTGCGGGAAGAAAGCTTCAATTTCATTTTCAACTCCTGGTTGGATGCAACGGTTAAAAGACGAATGCGCTGTCGCCAGCGGATTCCTGCGATTTCGGTGTCGTTTCCAGCTGCGCCTGTGCCGGGATCGGTTGCGCCATGAAGGGCGCGTTTGCTGCAGGCATCGCGACGGCGGGCGCCGCCTGCATCGGCATCTGGACGGACATGGCCTGCACCTGCGCGACAACGGGGCGCGCACCGCCGCGGCGTTCAAGCAGGCTGCGGGCATCAAGCTGGCCTTCGTTGCGGATCACGCCGGCTTTCCTTGCGCGTGTCGCGACACGGGCACCAGATGCCGCGCGCTGGGTTCGGCTGCGGGTATCGACCACCTGGATCGGCGCGGGGCCGGCTGCCTGTGCGACATCACTGCCCCACATCGAACGTTCGATCTTCTGGACGTAGCCCTGGCGATAGCCGGTGACGAAATTGCCCGAGTAATAGCAGCTGAAGGACTTGCCCCAGTGGCCACCGGCACGCTGGTTGCATTCGGCGAGGATGCGCGATCCCGCCATCAGGTTGGCGCAGGGCTGGAAGGCCTCCGCGTACGTCTCCAGCCCGTACTTCGACAGGTTGTAGCGATTGACCTGTGCCAGGCCGAGCGAAAAGTTGTAGCCGCGCGATTCCAGCATGCGCACCGTGGCCAGCGCTTCCGGCAGGGATTTGGGCTGGCGCACCAGATGGCCGCCCACCACCCCGATCGCATACGGGTTGTAGGACGACTCGACATTGACCACGTGTTGCATCACCTGGCCGGGAACGGCCAGCGGGCAACCCATCATTTCAAGACCGGGCAGCATCTCTTCCCCCCTGAAAGAAGCGTGCGCATGGGCGGAAATGTGCCAGTACGCAACCGCATTGTCAATATTTCTGCGCTGACTGTCACAAATATGACCTCATGCCTCGGGCAACTGCCGGCCCGGCTGGTAGTCGATCCCGGTGATGTAGCGCCGCCCGGCGTGGGCCTTGATATGGACGACGATGTCGATGGTCAGCATCAGCAAGCGCTTGATCGTCGCGAATTCGAGGCCGGCGCCTTCCTGCGAGGCCTTGACCATCAGGGCCATCTGGTCCCAGGTCTGTTCGGTGCTGCCGGCGTGGCAGCTGGTGATCGAACCCGGATGGCCCGAGGCGCAGTTGCGGATGAAGTAAAAGGATTCATCGCCACGCAACTCGGCCAGGATGATCCGATCCGGCTTCATGCGCAGGCAGGCTTCCATGCAGGTCTTGGCAGTGACATGGCTGGCGCTCTGCCCGCCTTTCGAATACAGCAGATGCGCCACGTTGTTCTGTGGAATGAAGAGTTCGCGTGCGTCCTCGATGGTGATCAGGCGTTCATCCATCGGGATGTGATCGACCAGCGCCTTCATGAAGGTGGTCTTGCCGCTGCCGGTGGCGCCGGAGACGACGATGTTCTTCTTGTAGTGCACGGCCTTGCGGAAGAACTCGCCGTAATTGCGCGCTGCCCGCAGTTCCAGCAGTTCCTGGTCATGCGCCGGCAGTTCGCCATTGGTTTCGAGGATCTCGCCGAAGAATCCGTCGTCTTCGTACTGCTGCAGGGTGCGGCTCTGCTTGGCCGGCAGGCGGATGGTGATCGACACCTTGCCGGGGTCGCAGGCTGGCGGAATCACGAACTGCGCGCGTTGCCCGGTCGGGAAAGTCAGCGACACCATCGGATCGATGTCGGTGATGCGCTGGCCGGTATTGCTCTCGTTGACGACGGCGGTACAGAACTGGCGCGCGCGCTCGAATGTGAGATTCGGTACCGACAGGTGCTCCCAGCCATCGCGCGTTTCCAGGTACAGCTCGCCCGGGCGGTTGATGCAGATCTCGGTGACGCGCGGCGAGTTGAGGTGCTCGAGGATTCCGAGCACCCCGTACTGATACTCCAGGAAATCATTGGAGATCCGCGCAACCGGGGAGCTGTCGTCTTCCACCCTGCCCCCCGTCAGCGCCGCGCCAGCACGTTGCTGAAATCGACGTCCTGCGCCACGTACACGTTCAACTGCGTGCCCTGGTTGATGGTGACCGTTGGCTTGCGGTTGGCGCTTTCGCTGATGGCCTGCTGGGCGAGGTTCTGCACGGTTTGCGCGGTATTGCTCTCGTACGGCGACTCGTAGGCCATGCCCGTCGGCGACACCACCGTACTGCGTGGGCCGTGCTTCTCGCCCTCGTACTTGAACAGGTCGCTGATCATGCTGATCAGCATCGCGGTGGCAACGCGACTCGGCCAATGGGCGTCGTACTGGCCGGGATGGCCGGCGCCGCCGAGCAGGTCGGTACCGGGGCTGGCCATGCTGACGTCATACCCGTTCGGGGTCACAACGCGATCCCAGATCACCGCGACGCGACCGTGCCCGATGCCGGCACTGTCGTACTTGCCGAGCAACTTGGAACCGCGCGGCAGCAACAGGCTGCGTCCGTTGATGGAGTACACCGGTTCGGTGACGATGCACGAAGTGAAACCGGGGACATCGGTGATGATGCGGGTTTCGAGGATGCAGCGGATGTAGGTGCCGCGCACCAGCAGCGCGTTCGGATTGGACAGCAACTTGGCACTGCTGTCCGCCTGCTTTACCGCATCCTTGTTGGGTACCCACACCGGGCCGTTCGGGCCCATGACCATCATTCCGCCCTGCTGCTGGCCCTGCGGGCCACCCTGACCCTGCATCTGCCCGCCCTGGGCCGCGCCGGCATCGGCTGGCGGAACGTTGCCGTTCCACATGCGGCGCTCGACCAGGCTCGGCGGTTGCGGTGCCGCGGGCATGGCTTGCGGTGCATCGCCACCGTAATCACTGGTGCGTCGCGCCGACACATGTTCCGGCGTCGGCAACGGCGGTGCGTTGTTGACCACGTCGATCGGCTGCGCCGCGGCCTCGACCGGCGCCGGGGCAGGCGCTGCACGCGGCAGGTCGGGCGTTTCCACCACCTGGGTCTGGCGTTGCGCTTCGGCGGTCGTCTTTTTCTTGCCGTCGTCGCGGGTGGACAGCGAATGCATGATCCAGAACGCGACCAGCAACAGCAAACCGACGATCGCGGCGAGGAAGAACATCGCCTTGCGGTTGAGTTGCTGCATTTCCGTCTGCGTCAGCGTCGGCGCGGCGGCATCGAGATCGGGCGCGGTGTTGTCCTGCACGCGATCGAAATACGGATTGCCCTGCGCTTGCGGCTGCTCGTGCGACTGCCCGGCGTTCGCCTGTGACTGGTTGTTATTGTCGTCGGAAGGTGGGTAGTACTGGCTCATTGCTGCGATCCCCTGCGCAGGCCGATGACGTTGTCGCCATGGCGGATGGTCAGGAACGGGTAGACCCCGTGGACGATGATGGTGTTGTTTTCAACCGTGGTATTGACCAGGAAATCACTGGTGCGCGCCTTGTCGCGGCCATACACCGCCGGGAAGTTGCCGGTCGGGATGTTCTTGAGGTCGCTCATGCGGATGTAGGTGAAGCTGCCGTCGTCATAGACCGCCACCGGCACCAGCCAGCTCGCCTTGCTCCGGGTCGCGTACTCGTAGTTGTAGTTGTAGACACGCCCCGCCGACAACGCGGTATCCGCCGCAGCCGGTTCGTCGGCTTTCTTCTGGGTGAAACGGGTGTCTTCGGGATAGCGGAAGGTCACCTTGTATTGCACGCCGGCGGCCTTGGCCTGGTCGAGCGCGCGCCAGTCGGTCGCCACCACCTTCAATTCGAAGATGTAGGTATGCGTTTCGGTGCGCACCATCAGGTTGGTGTCGACATCGGTGTTCTTCGGCCGCAGGTAGAACACGTTGTCGCGGCGCTGCAAGTCCCAGCCGCCACTGAAGCCGACGCTGTAATCCACCACTTTCTCGCTGGGACTCAGTTCGATCTGGGTGGTGATGCCGAGTCCGGTGCGGATCGGATAGATGCGATCGGCGGCATAGGTGTATTCCTGCACGACCTGGGCGGAAGCATTCCCCGCGAACAGGCATGCGGTCGCGGTGACGCCCGCGATCAGGAAAGCGTACAGACTGCGCATCAGCGGACTCCTTGCGTCGAACTGGCCGGAACGGGTTGCGTCGTGCCCGGAACCGTTGCCGGTGACTGCGTTGTGGTGGCGGGTGCAGCGGCATCACTCGTGGCGGGCGTCGGCACTACCGCCGGTTGCGCCCGCGGGGCAACCGGATATTCGGCGGGCACGGGCGTGGCGGTGTCGAGATCGCTGCGATAGTTGGTCACGCGGAAACGCAGCGGGTTGACCATGTTGTCGTCCTCGCGATCCATCTTCAGCTCGGGCCGGTAGCTGAACTCCATGGTGACGATGCGACTGTCGAGCGGCTGCGTCGCGCCATTCGACTTGTCGTAGAGCTGGCGCTGGTAACGCACGGTGGCGCCGGTCGGCGGCTTGCCCGGCTTGGCGCCGAGCGGGGTGACGCTGGTGATCCTGACGCGGATCGCGGTGCGTGCGCCGTACATCGCCACCGGACTTTCCGGATTGCGCGCGTCACGCTCGGTCTTGTACGCGTTCCACACCTCGGGCTCGGACATGGTGTAGACGGTGCGGAAATCGCGCTCGTTCACCAGGCCGGAATCATAGGATTCGCGCGCGAGGATGTAGGACGCGATGTTGGCGCGGTTGATCGCCTCCTTGGCGATGACGCTCTGGAAACCGTCGTCGCCGGAGACGCGCGCCAGGCGCGCGATGCCCGCATAGGGATCGACCATCACCAGGTACGGCACCTCCTTCTTCAGCGGCACCATGTACGCGAGGATGCCGGCCATCACCAACGTCATCAGCAACGACAAGCCCGCGACCCACCATGCGCGCTTTTCACTGCGACGCGCGAGGTCGGCGACGGTGATCTCGAAATTGGCAGCCTTGTTGACCGCGGCATCGATCGCGGTCGACGCCTTCTTCTTTCCGAATGCCATGGCGCCCCCGGATCAGTTCTTGGCCGGACGGGCCGTGATGGCACCGTTGTCGACCGTGAGTTCGATCCGCTGCGCGGCATAGACCTGCGCCAGCTGCTGGAGCGCCGCGGCGGTGTCCGCCGTGCGGATCTGACCGACTGCAGCCGGCAAGGTGTAGTCCGAGGACAACTGGTAGGACAACCCGGCGTGGGTGTCCTTGGCCCAACGCGCCAACACCCCCTTGAGCGTGCCGTCCATCGGCAGCGCGTAATACATGTAGGCGGGATTGAGCGGGATTTCCCGCGTGGTGTCGGCGAAACGGTTGACGGGTCGCCATTTGCCACCGAATTCCGGAGCTGGCGTGGTCGTGCATGCAGACACCAGTGCCACTGTTCCCATGGCCAAGGCCATGTTCTTGGTCAGACTCTTCACTTGATCCCCTGTTTGTATTGCGCAATCCGTACTGCCAATCCGTCCCGTCCCCGCTCCTGGACTTGCTGCAAAGAAACAGCGACGGAAGGCACATTTTTCTGTGCCTGCATCCACGTTATCCCAAAAAATGTGACAGCGTCAACCTCGAGGAAGCGCATTCCGTTGCATGAATGGGCGATTCCTGCCGCTGATCGGGGACATGGCTAGAATCGGGCGATGCTCCGCATCGACACCCACGCCCACGTCCTGCCCCGCGACTGGCCCGACCTGGCAAGCAAATTCGGCGATCCCCGCTTTCCGGTGATCCACCACGGCGAGGACGGCCGCCACCGCATCTATCGCGACGGCAAGTTCTTCCGCGAAATCTGGCCCAAGACCTGGGATCCGCAGGAACGGATCGAGGACTACGCCCGTTTCGGGGTGCAGGTCCAGGTGATCAGCACGGTGCCGGTGATGTTCAGTTACTGGGCGCAACCGCACCAGGCGCTGGAGCTGCATCGCTCGCTCAACGACCACATGGCCGAGACGATCCGCGCCTATCCGCGCCACTACGCCGGGATCGGAACGGTGCCGCTGCAGTCACCACAACTGGCGATCCGCGAGCTCGAACGCTGCATGGACGAGCTCGGCCTGCAGGGCGTGCAGATCGGTTCGCACATCAACCTGCCCGATGGCCGCCACTGGAACCTCGACGCACCCGAACTGTTTCCATTCTTTGAAGCCGCAGCGCAGCTCGACGCGGCGATCCTGGTCCACCCGTGGGACATGATGGGCAGCGAATCGATGCCGAAATACTGGCTGCCGTGGCTGGTCGGGATGCCGGCTGAACAATCGCGCGCAGCCTGCTGTCTGGTCTTCGGTGGCGTGCTGGAACGCCTGCCGAAACTGAAGATCGCGCTGGCGCACGGCGGCGGCAGCTTTCCCTACACCATCGGCCGCATCGAACATGGCTTCAACATGCGGCCCGATCTCGTCGCCACCGACAATTTCCGCAATCCGCGCGAATACCTGAAGCGGCTGTATTTCGATTCCTGGGTTGCGGACGATCGTGCGCTGCGTTATCTGCTGGATGTGTGCGGTAGCGATCGCGTGATGCTCGGCACCGACTATCCCTTCCCGCTCGGCGAACAGACGCCCGGCGAAGGCATCGAACGCCTGCAACTCGCCGACTCCGAACGCAATCGTCTTTATCACGGCACCGCGCTGGAATGGCTGGGGCTGCCCGAATCGAGATTCACATGACCGACCTGCTCTCTCCCGGACACGCCGCAGCGCTTGATGCGGCGGATCCCTTGCGCGCCTATCGCGAAGAATTCCTGATCCCGCGCCACGATGGTCGCGAACAAGCCTACTTCGTCGGCAATTCGCTGGGCCTGCAGCCGCGCGGCGCGCGTGCCCACGTCGAGGAAGTGCTGGACAAATGGGCGAACGAAGCAGTCGAAGGCCACTTCACCGGTTCGGCACAATGGATGCCGTATCACGAACTGGTGCGCGAACCGCTGGCGCACATCGTCGGCGCGAAACCTGGCGAAGTGGTGGCGATGAATTCGCTGACCGCCAACCTGCACCTGATGATGGTGACGTTCTACCAGCCGACCATCGAACGCACGGCGATCCTGAGCGAAGCCGGCAGCTTCCCGTCCGATCGTTACGCGCTGGAATCGCAGCTGAAATTCCATGGGCTGCCGGCAAACACGACGCTGATCGAAGTCGAGCCCGACCTGCCCAACGGCGTGTTCTCGATGCAGCGCATTGAACAGGCGATCCGCGACAACGCTTCTCGGCTGTGCCTGATCGTGTGGCCCGGCGTGCAATACCGCACGGGCCAGGCCTTCGACCTCAAGCGCATCGCCGAGCTCGGTCACGAAGCGGGCGCGATCGTCGGTTTCGATCTCGCCCACGCCGTCGGCAACATGCCGCTGCAGTTGCACGACTGGAATGCCGATTTCGCGGTGTGGTGCCACTACAAATACCTGAACTCCGGGCCGGGCGCGGTGGCCGGCTGCTTCGTGCACGAACGCCACGCCAATACCGATCGTCCGCGTTTCGCCGGCTGGTGGGGCAACGATGCATCGGTGCGCTTCAAGATGGGCCCGCAGTTCCAGCCGACACCGGGTGCCGACGGTTGGCAGTTGTCGAACCCGCCGGTCCTCGGGCTGGCGCCTCTGCGTGCGGCCAGCGAACAATTCCTGCGCGCGGGACTGCCGGCACTGCGCGAGAAATCACTGCGCCTGACCAGCTATCTCGGCCAATTGATCGACGCGCATCTCACCGATGCGATCGAGATCGTGACGCCGCGCGATGATGCCCAGCACGGCTCGCAATTTTCGCTGCGAGTGAAGGCCGGACGCGATGCCGGGCGTGCATTGTTCGATCATCTTGCCGCACAAGGCGTGCTCGGCGACTGGCGCGAGCCGGACGTGATCCGCATCTCGCCCGCACCGCTCTACAACAGCTTCGAGGACGTGCGGCGTTTCGCCTTGGCGGCAATCGACTGGGCGAAGAATCGATGACGAACCCACAGCCGTTGACGATCATTGGCGGTGGTCTCGCCGGCGCGTTACTGGCCACGCTGCTGGCAAAACAGGGTTGGCAGGTCGATGTGTACGAGCGTCGCGGCGATCCGCGCATTTCAGGCTACACCGGCGGCCGTTCGATCAACCTGGCACTGGCGGAACGCGGCTTGCATGCCTTGCGGCTGGCCGGCCTCGACGACGCGGTGCTGAAGCAGGCAGTGATGATGCGCGGACGCTTCGTGCATCCGCTCGACGGCACGCCGCACCTGCAACGCTATGGCCGCGACGACAGCGAAGTGATCTGGTCGATCAGCCGTGGTGAACTCAACATCACCCTGCTCGATGCCGCTGAAAAAGCGGGTGCGCGCCTGCACTTCGACATGGGGCTGGACGCGGTCGATTTCGAGCGCAAGGTCGCCACGTTCGAAACACGCGACGGCATGCGCGAACTGCCGTTCCGCACGCTGATCGGCGCCGACGGCGCGGGGTCTTCGTTGCGCCAGGCATTGCAAGCCTACCGGCCCTGCGAGGAACGCAGCGAGTGGCTGGACCACGGCTACAAGGAACTGGAAATCCCGCCGACCGCAGACGGCGATTTCCGCATCGAAGCAAACGCCCTGCACATCTGGCCGCGTGGTCATTACATGTGCATCGCCTTGCCCAATGACGAACGCACCTTCACCGTCACCCTGTTCATGCCGCTGGAAGGCGCAGCCCCGAGTTTCGCCACGATTCGCAGTAGTGAGGAAGCACTGGAATTCTTCCGCCGCGACTTCCCCGACACGCTGGAACTGATTCCCGATCTCGCCGAAGACTATGCGCGCAATCCGGTCGGCAAGCTGGCCACGTTGCACTACCAGCACTGGCATCTCGACACGCGCGCGGTGCTGATCGGCGACGCCGCCCACGCCATGGTGCCCTTCCACGGACAGGGCATGAATTGCGCCTTCGAGGACTGCATCGCGCTGGCCAATCACATGATGCACGACCGCGATCTGACCGAGGCCTACGCTGCTTACGAGGCGGAACGCAAGCCGAATGCTGCGGCGATCCAGCAGATGGCGCTGGAGAACTACATCGAGATGCGCGACAAGGTCGACGATGCCGCCTTCCTGCTGCAACGCGAATTGGAATTGAAATTGCAGGAACGCCACCCCGGACGCTTCGTCCCGCATTACACGATGGTGACGTTCATGCGCATTCCCTACGCGGTGGCGCTGGAACGCAGCGACATCCAGCGCGAGATCCTGGTCGATGCCACGCGCGGGCTGGATTCGCTGGTGCAGGTGAACTGGGCTGAAGTGGATGCAGTGGTGGCCGCGCGGCTGGAGCCTTTGTCGGGATAATACGGGGATGACCGACAGCTTCCTGTTCTACGACCTCGAAACCTACGGACAGGATCCGCGGCGGACCCGCATCGCGCAGTTCGCCGCCATCCGCACCGATGCGGAATTGAACCAGATCGAGGAACCGCACGACTTCTTCGTGCAGCCCGCCGACGACCTACTGCCCTCGCCGATCGCGACGCTGATCACCGGCATCACCCCGCAGCACGCGCAGCACCATGGCGTGGTCGAAGCCGAAGCCTTCGCACGCATCGCCGAACTGATGTCGGAGCCGGGCACCTGCAGCCTCGGCTACAACAGCATTCGCTTCGATGACGAATTCGTCCGCTTCGGTTTCTATCGCAATTTCCACGACGCCTACGAACGTGAGTGGAAGAACGGCAATTCTCGCTGGGACCTGCTCGATGTCGCCCGACTGGTGCATGCGCTGCGCCCCGAAGGCATCCGCTGGCGCCAGCGCGACGACGGCGGCACCAGCTTCAAGCTGGAACACCTGGCCGAAGACAATGGCTTGCGCGAAGGCGACGCCCATGAAGCGCTCTCCGATGTACGCGCGACGCTCGGACTGGCGCGACTGATTCGCAGTACCCAACCACGGCTGTGGGATTACGCATTGAAGCTGCGCGAGAAGCGCCACGTCGCCGATCTCGTCGATCCGATACGGCCGCAGCCGTTGCTGCATGTCTCGCAACGCTATCCGGCCTCTCGCCTGTGCGCGGCACCGGTGCTGCCGCTGACCCGTCACCCGCAATTCGATGGCCGGGTAATCGTGTTCGATCTCGCCAGCGATCCGCGCCCCCTGCTCGACCTTGATGCCGACACGATCGCCGCACGCCTGTTCGTCGCCAGCGATGCCCTGCCCGAAGGCGTCGAACGGATGGCGCTCAAGGAAATCCATCTCAACCGTTCACCGATGCTGGTGCAGTGGGCGCATCTGCGCGAGGGCGATTTCCGGCGGCTGATGATCGATCCCGACATCGTGCTGGCGAACGCGGAACGCCTGCGCAAGGCCGGCCCGCAATTGGCGGAAAAAATCCGTCGGGTCTATGCCCAGGAACGCGAGTTTCCGCCCAGCGACGCCGATGGCGCGCTCTATGATCGATTCCTGCCCGACAGCGATCGCCGGATGTTCCCACTGCTGCGCGGCACGCCGCCCCAGCGCCTGCATGAGGCGGATTTCCCGTTCCGCGACGAACGCCTGCGCGAGTTGTTCTTCCGCTATCGCGCGCGCAACTGGCCGCAGACCCTCGCCTTCACCGAACAGGATCGCTGGAACGAGTTGCGGCGCGCACGCATGTTCGAACCCGGCATGGCCGAATACACCTTGCAGTCGTACCGCGATGAAATCGCGACATTGCGCCACCAGCACGCAGAGGCGCCGGACAAGCTGGCGCTACTCGACGCGCTGACGAACTGGGGCGATCGCCTCGAGGCCAATCTGGCATGACCCATTTCAGCGACAAGACCTTCAAGTTCCTGCGCGCGCTGATGCGCAACAACAATCGCGAGTGGTTCCTCGACCACAAGGGCGAGTACGAACAGCACCTGAAGGCGCCGTTCCAGCAGCTGATGCTCGACCTGCAGCCGGAACTGACGAAGATCAGCCCGCATTTCCGTGCCGATCCGCGCGGCAACGGCGGTTCACTGTTCCGCATCCATCGCGACACCCGCTTCTCCAACGACAAGTCTCCCTACAAGGGTTGGCAAGGCGCGCGCCTCTACCACGCGCGTCGCAACGAATTGCCGGCGCCCTCGTTCTACCTGCACCTGCAACCCGGGAGTTGTTTCGTCGGCGCGGGCATCTGGCATCCGGAACCGCCGACGCAGCGCAAGATCCGCCAGTTCATCGTCGACAACCCGAACGGCTGGAAAGCCGCCGCGCATGCACCCGCCATCCGCAAACGCTTCGACCTTGAATCCGATGAAATGCTGACGCGTGTGCCAACCGGTTTCCCGAAGGATTTCGCCTACGCCGACGACCTGCGCCACCGCAATTTCGTGATGGTGCGCGCCCTCGCCGATGCCGACATGACATCGCCGGGGCTGGTAAAACTGCTGGTCAAGGATTTCACCACGCTGGCGCCCTTCGTCGACTATCTCTGCGCCGCCCTCGACCTGGAGTTCTGAGCATGACCCGCATGCAACGCCGCATTTCGATCGTCGCCGCCGTCATCCTGGTGATCCTCGCCGTTTTCTGGTTTTCCGGCCCGTTCGCCGCGATCCACGGGCTGCGCAAGGCGATCGCCGCCAAGGACGCCAGCGCGCTGGAAACCTACATCGACTTCCCGGCATTGCGCGGCGGCCTGTCGCCGCAGATCGAAGACCGCATCGCCCGCGGGATCTCCGCACGACTTGGCAGCGGCGCCAATGGCGGACTGGTCGGCAAGGCGGCGAAGGCGATTTCCGAGAACGCAGTCAACGCGATGGCTTCGCCGGCGGGCATCGGCGTGCTGCTACAAGGCGACGCGCTCTACAAGCAGGCCAGCGGCGACACCGTCGGCAATGGCGTGGTGAAACAGCCGCGACCTGCGGATCCGTTTACCGGTGCGCATGGCCGTTTCGAATCGCCCACCCGCTACGTCGCAACCCTGGCCACCGATAGCGGCGATGTCGGCTTCGTGTTCGAGCCACGCGGATTGCGCTGGAAGATCACGAATATCCGTTTGCCGCAACCGAAACGCGACTGAAGTTCACTCGTTGGCGACGCCGTGCGGCACGTGCCCCGCGGCAACGTGGCGGCGCGCGGAATCGATGTTGTGCAATGAATCGTCGAAGAAGATGTCGGCACCGAACGCGCTGAGGAACTCCCCCTTGTCGCGGCCTCCAAGGAACAGCGCTTCGTCGAGGCGCACGTCCCATTCGCGCAGGGTGCGGATCACCCGCTCGTGCGCGGGCGCGGAGCGCGCGGTGACCAGCGCGGTGCGGATCGGTGCGTCATCGCCGGCCGGGAACGCCAGTTGCAGGTCGTGCAGGGCTTGCAGGAACGGCCGGAACGGTCCGCCCGACAATGGTTCGTGTGCATGCGCGCGTTCGTGGCGCCCGAAGGCTTCCAGTCCCTGCGTGCGCGAAACACGTTCGCCTTCGTCACCGAAGACCACGGCGTCGCCATCGAAGGCGATCCGCAATTGTTCGCCGGTGGATTCACTGGCTCGCGCGGGAAGAATCGTCGCTGCGGCGATGCCGGCATCGAGCGCACGCCGCACCGAATCCGGATTGGCCGACAGCAGCAACGACGCGCCGAACGGCTTGATATAGGGCCACACCGGCGCGCCTGACGTGAACGTCGCGCGGCGGATGTCGAGGCGGTGGTGCTGGATCGAATTGAAGATGCGCAGCCCGGTGTCCGGCGAATTGCGCGACAGCAGGATCACCTCGACCCGCGGCGTCTCTGCATTCGCGCCGAGCCGGGTGTTCAACGCCAGCAGTTTGCGCACCAGCGGAA
This sequence comes from Pseudomonadota bacterium, assembly GCA_018242405.1. GTDB lineage: Bacteria > Pseudomonadota > Gammaproteobacteria > Xanthomonadales > Xanthomonadaceae > Solilutibacter. Next base: position 21,261 of record JAFEBZ010000030.1, on the reverse strand, counting down.
AGGCGATGCCCGGCGGCAACGGTTCGTCCTCGCGGGCGCGCTGGTGGCGACTGAAGGCCTCGACGCCCTCGCGTTCGAACAAGCCGTGACTGTCCTCCATCTCGAACAGTGCGCGCGAGGTGATCGCCACAACCAGAGTCGGCGTCTTCACGGGTTCCATCGCGTCATTCTGCACGGGCGTGGTCTCGCTCATTGCGACCCGGCGGCACTCATCGAATAAGGTTGGTGATCGGGATGCGTGCCCCAGGCCTTGTTCGGTTCGGCCTGCATGCGGAAGCGCAATTCTCCGCCGGCCATGATTTCGTCATGGCGCAGGAAGGCGCGATCGAGCGGCTTGCCGTCGAGGGTGGCGCTGCCGATGTAGCCATGCGCGGCATCCAGTCCCTCGGCGACGATGCGGAAGGTCTTGCCGTTGGGCAGGTGCAACGCGACTTCCGGCAGGAACGGCCGACCGATGATGTATTCGTTGCTGCCCGGCGTCACCGGATAGAAACCCATCGCGGTGAAGACGTACCACGCCGACATCTGGCCGAGATCGTCATTGCCGGAAAGGCCATCGGGGCGCGGCGCGTATTGCGTGCGCATGATTTCCGCGAGGCGCGCCTGCGTGCGCCAGGGCTGGCCGGCGTAGCTGTAGAGATAGGCGACGTGGTGGCTGGGCTCGTTGCCGTGCGCGTACCAGCCGATCAGGCCGGTGATGTCTTCCATGTGCTCGAACAGTTTCGGATCGACCTTGGCGTCGAATACCTGGTCGAGCTTCGCCAGCAACTTGTCGCTGCCGCCGTGCGCCTTCGCGAGTCCGGCGACATCCTGCGGCACGTACCACGAATACTGCCAGGCGTTGCCTTCGGTGTAATCGGTGCCGTAACCGCTGGCGGTCGGATCGAACGGCGTGCGGAACTTGCCATCGCTCAGGCGCGCGCGCATGAAACCGGTCGCCGGATCGAATGCGTGTTGCCAGTTGGTCGCGCGCTTGAAGTAGCGATCGGCGACATCCTTGCGATTCATCGTCTGCGCGACGCGCGCGATGGTCCAGTCGTCGTAGGCGTATTCCAGCGTCTTCGATGCCGCCTCGCCTTCCTCGTCGATGGCGACGTAACCGCGCTTCATGTAGCTGTCGAGTCCGCCATAGGCGCCATACTCGGCACTGGCGGTCATCGCCTTCAGTGCGGCATCACCGTCGTAACCGCGAATGCCCTTCATCCACGCATCGGCGATTACCGGCACCGCGTGGTAGCCGATCATCGTCCACGTTTCCTGACCGTGGAAGGCCCAGATCGGCAGGATGCCGTAGGGGCTCTCCTGCTGCGCCGACAACAGCGAATTGACGATGTCGTTGGTCTGCTGCGCGGGGCGTGTCAGCGTAAGCAGTGGGTGCAGCGCGCGATAGGTATCCCACAGCGAGAACGTCGAATAATTGGTGTAACCCCTGGCCTGGTGCACGGCATTGTCGGGCCCGCGATAACGACCGTCGACGTCCATGAACAGCGATGGCCCCATGTAGGCGTGGTACAGCGCCGAGTACGCCATCCGCGTGTCGCTGTCGGGGGCCTTGATATCGAGCACGCCGAGCGCGTCTTCCCAGGTCTTGCGGGCCTGCGCGTGGATGCGATCGAAATCGAAATCCGCGACTTCGGCATCGAGATTGGCGATCGCGCCCTCCTCGCTCACCGGCGAGATCGCGACCTTGACCACCAGCGGCACGTCCAGCGCACCGAAATCGAAACTCCCGGTCAGCTGGCGGCCTTCGATCTGTGCTCGTTGCGCCGGCTGTTTCGCTGCCGGCGTGGCGAAGCCCTTGTAGAGCACGTCCTTCTCGCTGTCCTGCAGCGCATGTCCGGTCAACGGCCGCGAGAAACGCATGGCGAAATAGAGTTGGCGGCCCGGTGCCCAGCCGCGCGTTTCGCGGAATCCGGTCACCGTACCATCGGGATGCAGGCGCAGGCGCGACCACAACACCTTGCCCGGATAGTCGTACATCGAGGTGCGTAGATCGACCAGCACATGCGCCTGCTTGCCCTTGGGGAAGGTGTAGCGATGCACGCCGACGCGTTGCGTGGTAGTGAGTTCGACGCGGACGTCGCGATCATCCAGCGTCACCGCGTAATAGCCCGGCTTCGCCACTTCGCTGGCATGGCTGAAGTGCGCGGTATAGCCGCTGCCCGGCTTGTCGGGATCGCCGCGTTCGGTCTTCACTTCACCGACCTGCGGGATCAGCAGGACGTCGCCGAGATCGGAATGCCCGGTGCCGGAAAAATGCGTGTGCGAGAACCCGACGATGCTGCTGTCGCGATGGTTGTAGCCGGCGGCCCAGCCGTAACCGTCCTTGCGCTGCTGGATGCGCGTGTCGGGACTGAGCTGGACCATGCCGAATGGCAGCGTCGCACCGGGGAAGGTATGGCCATCACCGCCGGTGCCGATCATCGGGTCGGCTGCTTGGTAACCACGCTGGCCGGCTGCGCGCCAGTCGTCGGCGCTCCATGCGGGCGTCGACATCAGCGCGACTCCACCGATGGCGAACGCGGCGATCGTTTTCCAATGCATGTGCTTGTCCTCATCGGAGGTGGAACTCAGGCGATGAACTGTTCGCTGAGGATGCGTTCCTCGAGGCCGTGTTCGGCATCGAACAGCAGGGTGACGGCGCGTCCCGGCGCCTCGCGCACGGCGACATCGACGACATCACGCACTTCATGCGAATCGGCGGTCGCGCTAACCGGGCGCTTGTAGGGATCGAGGATGCGGAAACGCACTTCGGTCGCGGCCTTCAGCACCGCGCCGCGCCAGCGCCGCGGCCGGAATGGTGCGATCGGAGTGAGTGCGACGACATTTGCGCCCAACGGCAGGATCGGCCCACCCGCCGAGAAGTTGTAGGCAGTGCTTCCGGCCGGCGTCGCCACCATCACACCGTCGCAGATCAATTCTTCCAGGCGCGTCTGCCCATGCAAGTCGATGGCGATATGCGCGGCCTGGCGAGTCTGGCGCAGCAGCGACACTTCGTTGTAGGCGAGCAAGGTGACGGTCGCACCTGATTCGGTGTGCACGGTCATCTCCAGCGGATGCAGGACCGAGGGTTCGGCGCTGGCGATGCGTTCGGCGAGATCCTCGGTGCGGTACTGGTTCATCAGGAACCCAACCGTACCGAGTTTCATCCCGTACACGGGTTTGCCGAGGCCACCGTGGCGATGCAGGGTCTGCAGCATGAAGCCATCGCCACCGAGCGCGACCAGCACGTCGGCGTCTTCCAGCCGCACCCGGCCATGCGCGGACTCGAGCGCGACCAGTGCCGACTGCGCGTCGTCACTGTTGCTGGCGAGGAAGGCGATGCGGGGTGAGGCCATGTGGTGAGGATAAAACGAAACCGGGGCCACTTGGGCCCCGGTTGGTCGGCATCGCGAACAATGTCAGCTGCGATCGGCCAGCTGCGCCAGACGCTGCACCGCGACCGAGACGGTCGGGTAATCCAGCGTCTTCTGCGCGGCCAGCTCCGACAGCATCGACAGGGTGAAGCGCAGCGTCTGGTCATCGCGACCCAGCCACGCCTTGACTTTGGCCTCGGCGTCCTTGCCCGACATCGGCAGGGTCTGCTCGGTCAGCTTGCGCATCTGCGTCGCCAGTTCGTCGCGCAGCACGCCACGCGCGACCGCGTGCCAGCGACCATCGACCTTGAGCGCCTCGATCTGTTCGCGCAGCCACGGCTCGCGCAGCGCATCGCCCAGACGGAAGTAGACCTTGGCCACATCGATCACCTTGAGCTTGCGCGCACGCGCCAGTTCGATGATGTTCGGGCACGGTTCGAGGTAAGGCAGCGCAGACAGCTGGTCGGCGAGCGCGGCCGGCACGCCCTTGGCGCGCCACATCTTGCGGGTTTCCTCGTAGGCCGGACGCTGCGACGGATGGAGGATGCCCTCGCCGGCACGGATATCGCGGAAGCCATCGTGGTAGCGATCGACCGCTTCCTGGATGTTCGGGATCGCGCCGGGACGCGACAGCAGCCAGCGGGTGAAGCTGCGCTGCAATTCCCAGATCACCATCAGCGCATCGACCTGCACCGAATCGTCGACCTTGCCGTCGAGCGCGTCGATCTGCGCCCACAGCTCGCGCGCGTCCAGCGTTTCGCGGGTGATGGTGAACGCTTTGGCGATGTCGCCGATGCTGCGACCGCTGTCTTCCTGCATGCGCATCAGGAAGGTCGCGCCCATGCGGTTGATGGTCGAGTTGGTCACCGCGGTGGCGATGATCTCGCGCTTCAGGCGATGGTCTTCCATCACCTTGGCGTACTTCTTCTGCAGCGGTTCGGGGAAGTAGCGCACCAGTTCGCGCGACAGGTACGGATCCTCCGGCACGTCGCTGGCGACCAGCTGCGGATACGCCACCAGCTTCGAGTACGACAGCAGCACGCACAGTTCCGGACGCGTCAGGCCCTGGCCACGCGCCTTGCGCTCGGCAAGCTCGCCATCGGACGGCAGGAATTCGATCTGGCGATCGAGCAGGCCCTGCGCTTCCAGCGTGCGCATGAAGTGCAGCTTGGAACCGAGGCGCGACTCCGACATCCGCTCCATCAGGCTCAGCGCCTGGTTCTGGCGGTAGTTGTCGTTGAGCACCAGGTCGGCGACTTCATTGGTCATCGATGCCAGCAGCTTGTTGCGTTCCGGCAACTTGAGCTTGCCCTTCTGCACTTCGCCGTTGAGCAGGATCTTGATGTTCACCTCGTGGTCGGAGGTGTCGACGCCCGCGGAGTTGTCGATGAAATCGGTGTTGAGCAGCACGCCGTGCTGCGCGGCCTCGACGCGACCCAGCTGGCTGCAGCCGAGGTTGCCGCCCTCGCCCACGATCTTGCAACGCAGGTCGCGACCATCGACGCGCAAGCCGTTGTTGGCGCGGTCGCCGACGTCGGCATTGGTCTCGCGGCTCGACTTCACGTAGGTGCCGATGCCGCCGTTCCACAGCAGGTCGACCGGCGACTTCAGGATCGCCGACATCAGTTCGGTCGGGCTCAACGCCTGGACGTCACTGGCGATGCCGAGCGCCACCTTGATTTCCGGCGACAGCTTGATCGACTTGTCGGCACGCGAATACACGCCACCGCCCTTGCTGATCAGCTTGGTGTCGTAATCGGCCCAGCTCGAACGCGGCAGCTTGAACATGCGCTGGCGTTCCTTGAACGTCGTCGCCGCATCCGGATTCGGGTCGAGGAAGATGTGGCGATGGTCGAACGCGGCGATCAGGCGCGTGCACTTCGACAGCAGCATGCCGTTGCCGAAGACGTCGCCCGACATGTCGCCGATGCCGACGCAGGTGAAGTCCTGCTTCTGGCAGTCGCGGTTCAGTGCGCGGAAATGGCGCTTGACCGATTCCCACGCACCGCGCGCGGTGATGCCCATGCCCTTGTGATCGTAACCGACCGAACCACCGGAGGCGAAAGCGTCGTCCAGCCAGAAACCATGCGCCTGGGCGATGCCGTTGGCGATGTCGGAGAAGGTCGCGGTGCCCTTGTCGGCGGCAACGACCAGATACGGATCATCGTTGTCGTGGCGGACGACGTTCGCCGGATGCACGATCTTGCCGTTCGCGGCAATGTTGTCGGTGATGTCGAGCAAGCCGTTGATGAAACGCTTGTAGCAGGCCACGCCTTCGTTGAACCAGCCGTCGCGATCGCTCGCCATGTCCGGCAGCTGCTTGGCGAAGAAGCCGCCCTTGGAACCGACCGGCACGATCACCGTGTTCTTCACCATCTGCGCCTTGACCAGGCCCAGCACTTCGGTGCGGAAATCCTCGCGGCGATCCGACCAACGCAAACCACCGCGCGCGACCGGCCCGAAACGCAAGTGGATGCCTTCCACGCGCGGGCCGCAGACCCAGATTTCGCGGTACGGGCGCGGCTTCGGCAGGTCAGGCACCGCCGCACAGTCGAGCTTGAACGCAAGGTAGTCGGCGGGGCCGCCGTCCTTGCGCTTGCCGTCGGCGTAGTCGATGTAATAGTTGGTGCGCAGGGTGGCGTCGATCACGCCCATGAAGCTGCGCAGGATGCGGTCTTCGTCGAGGCTCTTGACCGAATCGAGTTGCACCAGGATTTCGGCGTGGATCGCCTTGATCCGTGCATCGCGTCCCTTGTCGCCCTTCGGATCGAAGCGCGCCTCGAAATATTCCACCAGCAGGCGCGCCAGCGTCGGATAGCGCGCGAAGGTCGCTTCGACATAGCTCTGCGAGAACGGCACGCCCAGCTGCATCAGGTATTTGCAGTAGGCACGCAGCATCGCCACCTGCTTCCAGCGCAGTTCGGCACCGAGCACCAGGCGATTGAAGCCGTCGTTCTCGAGCTCGCCGTGCCAGACACGACCGAAGGCTTCGGTGAAGAAATCGACGCTGCCGCCCTTGACCGTCGTGCCCGCGGACGGACGCACTTCCAGGTCCTGGATCGAGTACGGCTGGCCATCGACGATGACGTCGTGCGGATATTCGGTGATGACCTGCAGGCCCATGTTGTCGAGCATCGGCAACACTTCCGACAACGGCAGGCTGCCGTTGCGATGGAACAGCTTGACCTCGATGCAGTCGGCGCAATGGCTGGCGGCGGGATCGGTGCGCAGGTTGATGCCGAGGCTGTCGTCGCTGGTCAGTTTCGCCAATTCGACCACGTCGTTGGCGGCGGCTTCCGGCGTCGCTTCCTCGATATAGGCCGCGCTCAGCGCCCGACCGAAACGCTTGGACAACGCCAGGCCTTCGCTTTCGCCATGGCGCGCCACCAGCACGTCGTTGAGGCGGTCGTGCCAGTTGCGCACGGTTTCGGCCAGGCGCGCCTCGAGTGCAGCGATGTCGAACTTCGATTCGCGGGCGCCTTCGCGCGGACGCACGATCAGGTGCAACTGCGCCAGCGGCGAATCGCCCATCGTCACGTGGCTTTCGACGTGGTCGGCGGACAGCGCGTCCTTCAGCATCGCCTCGATGCGCAGGCGCATGTCAGTGTTGAAGCGTTCGCGCGGCACGTAGACCAGCACCGAGAAGAAGCGACCGTAGCGATCGCGGCGCAGGAACAGCTTGCTGTCGACGCGTTCCTGCAGGCCGAGCACGCCGTTGCCGAGCGACAGCAGTTCATCATGCGTGGACTGGAATAGTTCGTCGCGCGGCAGGGTTTCCATGATGTGGCGCAATGCCTTGGCGCTGTGTCCCTGCGCCGGCAGGCCGGATTCCTTCATCACCCGCTCGTAGCGGCTGCGCACCACCGGGATGTCCCACGGACGATGGTTGTAGACGCTGGAGGTGAACAGGCCGATGAAGCGCTTTTCCGACACCGGCTTGCCCTTGGCATCGAATTCGACCACGCCGATGTAGTCCATGTAGCCGCGGCGATGGACGCTGGCGCGCGCATTGGTCTTGGACAGGATCAGCGGTTCGAGCACGCCGGATTTCTGCACCTGGTGCGCATCCAGCGACTTCAGCGGACGCGGCTTGCCGGAATCCTTGCCGCGCAGCAGGCCCAGGCCGCTGCCGTCGACCGCGACCAGCACCTCATCGCCACCACGCTTCTCGACCTTGTATTCGCGATAGCCGAGGAAGGTGAAGTGATTGTCGGCGGCCCAATGCAGGAATTCGCGCGACTCGTCCAGCACTTCCGGCGACACCGGGCTCTTGCCCTTGGCCATGCCATCGGCGGCGGCGTCCATCTTCTCGCGCATGCGCGGCCAGTCCTCGACGGAAGCGCGGACATCGGCCAGCACCGAGCCGATCACGCGCTCGACGTCCTTCGCATCAGCGGCGTCGAGACGGTCCATCTCGACATGGATGAAGGATTCGTTGTTCAACACCGGATGCAACAGGGTGTGCACGGCGATGCCGCATTCGTTCAACGCGTTGGTGATCGAATCGACCAGGAACGGCATGTCGTCGTTGGCGACCTGCAGCACGCTGCGCGGCGTTTCCCAGCCATTGGCCTTCATGGTCGGATTGAACACGCGCACCGCGGCGGCACCGCGCTTGCGCTTGCCCGCGAAAGCGAGTGCATCGCTGGCGATGGCGGCACGAGTCGCGGCGGACTGCGCCTGCATTTCCTCGTGCGACTGGTGGGCGTAAAGCGCATTGGCGAATGCGCGGTCGTCTGGGACGGGTTTACTTGAAGCGGATTTCTTGGAAGTCATGTGATCCTCAGCGCAGGCCGGTTTCGTGACGGGCGATCACCAGACGCTGGATTTCGCTGGTGCCCTCGTAGATTTCTGTGATCTTGGCGTCACGGAAGTAACGCTCGATCGGCATTTCCTTGGAATAACCCATGCCGCCGTGGATCTGCAGCGCCTGATGGGTAATCCACATCGCAGCTTCCGACGCGGTGAGCTTGGCGACCGCAGCTTCGGTGGTGAACTTCTTGCCCTGCCCCTTCAGCCATGCCGCGCGCAGCGTCAGCAGGAAGGCCGCATCGAGCTTGCACTTCATGTCGGCGATCTTGGCCTGGGTCATCTGGAACGCGCCGATCGGCTGGCCGAAGGCCTTGCGTTCCTTGACGTAGGCGAGCGTCGCTTCGTAAGCGGCGCGACCGATGCCGATCGCCTGCGAGGCGATGCCGATGCGGCCGGCGTCGAGCACGCTCATCGCGATCTTGAAGCCGTGGCCCTCTTCGCCCAGCACGTCTTCCGGGCGCGCAACGTAATCTGCGAACTCGATTTCGCAGGTCGCCGAAGCACGGATGCCGAGCTTGGGCTCGGTCTTGCCGCGATGGAAGCCGGCGCGGGTGCCGTCGATCAGGAAAGCGGTGATGCCGCGCGCGCCCTTGTCGGGATCGGTCATCGCGAACAGCACGAAATACTTGGCGACCGGGCCGGAGGTGATCCAGCTCTTCTTGCCATTGATGACGAACGAACCATCGGCCTGCTTCACCGCACGGCAACGCATGGCGGTGGCGTCGGAACCGGACTGCGGCTCGGTCAGCGCGAATGCGCCGATTTCCTTGCCTTCGGCGATCGCGCGCACGTACTGCTGCTTCTGTGCTTCGGTGCCATGGGTCAGGATGCCGTTGCAGAACAGCGAATTGTTCACCGACATGATGGTGCTGTGCGCGGCATCGGCCTGCGCGATCTCGATCATGGCCAGCACGTAGGCCACCGGATCCATCTCGGCGCCGCCGTATTCGCCCGGCACTTCGATACCCATCAGGCCGTTTTCGCCGAGGAGGCGGATGTTTTCGAGCGGGAATTCACCGCTGCGATCGTGGTCTTCTGCAGACGGGCCGATTTTCTCCTGCGCAATCCGGCGCGCCACGTCCTGAATCATCAACTGTTCTTCGGTGAAGCTGAAATCCACGATCACATCCCCAATCGGAGTTGGAAAGGGAAATTGTAGCCCGCGGCGCCTTTTTTTCCGACCCGGCTTGACCCTGCGGCCAGTCGGCGCGACAATATATCTTTAAATCCGGATAGAGCGATATATGGATCTGGAAGGCTGGTCGAACCGTCTCAAGGTCTTCGCCGATGCGACCCGTGTGCGCCTGCTGGTGCTGCTCGCGCGCGAGGAATTCACCGTCGCCGAGCTTGCAGCGATCACCGGGCTGGCGCAACCGCGCGTCTCCACCCACCTGGCGCGACTCAAGGAAGCAGGATTGGTGCGCGACCGCCGTTCCGGCGTGTCGGCGTATTACCGTTTCGACGAAGACGCGCTCGATCCCGCGCAGCAAAGTCTGTGGCAGGCCCTGCGCAACGGCAGCGACGATCCCCTGCTGAACCAGGACGCCGCCCGCATCCCGGGCGTGATGGCCGCGCGTGCCAGCGACCAGAACTGGGCCGACAGCGTCGCCGGCGACATGGAGCGCCACTACTCGCCCGGTCGCACCTGGGAAGCGTTGGCGCGCTCCGCACTGCCATTGCTGGAACCCGGCGATGTCCTCGACATCGCTTCCGGCGACGGCGTGCTGGCCGAACTGCTGGCGCCACATTCCGGTCGCTACGTCTGTCTCGATGCCAGTGCGCGCGTGGTCAACGCCGCCAGCGAACGCCTGCGTACCTATCCCAACGTGGAAGTGCGCGAAGGCGACATGCACGCCCTGCCCTTCGCCGACGCCAGCTTCGACCTGGTAGTACTGATGCACGCACTCACCTATGCCGCCAAACCGCAACAGGCTGTCGCCGAAGCGGCGCGCGTGCTGCGTCCGGGCGGCAACCTGCTGCTGTCGAGTCTCGGCAAGCACGCACACGCCACCGCAGCGCAACCGTTCGGTCACGTCAATCTCGGGTTCACCGTCAAGGAACTGCAGAAGTTCATCGAGAAAGCCGGGCTGCGCGGCGACCGCGCCGCCAGCATCACCCGCGAACGTCGTCCACCGCATTTCGAAGTCATCTCGCTGATCGGAACCAAGCCATGAGCACGCAACTTCCCTGGAAGAATCCGCAACGCGCCGAAGCGCTGCAGCGGGCACTCGGCGAACGCATCCTCGTCCTCGATGGCGCGATGGGCACGATGATCCAGCGCCACGAACTGCAGGAAGCCGACTACCGCGGCACGCGTTTCGCCGAAGGCTACGACGCCCTGTTCGCTGCCGATGGACACGCCCACGGCCCCGGCTGCGGCTGCGAAGGCCACGACCAGCGCGGCAACAACGATCTGCTGACGCTGACGCGCCCGGAAATCATCCGCGACATCCACGCGCAGTACCTCGCCGCCGGCGCCGACCTGATCGAAACCAATACCTTCAATTCGACCAGCATCTCGCTGTCCGACTATCGCCTCACCCATCTGGTGCGCGAACTCAACCGCGAAGGCGCACGCATCGCCCGCGAAACCGCCGATGCCGCCGAAGCGAAGGATCCGTCGAAGCCGCGCTTCGTGGTCGGCTTGCTCGGCCCCACCAGTCGCACCGCATCGCTGTCGCCGGACGTCAATCGTCCCGGTTTTCGTGCCATCAGTTTCGACGAACTGCGCGACGCCTATCGCGAAGCCGCCGAGGGCTTGATCGAAGGCGGCGCCGACATCCTGATGGTGGAGACGGTGTTCGACACCCTCAATGCCAAGGCCGCGCTGTTCGCCATCGAGGAGGCCTTCGACGCGCATGGCGAACGCCTGCCGGTAATGATCTCCGGCACGATTACCGACGCCTCCGGCCGCACGCTCTCGGGCCAGACCGCGGAAGCCTTCTGGTATTCGCTGCGCCATTCGCGCCCGCTCGGCATCGGTCTCAACTGCGCGCTCGGTGCGAAGGATTTGCGTCCGCACGTGGAAGCGCTGTCCACCGTTGCCGATACCTACGTCACCGCGCATCCCAACGCCGGCCTGCCCAATGCCTTCGGTGGCTACGACGAAACGCCGGAGGATATGGCAGTGATCCTGCGCGAATTCGCGCAATCGGGATTGCTCAACGTGGTTGGCGGTTGCTGCGGCACCACGCCGGAACACATCGCCGCGATCGCCACTGCCGTCAGCGATGTTTCTCCACGCGCGATCCCCGTTCTGGAAGACGCAGCATGAGTGCACTCGCCCGTCACACCCGCCTGGCCGGCCTCGAACCGCTGGTGATCACGCCGGAATCGAACTTCATCAATGTCGGCGAGCGCACCAACGTCACCGGCAGCGCGCAATTCAAGAAGATGATCCTGGAAGGCCGCTACGACGACGCGCTGGTGGTCGCGCGCCAGCAGGTCGAGAACGGCGCGCAGGTGATCGACGTCAACATGGACGAAGGCCTGCTTGATTCCGAGAAGGCGATGGTGACCTTCCTCAACCTGATGGCCGCCGAGCCCGACATCGCGCGCATCCCGGTGATGGTCGATTCCTCGAAGTGGACGGTGATCGAAGCCGGCCTGAAATGCCTGCAAGGCAAGGGCATCGTCAATTCGATCTCGATGAAGGAAGGCGAAGCCGAATTCCTGCGCCAGGCCCGGCTGGTACGCCGCTACGGTGCCGCCGTGGTGGTGATGGCGTTCGATGAAGCCGGCCAGGCCGACACCCTGGAACGCAAGGTCGAGATTTCCTCGCGTGCATTCAAGCTGTTGACCGAAGAGATCGGCTTCCCGCCGGAAGACATCATCTTCGATCCCAACTGTTTCGCGATCGCCACCGGAATCGAGGAACACAACGATTACGCGGTCGCCTTCATCGAGGCCGCGCGCGAGTTGCGCAAGCGCTTCCCCAAGAGCCACATTTCCGGCGGCGTATCGAACGTGTCGTTCTCGTTCCGCGGCAATGAACCGGTGCGCCAGGCCATCCACGTGGTGTTCCTCTACCACGCGATCAAGGCCGGCATGGACATGGGCATCGTCAACGCCGGCGCTTTGCCGATCTACGACGACCTCGACCCGGAACTGCGCGAACGCGTCGAGGACGTGGTGCTGAATCGCCGCGACGATTCCACCGAGCGCCTGCTCGAAATCGCCGACAAGTACAAGGGCAAGAAGGGCGAGAAAAAGGTCGAGGACCTGCGCTGGCGCGAGCAGCCAGTTGCGGCGCGGCTGTCGCATGCATTGGTACACGGCATCGACCAGTACGTCGAAGACGATACCGAGGAAGCACGTCTTCAAGCCAAGCGGCCGCTCGACGTGATCGAAGGTCCGCTGATGGACGGCATGAACGTGGTCGGCGATCTGTTCGGCGCCGGCAAGATGTTCCTGCCGCAAGTGGTGAAATCGGCGCGCGTGATGAAGAAGGCGGTCGCGCACCTGCTGCCCTTCATCGAAGCCGAAAAATTGCGCACCGGCGATGCCGGCAAGTCGAACGGCAAGATCGTGATGGCGACGGTCAAGGGCGACGTCCACGACATTGGCAAGAACATCGTTGGCGTCGTGCTCGCTTGCAATAATTTCGAGGTGGTCGATCTCGGCGTGATGGTGCCGGCACAGAAAATCCTCGATACCGCCCGCGAAGTCGGCGCCGACATCATCGGCTTGTCCGGACTGATCACGCCGTCGCTGGAAGAGATGAGCCACGTCGCCAAGGAAATGAAGCGCCAGGGTTTCGAGCTGCCGTTGCTGATCGGTGGCGCAACCACCTCACGCGCGCATACCGCACTCAAGATCGATCCGCACTATCCCGCCCCGACGATCTGGGTGAAAGACGCGTCGCGCGCGGTCAATGTCGCGCAATCGCTGATTTCCCCTGATCTGCGCACTTCCTTCGTCGCCGCCAACGAAAGCGACTACGCCGACATCCGCGAACGCCACCGCAATCGCAGCGATGCCAAGCGACTGGTGTCGCTGGAGAAAGCACGCGCACAGAAATTCAATGATGATTGGGCCAACTACGCACCACCGCAACCGGCGAAGCCCGGCATCCACGTCTTCAACGACTATCCGCTGGCCGAACTGGTGCCATTGATCGACTGGACGCCGTTCTTCAACGCCTGGGAGCTCGCCGGCCGTTATCCGGCGATCCTCAAGGATGAAGTGGTCGGCAAACAGGCCAGCGAACTGTTCCGCGATGCGCAGGCGATGCTCAAGCGCATCGTCGACGAGAAGTGGCTGACCGCGCGCGGCGTGATCGGGCTGTTCCCGGCGCATTCCGTCGGCGAGGACGTTGTGCTCGAAAATCCGGAACGCACCGCCCTGCACTTCCTGCGCCAACAGGTCGACAAGCCGGTGGAACGCCCGGACTTCTGCCTCGCCGATTTCATCGCGCCCGAAGGCTCGGGCACGCAGGACTGGATCGGCGGATTTGCCTGCACCGCCGGCATCGGCATCGACGAACGCGTCGCCCGCTACGAAGCCGACCACGACGACTACAACGCCATCCTGCTGAAATCGCTGGCCGATCGCCTGGCAGAAACGTTCGCCGAGCGCCTGCACCAGCACGTGCGCGGCGAGCATTGGGGTTACGCCCCAAACGAAACGCTGAGCACCGACGAACTGATCGACGAGAAATACGTCGGCATCCGTCCGGCCCCCGGCTATCCGGCCTGTCCCGACCACAGCCAGAAGCGCACGCTGTTCGATCTGCTCGAGGTCGAGAAGAACACCGGCATGCAGCTCACCGAGAATTTCGCGATGACACCGGCTGCCGCGGTTTCCGGCTGGTATTTCAGCCATCCGCGCAGCCAGTACTTCGTGGTCGGTCGTGTCTCGCGCGAACAGGTCGCGGATTACGCGGCACGGCGCGGTGTCACCCTGCAGCAGGCCGAACGCTGGCTCGCCGCCAATCTCGACTACGATCCGGAATAAAGGACATCACCCATGACTGACCGCATTTTCATCAATGCCGTTGATCGCGACGGCAACCCGTTGGAACTGGCGGTCGCGAATGGCCATTTCAGCGCGATCGGCAGCGGCCTGCCGCGTGATGAAGGCATCGAGTTGGTCGACCTCGGTGGCAGGCTGGTCGTCCCGGGCTTCGTCGATGGCCATATCCATCTCGACAAGAGTTTCGTCGGCGATCGCTGGCATCCGCATCAACCGGCGAACACCTTGCGCGAACGACTGGCGCATGAAAAACGCGAACTCGCGGCATCGGCACCCATCGCCGATCGCGCGGATGCATTGGTCGCGCAGGCCGTTTCGTTCGGCACGGTCGCGATGCGCTGCCATGTCGATGTCGACGCCACCACCGGATTCGCCAATCTCCACGCCGTCGCAGGGGTACGCGAACGCTGGCGCGGCATCGTCGACATCGAACTGGTCGCGTTCCCGCAAGCCGGCGTGGTGTCCTGCCCCGGCACTGCCGAGCTGCTCGACGCCGCGATGGGCGAAGGCGCGCAAGTGGTCGGCGGCATCGACCCCGAAACGCTCGATGGCGACAGCGAAGGCCAGCTCGACATCGTCTTCGGCATCGCCGAACGACGCGGCGTGAAGATCGACATCCATCTGCACGAACCGGGTCATGGCGGCATCGCGCAACTGCGCCGCATCGCCGAACACACGCGCGCACTCGGACTCGGCGGGGGTGTCGCGGTCAGTCACGCCTATTCGCTGGGCGAAGTCCCGGAAACCGATGTCGATCGCATCGCCGCCGAACTGGCGGGCGCCGGCGTCGCGATCATGACCAATGCACCGGGCGATCGTCCGTTCCCGCCCGTGCAGCGCTTGCGCAAAGCCGGCGTCGAAGTCTTCATGGGCAACGACAACATCCAGGATGCCTGGTGGCCTTACGGCAATGGCGACATGCTCCAGCGCGCGATGCTGCTCGGCTATCGCTCAGGGTTCTACACCGATGCCGATCTCGGCGTCGCCTTCGACATGATCGGCCACGCCGGCGCGCGCGTGATCGGCCTCCAGGACTACGGCCTTGAAGTCGGCAACGATGCGACATTCCTCGTGCTTGATGCGCCCAATGTCGCTGCAGCTGTCGCAGCCGCGCCATATGCGCGCAGGATCGTCCGCTGCGGTGAATTCGCCGACGCCACCCATGGATGACAGCGCCGGGCTGAACAATCGCGAGTTCATCGAGCGCCACGCCGCGCCCGGACGCATCGGGCTGTGCACCGGCAAGGAGTGGATGAGCAAGTTGATTCGCAAGGCGCAGTCGCCGCTGACCGGCGACGGCCATCGCAGCCTGTGGTCGCACGCCTTCATCTTCAACGAACGCCGTGCCGACGGTCACTGGTGGGTGCTGGAGTCCGACCTCGACATCCACTACAAGCAGGTACGGCTGGGCGTGCAGGAAAATCGCGTCGATCGCTATTTCGACAACGATCTTGTGCCCAATCTCGCCATTCTCGATTTCGGACTGGACGAAGCGCAAACGAAGCAGGTACAGGTTGCGGGCCTGGATCTATTGTCGGGCCTGTCGCACTACTCGCTCACCGAACTGATCGGCACCCTGTTCGCGATGCCGAGCCGGCGCCTGCGTCGTCACGGCAACGTGCTGGCGCGCAACAACGCCCTGTTCTGTTCGGCGATGGTGCAGCACTGCTACGCCGCAGCCGATGTGCGCCTGCTGCCCGATCTCGGTGGCAAGCACATCACCCCGCAGGACATCGCCGAATCGCCGCTGCCGCACCAGAGTCATCGCCTGATCCGCGATCTCGGCGTTTCGCACCTGCGTCGGCTCGGCCGTCACACCGAAGCCCTGGTCGACGATCTCATCGGATCCTGATCAGTGCCCGCGCGCGAACACCACTGAAATACCGAAGCCGGCCTGCCAGTCGGGACTGCCGCGATCCAGGCCGCGCAATACCCAACCATCCAGTTGCACGCGATGGCGGACGAGCATCGTCAAGCCACCACCGACGATGCGTGCATGATCGACGCCATTCCCGAAACCCGTTTCGACATAGCCTGACAACGCATCCGTCAGCGGAAATCCGTAGGACAGCGCAGACGTCCAGCCATGCCCCTGCTGCTGTGAATCCCGCGCCAGATAGCCACCGACGCTGCGGTTGTTTCCGAGATCGCGCGCGACCGCGACGGCAAGCTCGTCGACATGGCCGGATGATCCGAACGTTTGCCCGCCCGATGCAAACTTGTGCGTCGCCAGCAAGGCCATGCTCCACACCTGCGACGACAGCGGCGCCGTCCATTTCAGCGCGACGTCGGTGTCGCCCTGTCCGTGCGCATAGGTCTTCGTCCCGGCGCGCGTTTGCTGCCAGACATACGGCGTGCCGGCGAGTTGCAACTCAAGGCCATGCCCAAGCCCCATGCGCAGACGGCTGTCGGCATTGGCCTGGACGGTTCGCGTGTCGCCATCGTGCTGCCAGCTGGCGTCAGGCAGGCCCTGCTCCCAGACCAGTCCACCCTGCGGGAGCGACCACGGCGAGAAAGACAAACCGGGACGATCGAATTGCGCATCGGTTTCCGGTTGCAGTGCTGTTGCTGTTTGCGCGAACGATGATGCAGGCCATGCAAGGATCGCGAGCAACAGGCATGTCGCGGTCCGGGTGGTCATCACCACACCAGGTCGTCGGGCACCTGGAACTGCGGATCGCTGTACGGATCATCCGACGCCGGCGCATCGGGATCGACCTTCAACGCGACCGCAGGCGCAAAGATGCGCCCTGCTTCCGCCAGCACGTCGGCGGTGACGAGCAGGTAACGCCCGTTCAACTGCACCACGCCGAGTTCGCCGGCATTGAGCCGCGGCAACTGCTCGACAGTGACGTAGATGCGCTTGATCTTGCCGCCGTAATCGAAGTGACGCGCGATTTCCGCGTCAGCGGCGTTCAGCGATTTTCCTTCGAGGAAAGCAGCGAGCTTTTCGCGTGCCTCGCGACGCAAACGCGCTTCTTCCTGCTTGATGCGTTCGGCTTCGACGCGCTCGGACTTTTCCTTCTCCGCACGCATTGCATAGGCCCGGCCGAGATCCATTTCGCCGCCGCGCGGCTTGTTCCCGGGCGGCGGTGCGCCCTTGCCATCCCTGCGCGGGCCATGCCCGGGCTTGCCCTTGCCGGCAGGAGCAGCATGTTTCGACTTGGACGTCGGTTTCGGCGCCGGCTTGGTCGAAGTCTGTTTAAAGCCCAGACCGAGCAACTGGTCGCGCAATGAATCGGTCATCGTCAATCAATAGTGGGGCGGTGGCGGCTCATCGGCGGGATCGACGCTCACGCCCGATCCGCGCGCGGATTTCAATTCTTCGACCACGCGAAGCAAGGCAGCTTCGTGGCGCGCGATATCGCTGCGCGCGTC
Organism: Pseudomonadota bacterium; assembly: GCA_018242405.1. GTDB lineage: Bacteria > Pseudomonadota > Gammaproteobacteria > Xanthomonadales > Xanthomonadaceae > Solilutibacter. Next base: position 3,742 of record JAFEBZ010000030.1, on the reverse strand, counting down.
GGCCAATGCATCGCTGAGTTCGAGCAGCGCCTGCTCCTGGAAGGTCAGGCGCGTCTCCAGTTCTTCGATGCGCTGCTGGTCATTGGCGCGTTGCTCGTTCATGCCACGCGTACGGAACGGCCGCGACCGATGCCCCAGTAAGCCAGGCCATTGGCTTCGACTTCGGCCGGGTCATAAAGATTGCGACCGTCGAAGATCGCGCGATCGCGCAGGCGTTCGGACAGCATGTCAAAGTCGGGGCTGCGGAATTGCTTCCATTCGGTGATCACCACCAGCGCATCGACGCCGCCAGCGAGCGTGTCCGCGCGCAGGTCGCACAACATCAGGTCGTCGCGGTCACCGAAGATGCGGTGCGCTTCCTCGCGTGCTTCCGGATCATAGGCACGCACCTTGGCGCCGGCTTCCCACAACTGCGCCAGCAACTGGCGGCTCGAGGCTTCGCGCATGTCGTCGGTATTCGGCTTGAACGCCAGCCCCCACAGCGCGATGGTCTTGCCCTTCAACACGGCGGCACTGCCGTAGTGGCGCACCATCAATTCGAACAGATGGCTCTTCTGGCGTTCGTTGACCGCCTCGACCGCGTTCAACAACAGCGAATCGTAGTTGTTTTGTGCAGCGGTTCTCGCCAGTGCCTGCACGTCCTTGGGGAAGCACGATCCGCCGTAACCGGCACCGGGGTAGATGAAGTGCCAGCCGATGCGCGGATCGGAACCGATGCCCTTGCGCACGTGCTCGATGTCGGCGCCTACGCGCTCGGCGATGTTTGCCATTTCGTTCATGAAACTGATCTTGGTCGCCAGCATCGCGTTCGCCGCGTACTTGGTCAGTTCCGCGGAACGCACGTCCATCGTCACCATGCGGTCGTGGTTGCGATTGAACGGTGCGTACAACTTCCGCATCACCGCGATCGCGCTGTCGCTGGGCGAACCGATGACGATGCGATCCGGGCGCATGCAGTCCTCGACCGCAGCGCCTTCCTTGAGGAACTCCGGATTCGAGACGACGTCGAAGTGCACGTCGGCACCACGCTTCGCCAACTCTTCCGCGATCGCCGCGGTCACCTTGTCGGCGGTCCCGACCGGCACCGTCGATTTGTCGACCACCACCACCGGCTTGTCCATGTACTTGCCGATGGTGCGCGCCACCGCCAGCACGTACTGCAGGTCGGCGCTGCCATCCTCGTCCGGCGGCGTGCCGACCGCGATGAACACCACGTCACCGAAGGCAATCGCTTCGGCGGCGTCGGTGGTGAAGCGCAACCGGCCTGCGGCGTGGTTCGCCTTCACCATCGGCTCGAGGCCGGGTTCGTAGATCGGGATCACGCCATTGTTGAGCCCGTCCACCTTGGCCGCGTCGATATCGACGCACACCACCTGGTGCCCGACTTCCGCAAGGCAGGTTCCGGTGACCAGGCCGACATAACCGGTGCCGAAGATGGATACGTGCATGTGTCTTCCCTAGTTCTTGGCGTGCTTGTGTGTGGCGTGTCGATCGCGATTACTTCTTCGGAGCCGGTGCGGCGCCTGCCGGTGCCTTCTCGATGCTCACCAGCTCGACGTCGAACACCAGGGTCGCGTTCGGCGGGATCGGGCCACCCGGGGTGCCCTGTTCGCCGTAAGCCAGCTTGGCCGGGATCCAGAACTTGTACTTGCTGCCGACCGGCATCAACTGCACGCCTTCGGACCAGCCCGGGATCACGCGATTGATCGGCATCATCGCCGGCTCGCCGCCGTGTGCTTCGGTGCTGTCGAATTCCTTGCCGTCGAGCGTGGTGCCCTTGTACTTCACCTTGACCACGTCGGTCGCCTTCGGCTTGGGGCCGGTGCCTTCGCTCACGACCTGATACTCCAGGCCCGACGCCGTGGTCTTCACGTCCGGCTTCTTGCCGTTCTCGGCCAGGAACTTCTCGCCTTCCTCGCCGTTCTTCTTGGCATCGGTCATCGCCTTCTGCATCATCTTCAGCTGCATGCGCTGGCTGAAGGCCTCGCCGACGGCGGCAGCCTGCTTGTCGTCCATCAACGGCTTCTCGCCGTTCATCGATGCGCGAATGCCTTTCATCATCACGTCGAGATCGATCTCGTCCTTGGCCGGCTCCAGCTGCTTGCCCATGTTCATGCCGAGCATGTAGCTGACCTGGTCCTTGTCGGTGGGCAGGCCGGCGATGGTCTGCGCCGGCTTGTCGGTGCTCTTGGCATCGGCGGCGGGCTTGGCGTCGGTCGATGCCGCGCCATCGGCAGGCTTCTTGCAGGCGCCCAGCGAGAACGTGATTGCGATCGCCAGCGACGACAGGACGATGAGGGAACGGCGATTGGACATCGGGAACTCCGGTTTTCTTCTTGACCGCAAGATGCGGATGAATGGCTGCGGACGAACCGCAGGGCAGATTACTTTAGCGACTCAGGCCGAGCAGTTCGACATCGAACACCAGCGTGGAGTTCGGCGGAATGCTCGGAGGCGAGCCCTTGGCGCCGTAGGCCAGCTGCGACGGGATCCAGAAACGGTAGCGACTGCCGACCGGCATCAACTGCAGGCCTTCCGTCCAGCCTGAGATCACCGCCTTCAGCGGGAAATTCGCATCCTTGTTGGCGTCGAAAACGTGGCCATCCAGCGTGCGGCCTTCGTAGCTGACGCGCACCGAGGAATCGGCGGACGGCCGCATGATGCCGCCACTGTCCTTCATCACCTGGTACTGCAGGCCGGTCCGTGTGGTCATCACGCCGGGCGCGGTGCGATTGCGGGCGAGGAACGCGTCACCTTCGCGCTTGTTGCGTACAGCCTCCGCCGCGCCGCGCACGCGCATCTTCACGATCAGTTGGTCGTGTGCCTGTTTCGCCTGGGCTTCATCGAGCAATGGCGTCTGCTTCAATGCGATCGCGCGCAGCCCCTGCATCACCAGCGGCAGATCGAATTCGGCGCGCGCCGGCGCCAGCGAACGACCGATGTCGATGCCGACCAGCTGCGCAACCTTGGCCGGCGTCACGCCCGGCGGGAACGCGGGAACCGGCGCATTCGACTTCCGCGCCTGGACGCGTTCGCCCAACGACATGCTCACTGCACGCGCATCGTCCTGGGTGAGCAGCGGCTTGCCGCCATCCATCGTATTGCGGATGGCGTTTTCAAACTCGGCGAAATCGATGTCCTGGCCGACGTCGGCCACCGTCTTGCCCACTTCCATTCCCACCATGTAGCTGATGCGATCGCGATCGGTGCGCAGATCCACCTTCGTCGCAGCCGGTGCGGTTGCCGGTTGTGCGGCAACTGGCTTCTTCGCGGCCTTCGCCTTGGTCTTCGTCTTCGCCGCATGGGCGATGCCTGGCGATACGGCGATGGCGAGGAGGACTGAAGCAAGCGCGGCGAAGCGAACCGGTGGCATGGGGAAATCCGACGACTGGAAGCCCGCTATTCTGCGGGAAATCTGCACGGACGACGAGCGCAGCCGCGTTCCGGGGTCACGACGGATTCATTGCGGTGCAAAAAGAAAAAACGCCCGCTTGCGCGGGCGTTTTCCTGAAGATGGCGTCCCCACGGGGATTCGAACCCCGGTCGCTACCGTGAAAGGGTAATGTCCTAGGCCTCTAGACGATGGGGACGGGTTTGACGCTTATCCCTTGCGGCACCGATCACTGGCCTGTTGCGATCGATGTTGGTGGAGCCAGGCGGGATCGAACCGCCGACCTCCTGCATGCCATGCAGGCGCTCTCCCAGCTGAGCTATGGCCCCACAGAGGGAAGCTCGCCAGTAT
>JAFEBZ010000002.1 GCA_018242405.1 Pseudomonadota bacterium | reverse complement strand
TTTCGGGCTCAACGGAGCGGTAGTTCAGCTGGTTAGAATGCTGGCCTGTCACGCCGGAGGTCGCGGGTTCGAGTCCCGTCCGCTCCGCCATGAGAAACGCACAAGGCGCCGCAAGGCGCCTTTTGTTTTGCCCGGCGTTCCGCACGCGTTACACTTCGCGGTCGGCTGAAACAAAGACCCTATCGATGCTGCAAGCACTTCGCGAAAAGACCAACGGCTGGATCGCCACCACCATCCTCGGATTGCTGATCATTCCCTTCGCCCTGTTCGGCATCGAACAGTACGTCGGTGGTCGCAACGACACCTATGTCGCACGCGTGCAGGCACCGCCAACCTGGTGGAAATCGGCGCCGTCGTTCTGGCCGCTCAACAAGCTGTGGACGACCGAGGACATCAGCCAGCAGGATTTCCGCCAGCAGTTCGACCAGCTGCGCCAGCAGCAGCGCCAGCAGATGGGCGATGCCTTCGACAGCCAGCAGTTCGAAAGCGCCGACAACAAGCGCAAGGTGCTGGACCAGATGATCGACGAGCGCGTCATGCTGATGGCCACCGATCGCAACGGCATCGGCGTGTCGGATGCCTCGATCCGCAAGACCATCGAATCGATGCCGGTGTTCCAGGTCAATGGGAAATTCGATCTGGCGACCTACCAGCGCACGCTGGCGACGGCCAATCCGCCGCTGTCGCCGGAAATCTTCGAGACCCAGATCCGCGACGGCCTGCGCCGGGAAGCGTTGGCCGGACGCATCGCGCTCAGCGATTTCGTCACGCCGGGTGAAGCCGGTCGCCTGGTGAACGCACTGACCGAACAGCGTGAAGTCCAGAGCGTGGCCGTGCCCGCGGCAACGGATACCGCGCCGGTCAGCGATGCGGAAGCGAAGGCGTGGTATGCCTCGCATGGCGCGCAATACACCCAGCCGATGCAGGCGACGTTCGAAGTCGTCGACGGCGATCCGGCGAAAATGGCGCCGGCGGCGATCGACGAGGCGCAGTTGCGCAAGCAGTACGACGCCGACAAGGCCAAGTACGTTGCCGCCGACCAGCGCCTGGCGTCGCACATCCTGATCGCGGTACCCAAGGATGCCAAGCCCGATGTGGTCGCGGCGGCGAAGGCCAAGGCCGAACAGATCGCCGAGCAGGCCAAGGCGCCGGGCGCGGATTTCGCCGCTCTGGCCAAGGCCAATTCCGATGACGTCGGCTCCAAGACCAAGGGCGGCGATCTCGGCTGGGTCGCGCACGACGGCAGCATGGTCAAGCCGTTCGAAGACGCGTTGTTCGCGATGAAGAAGGGCGATGTCAGCGCACCGGTGCGTTCCGACTTCGGTTTCCACGTCATCCAGTTGCGCGACGTCAAGGAAGGCAAGGTCGTGACCTTCGAGGAAGCGCGTCCCGAGATCGAGAAGGCGCTGGCGAAGACCGCGAGCGAGAAGGCGGTCAATGCCGCGATGGGCGTGCTTGCCGACGAGGCCTACAAGAATCCAGCCAGCTTTGCCGCCACCGCCGCTGCGCAGAAACTGCCGTTCGAGAAGATCGGTCCGGTGACGCCGGCGAACGTGCAGGGCGTGCTCGCCGAAACCGCGGTGCGTCGCGTCGCGTTCTCGGACCACCTGCTCAAGGACAAGGGCGTGAGCGATCCGATCACGATTGCCCCCGGCCATTCGGTGATGGTGCACGTGCTCGATTACACCCCGGCGCGCCAGCGTCCGCAGGCCGAGGTCAATGACCAGGTCATCGCTGATGTCCGCGCCGATCGCGCCAGCAAGGCCGCCGCCGCGCGTGCCGATGCGATGATCAAGGCGATTGAAGGCGGACAGACGATCACGCAGGTCGCCGCGGCGCAGTCGCTTCCCGCGCCGCAGCCCGCGATGACCCTGCCGCGCGGCAACGTGCCGACGCCTGCCATCAACAAGGCGGTCTTCTCCACGGCACGCCCCGCGACCGGCAAGCAGAGCGCAGGCAAGGTGCAATTGCCGGACGGCAGCTGGCTGGTGTTTGCAGTGGAGTCGGTGAAGGCCGGCGATCCCGCGGCGTTCCCGCCGGAAATGCGTGCAAACCTGATGCAGCAGATTGCCCAGGCCAATGGCCAGGCGTCGGCGCAGGATTACATCAAGGCATTGCGCAAGCAGTTCAAGGTCACGGTCGCGGAGGACCGCCTGTAACGACTGGCGTTCCTGGCCCAACAAAAAGCCCGGCGAAAGCCGGGCTTTTTTATTGCCGATATCCCGGGCGATGCATCAATCGATGCCGCTCATGCCCATGATGTTGTAGCCGGAATCGACATAGGTCACTTCGCCGGTGATGCCGTGGGCGAGGTCGGAGCAGAGGAATGCCGCGGTGTTGCCGACGTCCTCGATGGTGATTGCTCGGCGCATCGGCGCGACCGCTTCGAACGCCGTCATCATCTTGCGGAAGTTGGCGACGCCGGAGGCCGCCAGCGTGCGGATCGGGCCGGCCGAGATCGCGTTGACGCGGGTGCCTTCCGGGCCGACGCTCATCGCCATGTAGCGCACCGTTGCTTCCAGGCTGGCCTTGGCCACGCCCATGGTGTTGTAGTTGGCGAGCGCGCGTTCCGCGCCGAGATAGCTCAGGGTGAGGATGGCGCCGTTGCGGCCCTTCATCAGCGGACGCGCAGCCTTGCCCAGCGCAGCCAGCGAATAGGCGCTGATGTCGTGGGCGATGTGGTAGTTCTCGCGGGTGATGCCGTCGAGGAAGTCGCCTTCGATCGCTTCGCGCGGGGCGAAGGCGATGCAGTGGACGAGGATGTCGAGGCCGTCCCAGTGCTGGCCCAGCTGCGCGAAGCACTCGTTGATCTGGGCATCGTCGGCGACGTCCAGCGGCAGGAC
>JAFEBZ010000029.1 GCA_018242405.1 Pseudomonadota bacterium | reverse complement strand
TGCAATCCCAGCTCGACCAGCCGACCTTCGGTGACCTTGCCGACACCGGGCAATCGACCCAACGGCAGCGCAGCGACGAAGACATCGACCATTGAAGGCTTGAGCACGAACAACCCGTCGGGCTTGTTCCAGTCGCTGGCGATCTTGGCCAAAAACTTGTTCGGCGCGACACCGGCCGATGCCGTCAGCGACAGCTCCTCGCGAATGTCGGCACGAATCGATTCGGCGATCGCGGTGGCGCTGCCGAGATCGTGCTTGGGCGCGGTGACATCGAGATAGGCCTCGTCCAGCGACAGTGGCTCGATCAGGTCGGTATGGCGTGCGAAGATTTCGCGCACGTGCTGCGACACCGCCTTGTAGCGGGTGAAGTCGGGCGGCACGAAAATCGCGTCGGGGCACAGGCGTTCCGCGCGTACCGCTGGCATCGCCGAGCGCACGCCGAACTTGCGCGCTTCATAGCTCGCCGCGCACACCACCGAGCGATTGCCGCGCCAGGCGACTACCACCGGACGTCCACGCAAGGCGGGGTCGTCGCGCTGCTCCACCGACGCGTAGAACGCGTCCATGTCGACATGGATGATTTTGCGCGGGGTGTTCACCCCGGCATTTTAGGCCTCAAACCAGCCCGGTCAGCGAATACAGCACGATCACCACGAACACGGCGAACGTCTTCACCAGGGTGATCGCGAAAATGTCCTTGTATGACTGCCGGTGGTTGAGCCCGGTCACGGCCAGCAGGGTAATCACCGCGCCATTGTGCGGCAGCGTGTCCATGCCGCCCGATGCCATCGCCGCGATGCGATGGAGCACTTCCATTGGAATGCCCACCGCCTGTGCGTTGGCGATGAAAGTGTCGGACATTGCCGCCAGGGCGATGCTCATGCCACCCGATGCCGACCCGGTAATGCCAGCCAGCGCGGTCACGGTCACCGCTTCGTTGACCAGTGGATGCGGGATCGCCTTCAGTGCATTCGCGACGATCAGAAAACCGGGCAGGGCGGCGATCACTGCTCCGAAGCCGTATTCGCTGGCGGTATTCATCGCCGACAGCATCGCGCCGCCGACCGCGGCCTTGCTGCCTTCGGCCAATTGCTTGGCGACATCGCGCCAGGCGAACGCCAGCACGCAGAGGATGCCGAGCAGCAACGCGCCTTCGACCGCCCAGATCGCCGCGATCTTCGAGACTTCCTGCACCACTGGCGTCTGCTTGCCGATCACCGCGGGTACGAAGCTGGTGGATGCGCCGTACCACGCAGGGATCGCCGAGCTCAGCCATTTGTTTGAAACGCCGACGAGTACCAATGGCAGGATCGCGATCAGCGGATGTGCGAGTTTTTCGCCGGTGAACGGCGCCGGCTCGTTGCGCAACTGCGCGGGATCGCCATAGCCTTCGCCCGCGCGCAGGGCGCTGCGGCGACGCCATTCCAGATAGAGCATGCCGATCACGAAGATGCAGATCGATCCGGCCACGCCCAGCGATGGTGCCGCCCAGGTATTGGTCTTGAAGAAAGTGGTGGGGATGATGTTCTGGATCTGCGGCGTGCCGGGCAGGGCGTCCATGGTGAAGGTGAACGCGCCCAAGGCGATCGTGCCGGGGATCAATCGCTTGGGGATGTTGCCCTGGCGGAACAGCTCGGCGGCGAAGGGATAGACCGCGAACACCACCACGAACAGCGACACGCCGCCATAGGTGAGCAGCGCGCACACCAGCACGATGGCGAGCATGGCGCGGCTGGCGCCGACGATGCGGATGGTGGCGCTGACGATCGACCGCGAGAATCCCGATATTTCGATCAATTTCCCGAATACCGCACCGAGCAGGAACACCGGGAAATAGTTCTTGACGAAGCCGACCATCTTGTCCATGAACAGGCCGCTGAACATCGGCGCGACCAGTGACGGATCGGTCAGCAGCACCGCCAGCAATGCAGCGATTGGCGCGAACAGGATCACGCTGTAGCCGCGATAGGCCACGAACATCAGGAAGCACAGCGCGGCCAGCACGATCAGGAACGCCATCGGGACATCCGGACAAGGAAACGTTCGTGGAGTGTGCGCAGTCACGATCCGGCGCGCCCTTGTCCGAAGGTACGATGTGGCCGGCGCCTGCTTCCGCCTAGTCTGCATGCCATCGGGGGAATCCGCTCCCGGCTGTCATCAGCGAGAGGAACACATCCATGCGCCGCACCCATCGTCACGCTCCACTTTGCCTCGCCATCGCGCTGGGATTGGCCGGCCCGGCCGTCCAGGCCCAGCAGGCGACGCCGGATGGTCAATCGTCCGCGCAGTCCGGCGACAAGCAGCAGGCATCGAACAACGGCGATCTCGGCGCGATCACCGTGACCGCGCGTCGCCGCGAGGAGACGCTGCAGGAAGTGCCGGTGGCGGTGACCGCGTTCACCGCGCAGGCGCTCGAGAAACTCAACGTGCAGGATCTCGGCGATCTCAAGGGGCAGGTGCCGAACCTGACGATCTATGCGGCACGCGGATCCAATACCACCATCACCGCCTATATCCGCAGCGTCGGCCAGTCCGATCCGCTGTGGGGCGTCGATCCCGGCGTCGGCATGTACATCGACGATGTCTATGTCGCGCGTCCGCAGGGCGCCTTGCTCGACCTGCTCGACGTCGGTCGCATCGAAGTGCTGCGCGGCCCGCAGGGCACGCTGTACGGCAAGAACACCATCGGCGGCGCGATCAAGTACATCACCAAGCCGCTCGCGACCAATTTCAACGGTTTCGTGCAAGGCACGGTTGGCGATTACAACGAGCGCGACATCAAGTTCGCGGTCGGCGACGCCTTCGGCGATGCCAAGGCATTGCGTGCACGTTTGTCGATGGCCAAGCTCACCCGCGACGGTTTCGGCAAGAACCTGACCAGCGGCCATGATGTCAGCGACAAGGATATCTTCGCGTGGCGATTGGCGGTCGGTGCTTACGTGACCGACAAGTTCGACCTGCAGTTCGCCTATGACCACACCGACGACCAATCGGGCGTGCGTGGCGCGCAGATGCTGGCGAAGAATCCCTTCGCACCGACCTATGCGCCGATGACGAGCCGCTACGACGTCCGCAACGGCATGCCCGACGTCAACTACACCAAGCTCGATGGCCTGTCGATGACAGCGAACATGCGCGTCAACGATGCCTGGGCGCTCAAGTACGTGTGGGCCAAGCGCCAGTCGAACACCGAAACCAATATCGATTTCGACACGTTGCCGAACAAGGTCGCCGACGTGAAGGCGTTCTATCGCGACCACCAGACCAGCAATGAAATCCAAGCCAACTACGACGCCGGCGGCCGCGCCCGTGGCGTGATGGGCATCTACCATTTTGATGGCGATGCCGGCGGTCAGGTGCTGAACAACTTCTTCAACCTCTCGTTCGGCGATACTCGCGGCACCGTCTACACCAAGAGCACGGCGTTCTATGCCGACTGGACCTTCGATCTCACCAGCAAGTTCAAGCTGGATGCCGGCGTGCGCTACACCGACGAGAAAAAGCACGCGATCGTCCACAACATCGGTTACACCGATGGCAGCTTCACCAAGCCGAGCGGCGTGATCGCCGCCGACTTCGACAAGTCGATCGGTTTCAAGAACGTGTCGCCGAAACTGTCGCTGGATTACCAGGTCAGCCAGGGCGTGATGGTGTACGGATTGGCGTCGCGCGGCTTCAAGTCGGGTGGCTACAACATCCGCGCGCAATCGGTGGCGGTGCCGCGTTCGGCCGAGCCGTTCCGCGATGAACGCGTGGACAGCCTGGAAGTCGGCAGCAAGATGGCGCTGCTCGGCCAGTCGCTGTTCCTCAACATGGCGTACTTCCACAACAAGTACAAGAACATCCAGCTCTCGGTGTTCACCGAATACACCACGCCGGCCAATACCAAGGCCTTCTTCGGCGATTTCACCAACGCCGGCCAGGGCACGGTGAGCGGTTTCGAGTTCGAATACCAGTGGCTGCCAAGCAAGCATTTCGCGCTGACCGGCAACCTGTCGTGGCTGAACGCGAAGTTCGACGAGTACATGTACAAGAACGTCAACATCGCCGACCAGCAGGCATTCACCAATGCGCCGAAGTTCTCGGGTGCGATCAATGCCGAATATCGCACCAGCCTTGGCCGTGCCGGCGACCTGACCGCGCGCGTGAGCTACACCCGCCAGAGCAGCGTGGTGGCGACGACCGAAGTGACGCACGATCCGGTCACCGGCGTGGATACCCAGCCGATCGAGCAGGGTGCGTATGGCCTGGTGGGTGCCGGCGTGATCTGGAAGCCGAGCAAGCCGTGGACGGTGTCGTTGCAGGGCAGCAACCTCAGCAACACCAAATACCTCACCACCGGTTACGTGATTCCGGCACTCGGCGTCCGCACCGGGTTCTATGGCGCGCCGAGGCAATACATGTTGTCGGTGCGTTACGATTTCTGAGGGGAGTCGCTGCCGGCCCGACACGATGCGGTGGATGCCCGCGTCGTGATCGAGGCCGGCATGCACGCGTGATGCGCAGGCTCTATCCTCGACGGATGATCGCGCCACCCGTTCCATTCGCCAGCCAGGAGTCCACATGGGCTTGAGCGGCGCATGGGTCGCGCTGGTGGCGTTGGCGTGGCTGGCCTTCATCTTCGCCGCCGCGTTGTTCGCCGATCGCCGACCGGCACTGTTGTCGCGACACTGGGGCTGGATTTACGCGTTGTCACTGGCGGTGTACTGCACGTCGTGGACGCTCTTCGGGACCGTCACCCAGGCCGCGCGCTACCAGTGGCCGCTGCCGCCGACCTTCGTCGGTACCATCCTGTTGTACGCGCTGGCCGGCACCGCGATGATCGGGCTGGTGCGACGCGCGCGCGAAGTGCATGCCGGTTCGATCGCAGACTTCATCGCCGGACGCCTCGGCCGCGATCCGCGCCTCGCCGCGATCGTCACCCTGATCGCGATCCTCGGGCTGATTCCGTACATCGCGCTGCAACTCAAGGCGGTGGCGATGGGCTATGGCCTGCTGACGCACGGCATTGGCGGGCAGGTCGATGCGGGAGGGATCGACGTCGGTCTGGTGATCGCGCTGGTGATGGCGGTGTTCACCATGTTGTTCGGCACCCGCGACGCAGGCTGGCACAACCGCGGACTGGTGTTCGCGGTGGCGGTGGAATCGCTGTTCAAGTTGGCCGCGATGCTCGCGCTCGGGATTTTCGTCGCGCGCCATCATTCCGAATTCGCTACTGCACCCATTCAATCGCCACCGGACCGCCAGGGATTCGCGCCACTGGTGCTGCTCGGCGTGCTGGCGATGTTCACCTTGCCGCACCAGTTCCATGTCGGCGTGGTCGAATGCCGGCAGGAATCGCATCTGCGCACGGCACGCTGGCTGTTCCCGCTGTACATGCTGCTGATCTCGTTGCCGCTGTTGCCGCTGGCGCGCATGGGGGGCGCGGAATTCGCCGGCGGCGTCAGTTCCGATCTATACGTCATCGCCTTGCCGATGGCGCATGGGAATTCCGGACTCGCATTGTTCGCCTACCTCGGCGGCATGGCCGCGGCGACCGGCATGGTGGTGATCAGCCTGCTCACCCTGAGTTTGATGATCGGCAACCATTGGCTGGCACCGACCTTGTTGCGCGGTGCGTGGGCGCGCGGTGGTGGCGACTTGCGCGGACGCGTGTTGATGTTGCGGCGTGTCGGCATTCTCGTCATCGTCTTCCTGGCCTGGGGCTATGGCCGCGCCGTTGCGGGAGAAGTCGCACTGGCCGATGTCGGCGCGGTGTCGTTCTCGGCGTTGGCGACGCTGGCGCCGGCAATGGCGTTCGCGGTGTGGCAGCCACAGATGCCGGCGCGTGCGGTGTCGCTCGGGATTGTCTTTGGATTCGTTGCCTGGGCATGGGCGATGCTGGTGCCGCTGCTTGGTGATGCCGGATGGGTATCACCGACGCTGGTGGAACAGGGGCCCTTCGGCTGGCGCTGGCTTGCACCCGATCATTTGCTGGCATTGACGGGGTGGGGACGATTGGCGCGTGCCGTCGGCGTCAGCCTGCTGGTCTCGACGGTAGTCACGCTTGCGGTCGCCTTCTGGCTGCCGCGCCAGCAGCGACGCGAACTCGAACGCTTCGATGCCGCGACCTTGCGCAATGCCGGCCTGCGTTTTCTCGGCCTGGAACGCATCGGCGCCTTGCTGGCCGATGCGCCGACGAAGGGCGACGTGCCGCCGCAGGTCTCGGATGCGGTCGAGCGCGAACTGGCGGCGTTGCTCGGAAGCGCGTCCGCGCGCCTGCTGCTGGATACCGCGCGACGCAAGACCGGCGCCGAACTCGACACGGTGGCGATGATCGTCGACCAGGCGTCGAAGGATCTCAATTTCAACCAGCGCGTGCTGCAGGGCGCGTTGGAGAACATGAGCCAGGGCATCAGCGTGGTCGATGGCGAATTGAAACTGGTGGCGTGGAATGCGCGCTACCAGGAACTGTTCGGATTCCCCGACGGACTCCTCGAAGTCGGGATGCCGGTGGAAACGCTGAGCCGCTGGGCGCTGGAACGGATGCATGCTCCCGCCGATCGCGAACAGGCCCTGCAGCGGCGTCTGGCCCACATGCGCGCCGGGACCATGCACCTGTCGGAACGGGTGTTCCCGAACGGCAGCATCATCGAAATCCGCGGCAACCCGATGCCCGGCGGCGGGTTCGTCGCCACCTTCACCGATGTCACCGCGTTCCGTCGCGCCCAGAACGAATTGCAGGACATCAACGCCACGCTGGAACAACGCGTCGACGAACGCACGCACCTGCTGGATGCCGCGCGCCGCGAGGCCGAGCGCGCCAACGATGCCAAGACGCGCTTCCTGACTGCGGTCGGGCACGACCTGCTGCAGCCGCTCCACGCCGCGCAACTGTTCGCCGACGCCCTGACGCAGCAACTGGAGGACGACGAGCACAAACGCGTGGTCGGGCAGATTCATGGCGCGCTCGATTCCACCACCGACCTCCTCACCGGATTGTTCGACATGTCGCGGCTGGAAGCCGGCGGGCTGGTGCCTGAGCCGCGCGCGTTCCCGTTGTCGGAAGTACTGGATCCGCTGGCGATCCAGTTCGCCGCGTTGGCGCAGGCCAAGGGACTGGGCTTCCGTTATCGCCCGACACGCGCGTGGGTCGACAGCGATCCGCGACTGCTGCGCCGGATCGTGCAGAACTTCCTTGCCAACGCCGTGCGTTACACCGCGCGGGGATCGTTGCTGCTCGGTGTTCGCCACGTCGGTGACGGATTGCGGCTGGAAGTCCATGACACCGGACCCGGCATCGCGCCGGAACAGCAGGCGATGATTTTCGAGGAATTTCGTCGCGGTGAGAACGTGGCGGGGCAGGGTCTCGGCCTCGGCCTGGCGATCGCCGATCGCCTGGCGACGCTGCTGGGTGCGCGCATCGGCCTGCGCAGCCGGATCGGGCGCGGCAGCGTGTTCTCCATCGACATCCCGCAGGCGGAAGCGCCGGCGGTGATCAAGCCCGCAGCACAGCGACAATCAGGCGGCGTGCGCATCCTCGCCGTCGACAACGATCCGCAAGCGCTCGATGCGCTGGCGTTGCTGTTGCGCGGCTGGGGCTATGACGTGGTGATCGCGAAGGATCGATCATCGGCGGTTGCATTGATGGAGACGGGCGAAGCCGATGCCTGGCTGTTCGATTACCACCTCGACGACGGGCTGACCGGCGTCATCCTGCATGATGAGCTGGCGCAGCGCTTCGGCGCACGTCCGGCATTGATCCTGAGCGCCGATGATGGCGGCGCGACGCGTCGTGACGTGTTCGAGCACGGACTCACGCTGCTGCGGAAACCGGTGCGACCACTGGCGTTGAAATCGGTGCTCGATCGCGTGCTGGCGTCGGCGGTGCGCGTCGCCTAGGCCAGCGGGACGTGGCGGCTGGGATCGCCGAGCTCCAGTTCGCGCAGTACCACGCCGGCCTGGGTGCGATTGCGCACGCCGAGGCGCTCGAAGATCGCGGTGACGTGCGCCTTGACGGTGCGTTCCTGGATGTCGAGGCGATCGGCGATCTGCTTGTTGAGCAAACCTTCGGCGACCATTTGCAGCACGCGGAACTGCTGCGGCGACAGACTGGCGAGGCGTGAGGCAAGCGCGCGGTCATCAGATGATGAATGTGCATGCTCGACGGCCGCGCGCAGACTGTCGGGCAGCCAGCGTTCGCAGGCCAGCACGCTGCGGATCGCGGCATGTAGTTCATCGAGACCGGCGACCTTGGGCAGGAAGCCGGCCGCGCCGTGATCCAGCGCGCGCCGCACCACCCGCGGATCGTCGTTGGCAGACACCACGATCACCGCGACCTGCGGATATTGCGCGCGGATCGCCGCGAGGCCGGTCAGGCCGTGGTTGCCGGGCATGTGGATATCGAGCAGCACCAGATCGATGTCGGGGTGCGCGTCGAGCGCTGCGAGCGCAGCGTCCAGCGAATCGGCTTCATGCATGCGCATGTCGCTCACGGCATCGCCCGCGACCTGTTTCAGGGCCGCGCGGAACAGCGGGTGGTCGTCGGCGATCAATACCGTGGGCATCGTGCCTAGCCTAACAGTCGCGCGTTGACGCCGCCTCGCACCAAAGTACGATGCGGGCGGCAGTGCGAAAGGGTACTGTCGCGATATGCGATCGCTCATCCTCCTGTTTTCCGCCCTGGTGTCGGCCGGACCGTCCGCAATTGCCGCCACTCGCCCGAAACATGCCATGAAGAACGCCATGGACGCAGCGCACGTCATCATCACCGAACACCGCAATGGCGACGATCTGCTCACCGCCGGACTCGGGCTGGACGGCCTGCGTGCGATGACGCCACCCGCATTCGCCGACGCCGCGCATCCCACCGCAGCAGAACGCCGACGCCGCGCGATCTGGTCGAACTGGCGCGGCATCGCCGATCTCTCGCCGCATGGCGGCTACGGCACGGTCTATGGAAGTACCGCCAGCGTGCCCGGGCGCGAATATTCGACCCTGCTGACGTTGCCGGGCGCGCATGCGCCGCATCGCGTGGTGCTGCAATTGCCGGATGCCTTCGACCAGCGCAAGCGCTGCGTGGTGGTGTCGGTGGCATCGGGTTCGCGCGGCGTCTACGGATCGATGGCGGTTGGCGCGGCCTGGGGCCTGCCCAAGGGTTGCGCGGTTGTCCATACCGACAAGGCCGCGGGCACCGATTATTTCGATATCGATGCCAATGAGGGTGTCGATGCCGCGGGCGAACGTGTCGCCGCAGACAAGGCCGATGCCTTCAAGCCGCAATTGGCGAGTGGCGCGACTGGCGTTGCATTCAAGCACGCGCATTCCGGTGACAATCCGGAAGCCGACTGGGGCCGTCACGTGAAGCAGGCGGCGGAGTTCGCGCTGCACATGCTCGACCAGGTTTATCCGGCGCAGGCGCCGTTCACGCCGCAGAACACCAGGATCATCGCCACCGGCATTTCCAATGGTGGCGGTGCGGTGTTGCGCGCGGCCGAACTCGATGGTGGCTGGCTGGATGGCGTCGTTGCCGGCGAACCGAATGTCCATGCCGAAGGCGGACGCCCGCTGTACGATTTCGCCACCGAAGCCGCGTTGCTGATGCCGTGTGCATTACTCGACATGCCGGCCACGGACTTGCCGCAGCCGCCGTTGCGGGCGCAGGTGGAACCGTCGTGGACGCAGCGTTGCGCCAGCCTGAAGCAGCTCGGACTGGTCGAAGGCGAAACCGCGGCGCAACAGGCAGCCTCCGCGCACGCGCAGTTGCGCGCGAAAGGCTGGAGCGACGCATCGTTGCATGGCGGTACCGCATCGGTCGGTTTCGATCTGTGGCGTGCCGTTGCAGTTGCCTATGCATCGGCTTATGGGCGTTATCGCGCCGGTGAACATCCCTGCGGATTCAATTACTCGGCGATTGGGGCAGATCTCAAGCCGCGTCCGACCACGCCGCTCGAACGCGCGGCGTGGTGGAGTGATGGCAGCGGCATTCCGCCCGGCAATGCGATCGGCATGATCGATCCGAAGATGTCCTTGCCCGATCCCACCCTGGCCGGTGAACGTTGCCTGCGCGAGTTGTGGACTGGCAACAGTGCCGACGCACTGCGCGTGCGCAAGGGCATCACCGAAACACATGCGAAAGTTCCGCAGAAGGGTTTTCCGATCCTGGTGATCCACGGCAGCGATGACGGCCTGGTGCCGCCGGCGTTCAGCAGCGCACCGTGGGTCGCGGCATCACGTGCTGCCGGTCGACCGGTCGCCTATTGGACGGTGGGGCGCGCCGAACACTTCGATGCCTTCCTCGCATTCCCGTCGTATGCGCAGCGTTTCGTGCCATTGCTGCCGTACATGTACGAAGGGCTGGATCGCGTGTGGGCGCAGATCGAGGGGCAGGGCAAGCTTGCGACCGACGATCTCCAGATCGATGCCAAACCGCGTGGCGATGCGGCACTGGATCGCGCCGATCTCCATCTTCCCGACTGAATTTGCCGTTCCGGCTGTCGATCTGGCAGTCTGGCGGCATGGACATCCCCGACACCGGCAAGCCGAAACGCTTTTCCATGCTGCGCGAGTTCCGGCTCGCGGACTGGTTCACGCTCGGTAATGCGTTCTGCGGCACCGGCGCGATCTTCGCGGCGATGCGCTTCCTGCAGGATGACGTCACCGGCGACCTGTTGATCGGTATGGCGCTGATCCCGCTCGCCTTCATCTTCGACGCGCTCGATGGTCGCATCGCCCGTTGGCGCAAGGTCGCGTCCACGCTCGGTCGCGAGCTCGACTCTCTCGCCGACGTGATTTCCTTCGGTGTCGCTCCGGCGGCGCTGGCTTACGCCTGCGGCATGCAAGGTCTGTGGGACTGGATCGTGCTCAGCTTCTTCGTTGGCTGCGGTGTCAGTCGCCTCGCGCGCTACAACGTCACCGCCGAACAGCTTTCGGGCGCGGAAGGCAAGGTCAAGTATTTCGAGGGCACGCCGATCCCGACCAGCCTGTTGCTGGTGGTCGTGCTCGCGATCGCGGTGTGGCAGAACCACATCGGCCAGGATCTGTGGGGCGGGGTGGTGATGCTCGGGCGCTGGCAGCTGCATCCGCTGGTGCTGATGTTCGCGCTGTCGGGCTCGCTGATGATCAGCACCATCCGCATTCCCAAGCCCTGACATGCCACCACGGGCACGCCATCACTGCGTGCTAGCATCGTTCCATTCCATACAGTGACTACGCCATGAACTCGCCCTGGCCCGCGGATTTCGAGCAGCTTTCGCGTCAATACTGGACGGCCTGGAACGAGATGATGCGCAACGGTGGTGCGGCCGCTTCACCCTTTGGTGCGCCCGCTGCTTCGCCATTCGGCTTTGGTCCGGGAATGATGGGAAGCCAGGGGTTCGGCATGCCTGGTGCGATGCCGGGCATGGGCGGCGCACCCGCCGGCTGGCGCGAAGCGATGGCGTTCTGGAACAACGCGGCGACGATGGGCACGCCCGATCGCGGCGTGCGCAATGTCGCCGATCGCATGAACGCGCAGGCCAGCGTGTGGTGGAGTGAAATGCAGAAGATGGCGGCGCAGCTCGCCGCGCAGAATGCAGACGCCAGCGAGATCGCGAAACAGTGGCGACAGGTGATGGACGGCCAGGGCAACCAGGCCGTGCTCGACATGTTCAAGGGGCTGCAAGGCGCGGAATCGCACAGCCTGGAAGCGTGGTACGACACCGCGCGTCCGTGGCTCGACGCTTGGCGCCGCGAAACGCACAGCTGGCTGGGGATGCCGGCGTTCGGCCTGACGCGCGAACACCAGGAGCGCGTCCAGTCGCTGATGCAATCGCAGGTCGAATACCAGGATCGCCTGTCGGCCTACAACGCGCTGCTGCTGAAGGCGAGCCAGGACGCGGTCGGCGTGTTCGAAACGCTGCTGAAGAAGCACGAGGAACCGGGCAAGCAACTCACCACCGCGCGCGCGTTGTTCGACGTCTGGGTCGATGCCGCCGAACAGTCCTACGCCAGGATCGCACTGTCCGACGAGTTCCGTCGTGTCTATGGCGAGATGGTCAATGCGCAGATGCGCCTGCGCCAGCAGGTGCAGCGCGAGATCGAACAGATGTGTTCGGTGTTCGGCCTGCCGACGCGCACCGAACTCGATGCCGCCCATCGCAAGATCGCCGAACTCGAACGCATGGTGCGCCGCCAGGCCACGGGAACGAAGACGAAGCCGGCTGCAGAACCGTCCGCCGCGCGCAAACCGGCGGCACGCAAGAAGGCTGCATCGACGACCACCAAGACCACCGACAGCAAACGTCCACGGAGCCGCTGACATGGCCGCAGCAGACGCGAACAGGACAAGTCCGCTCAATTTCACGCCCGAAGCGCTGGTCGAGGAAACCATCGGCATGCAGTCCAAGCTCGGTGCCGGGCTGGAAACGCTGCGCGACGTCGGCGATTACGACTACGGTGCGACCGAGCGCGAGGAAGTGTGGCGCGACGGCAAGACAGTGCTCTACCGCTTCCATCCGAAGAAGCAGGCGTTGGCGCGCACGCCAATCCTGGTCTGCTACGCGCTGGTCAATCGTCCCTACATGATCGACCTGCAGGACGACCGTTCGCTGGTGAAGGGCCTGCTGGAACGCGGCCAGGACGTCTACGTCATCGACTGGGGCTATACCGATCGCTCCGATCGCTATCTCACGCTCGAGGACTACATCGAACGCTTCCTTGGTGGCGCGGTCGATTTCCTCCGCGAGAAACATGGTGTCCACGGCATCAATCTGCTCGGTGTCTGCCAGGGCGGCGCGTTTTCGCTGTGCTATGCCTCGCTGCATCCGGAGAAGGTGCGCAACCTGATCACCATGGTGACGCCGGTCGATTTCCAGACGCCGGACAACATGCTGTCGAACTGGACGCAGGGCCTCGACGTCGATCTCTTCATCGACACCCTCGGCAACGTTCCCGCCGACCTGATGAACTATTCCTACCTGATGCTGAAGCCGTTCCGGCTCAACATGCAGAAGTATGTCGGGCTGGTCGACATCCTCGACAACAAGAAGGCGCTCGAGGATTTCCTGCGCATGGAGAAGTGGATTTTCGATTCGCCGGACCAGGCGGGCGAGACCTTCCGTCAGTTCATCAAACAGTTCTACCAGGGTAACGGTTTCGTCAACGGCGGCATCACCATCGGCGATCGCGAAGTCGATCTCGGCTTCATCGACATGCCGGTGCTGAACATCTATGCCGAGCAGGATCACCTGGTACCGCCGGATGCGTCGAAGGCGCTGAAGGGACTGGTCGGAACCGACGATTACACCGAACTCAGTTTCCGCGGTGGCCACATCGGCATCTACGTGTCGAGTCGCGCCCAGCACGAAGTGCCGGAGACGATCCATACGTGGCTGGTGCGCCGTTCCCGTTGAGCAACTGAGCCGCGACGCCGATGCATCCATTGCCGCGTGTCTTGCTGCAATTGCTCGGCGCCGCCTGGACCTTGCCGAACAGCCTGATCGGATTGATTGCAGGACTGGTGGCCATGCCGTTCGGCGCGCGCCTGCATTGGCGTAGTGGCGATCTCGCGCTGGTGTTCCAGCACTGGCCGTGGGGGCCGGGCGGGGCGATCACCTTCGGCAACGTCATCCTCCACACCGGCGATACGCTCGACTGTCCCTGCGTGACCTATGCACAACGCGCGGGCCTCGCGCAGACGCCGCCCATCGTGCTTGGCGACCACGAGCGCGCGCATGTCTATCAGTACATGGTACTGGGCGTGCTGTTCCTGCCGCTGTACCTGTTATTCGGAGGCGTCAGCCATCGCAACCGATTCGAGCAGGCGGCCGATCGCTACGCGATGACGGGTCGCGGCTGGTGGCCGTTCTAGCTACCTAGCCACTCGATCCCGTCGATCTTCTGGATTCCCAGCCCCGGCCCATCGCCAAGGACGATTTCCGCTTCATGGAAACGCGTCGTGCCGTGCACGGGATTGAACGTGCACAGCGACGGCCCGTCGAGATCGATTTTCGTGATCGTCGCCGAACGCGCCACCGCGACATGCGCGGCTGCAGTCACGCCGATCGGGCTTTCCAGCATGCAACCCATCATGCATTGGGTGTCGTGCACGGCGGCGATGTCGGCCATCTTCAGTGCATTGGAAATGCCGGCGGCCTTCATCAGCTTGATGTTGATGATGTCGGCCGCGCGGGTACGGATCAGCTCGGCGGCCTCGCGCGGCCCGAAGGCGCTTTCATCGGCCATCACCGGCGTGCGCACGTGCGCGGTGACTTCGCGCAGGCCATCGATGTCGTGCGCCTTCACCGGCTGCTCGACCAGTTCCATGCGAACACCGGCATCTTCCAGGGTGTGGATGGCGTGGATCGCTTCGCGTGCCGTCCAGCCCTGGTTGGCGTCGAGTCGCAGCAATGCGCGGCCGGCCACCGCATCGTGCACGGCGCGCATGCGTTCGATGTCGGTCGCCATGTCCTTGCCGACCTTCACCTTGAGTGAAGTGAAGCCACGCGCCAGCGCATCGAGACTGTCGGCCACCATCTTGTCGATGCTGTCGACGCTGATGGTGATGTCGGTTTCCAATCGCGGATCGCCGCCACCCAACAACCGGTAGAGCGGGGCGCCATGCAATTGTCCCCAGAGGTCGTATAGCGCGATTTCCGCCGCGGCCTTGGCGCTGGTGTTGTGTTGCAGCGCCGATTGCACGATCGCGATCAAGCCATTGAGTTGCGCGATGTCGCCGTCGATCAATCGCGGGCCGATGTAGCTGCGCAATGCATCGATGATCGAACCGTGGGTGTCGCCGGTGATCGCCGCGGTCGCCGGCGCGCTGCCGAAACCGACATGGCCGTCGTCGGTTTCCAGCGCGAAGACCACGTCCTCGACCTGTTCCACCGTGCGCAGCGCGGTCTTGAACGGCGTCTTCAGCGGAATGCGCAGCATCCCGAGGCGGAAGGAACGGATCTTCATGGCGCGGTTTTCCGTATGCACTCCGTACAGCATACAAACAAAGACCCCGGACTCTCGCGAATCCGGGGTCGTTGTTGGTGGAGATGGCGGGAATCGAACCCGCGTCCGAAGGCACTCCATGCCCGGCACTACATGCTTAGCCCGGTGTTTGATCTCGGATGATGGCAACACACCGTGCGAGGCACACCATCATCCACACCCGCTTTGATTTCGGAACCTGCTGACGGGTCGCCACCGGTTCCTATCCCGTGATAATGACCCTACATCCGCGAGCACGGGCACAAGCGGGTTCGGGGCTAGGCCTTAAGCGGCCAGAGCGTAGACGTCGTCGTTGGCGTCTGAGTTTTTGCAGC
This sequence comes from Pseudomonadota bacterium, assembly GCA_018242405.1. Classification (GTDB taxonomy): domain Bacteria; phylum Pseudomonadota; class Gammaproteobacteria; order Xanthomonadales; family Xanthomonadaceae; genus Solilutibacter. The sequence goes on along the minus strand of JAFEBZ010000029.1, from coordinate 18 downwards.
TGGATTAACGAGGAAAGC
>JAFEBZ010000028.1 GCA_018242405.1 Pseudomonadota bacterium | reverse complement strand
TCTGCAGCCGCCGACACGCCGTGAATCCGTCCATGGAGGCTCGACTCGGCATGCATGCCTCGTATGGTTGGCTCTGCAGACGAACCGCATGGGGGCCGCCGGGGGGTGCTTTCAGGGGGAGTGAGTTAAGAGCAACAGCCCGCGTGCTGTTGCTTTTCGCTCTTTCTCCTTCAGCAACAACACGCGCGCGGCGGTGGGCGCGCCAGTCCGGGGCGTGGGCGTACGCGCCATGGATGGCGCGTCCGAGCCTACATGGACGTACTTGCGGCGTCCCGCGCAACGGAGCTGGTCACCCGCCTAGCCAGCGCGTGCGATGCTTTACCCAATCCCCATGCCCTGAATAGCGCTGATCTTTTCCGGATCGAATCCGGCGAGTTCCGCGAAATGGCGTCCGCGCGCGACGTAATCCTTGTACGGCCCGAAGCTTGGCGCGCCCGGCGACAGCAGCACCACGCCATTTCCGTGCAGTGCTTCGTGTGCGATCCGCATCGCGTCTTCGAGATCGCGTGCCTGCGACAGCGCGAATCCACCTTCCGCCGCAATCGGTGCCAGCAACGCGTGGATGCGCGGACCGTTCTGCCCCATCGTCACGATCGCGCGCGGCGCATGCGTGCGCATCGCTTCGGCGAAGTCGTGCCAGTCGAGCCCGCGGTCATGGCCACCCACCAGCACGGCAGTCGGACGTTCGCGATAAAGATCGAGCGCGGCCAGCGTCGCGTGCGGCGTGGTGCTGATCGAATCGTTGACGTAGAGGATGCCGTCGCGTTCGCCCAATGCTTGCAGGCGATTGGGCAACGGCTGGAACGTTGCTGCATGTGGCGCCAGCGCCGCAGCATCGAGACCGGTCGCTTCCAGCGCAGCCAGCACCGCGCAGAGATTGCCGCGATTGTGCGCACCGGGCAGCGGCAAGGTCGAAGTGTCGAAGATCGCCGCGTCGCCGCGATGGATCACGTCGCCCTGCATGTGCCAGCCATCGGCACGGTTGAACCACACGACCGTGCTGTCGGGCAGCTGCAATTGCGCGAGGATCGGATCGGCGGCATTGAGCACGGCGATACGCGGCCTGCCTTCGGTCACCAGCGCCAATTTGTCGGCGACATAGCGATCCTGCCCTCCATGCCAGTCAAGATGTTCGGGGTAGATATTGGTGACAATGGCGAGATGCGGGTGCACGCCGCTTTCCGCGACATCGCGCGTCTGGTAGCTGCTGAGTTCGATCGCCCAGGCGTCGGCCTGGCCATCGATCAATTCCATCAGCGGCGCGCCGATGTTGCCGACCAGCGCGGTGCGCTTGCCGGCCGCGCGCAACAGGTGCGCGAGCATCGCGGTGGTCGTGCTCTTGCCCTTGGTGCCGGTCACGCACAGGGTGTCGGCATCGCGACGCTCGGCGAACCACAGCTGGGTCGCGCCGATGAAGCGCGTGCCGCGTTCTCGTGCGCTGCGGGCGACATCGGAATACGGACTGATGCCCGGTGACTTGATCACCACGTCGAAGACAGACAGGCGATCACCATCGACTTCGACATCGATGTGCAGCAACGGATCGTTCAGCGCGCGCGCGTCTTCGGCTTCCTGCGCATTGCAGAACAGCGTCAATTCACCCGAACAGCGAACATCGCCACCAGCCAGCGGCGCGGCGCGCAAGGCACGATAGGTCGCCTTGCCTTCGCGCCCCCAACCCCAGAGCGCGACGCGCTTGCCGTCAAGCAGCGAATTGGCCACGAATGCGCGCCCAGACGGATTCGGGGATGCCATGCTCGTCGGTTAGTTCGAGCAGCGGTTCGATGGCAAGATCGTCGCCGATCAATTGCGGCAGGATTTCGTTGCGAAAGCGCTGGACGATTTCATCTTCACCCCACTCCGGACGTTGCGACAAAGCCGCCATCGCCGCGCGCGATTCACCGCCCTCGCCCACGCATTCGAACGGCTTGTGGTCGCGGTATTCCAGCAACGCGTCGTAACCACCGATCTGTTCGCGGTCATCGAGCAGGTTGCGGCCAAAGATGCCAACCAGCCGCGGCTTGGGCACGAACGGTGCCAGCGCGAGGAAGACGAAATGACATTTCGGACAGACGCCGCACCAGCGCTGCGTCGGTTTTTCGCCAAGCAGGTGGAAGTTGCGATTGCAGCTGGAGAACCAGGCGTCATAGTGGTCGTTCTTCGCGAACTGGCGCGCCACCGCCAGTTCCGACAGCGGGCGCAGCAGCGAGTAGTAACGGAGATCGGCGGCGACGGTTTCGCGCACGACCTTGGCCAGTCCCTGCTCCGCCGCCCAACCCTTCGACCACTGATGGTTCACCTCGCCAGTGCCCTCGATCAGGCTTCCGTAGCTGGCGGAGCGTTCGTTGGAGAACACCACCTGGTCGGCATCGGTGAGCAGCGCGGCCAGCACCATGATCGCGGAATTGATCGCGGTCACCGGGATGTGGCCATTCCATGCGCCCTGGCGATTGAGTTCGAACAGTTCCGGTGCGATCTGGCGACCGATATTGAGCGTCGGCAAGCCGGTGCGCGCCGCGCATTGCGCGATCAGCTGCGAACCGCCAACCCAGGTCACCGTCTGGTCGATGCCGGCCGCACGCAGCGCTTCGATCGACACCAGCGAATCCTTGCCGCCGCCGATCGCGACCAGCGCGTGCGTGCGCAGGCCGAGCACGGGCGCCGGCTGCGACGCTGCATCGGCGTGCGGGAAACGGATGCGACCGTGCAAGTTCAGGCCATTGCGATAGGCGAACTCGCCGAGGCCGTTGAGGTAGACGCTCTCGAGATATTCGGCGGCCGAAGCCGTGATCGGCCCGTTCTCGATGCGAATCTCTTCCGGCACCGCCGCCTTGTAATAGCTGACACCGGCGATCAGGTGCAACAGGCGTGTCGCCGCGTCCACCGCTTTCTTGCGGGCATCATCCAGTGCGAACGGAGCCCCCGGGATGGTGACCGTCTCGGTGAGGACCGGGCTGTCATCGAAGGCGTAGCGCAGGCTGGCGACGCCGGTCTGCGGGTCGAAGCCGCAATCGACGAAGCGGAAGGCGCGGATGGAATCGCGCTGGAACGTGCCTGATGAAGGCAGCCACGCTGTCATTCAATGATCTCCTGGTGCGGCAGTGCCCGCAGATTGTATTCGCTGGCCATGCTGTAGCCGTAGGCGCCGGCATCGGCTAGCAGCATCACGTCGCCGGACGCAGTCGCGCGCGGCAAGATCCGCTCCTTGCCAAAGAGGTCGCTGGATTCGCAGATCGGTCCGACCACGTCGAACAGGCGTTCGTCGCCATCGCCCAACCGGCTCAAGTTGGTGATGCCGTGCCAGGCGTCGTACAGCGCCGGACGGATCAAGGTGTTCATGCCGGCGTCGAGGCCGACGCGGCGCACGCCGTCCTTGTCCACCACTTGCGTTGCATGCGTCAACACCACGCCCGCTTCCGCGACCAGGTAGCGACCCGGTTCGATCGCGATCTTGAACGCCGGGTGCACCGCCTTCATTTCCGCCAACCCCTGCGACCACGCGGCGAGATCGAACGGATCCTCGTCGGGGCGATAGGGAATCGGCAAGCCGCCACCGATGTCGAGGATTTCCACGCTGCCGATGCGGCGGGCGAAACCTGCCATCGCGTCGATCATGCCCTTCCAGTGGCCGACGGTTTCGATGCCGCTGCCGAGATGCGCGTGGACGCCGGTGATGCGCACATCGAGCGATCGTGCGAGATCAACGAATTCGTCGAAGCGCTGTGCCGACAGCCCGAACTTGGCGTCCTTGCCGCCGGTGGTGACCTTGGCGTGGTGGCCGTCGCCGTAGCCGAGATCGATGCGCAGCCATAGCGATTTGCCGCGGAACACGTCCGGCCACTGCTGCAGCAGTTCGACGTTGTCGACGGTGACGGTGACACCACGCTCCAGCGCCACGCGGTATTCGTCGATCGGCGCGAAATTCGGGGTAAACAGCACCTGTTGCGGCGTCAGTCCCGGCACCGAGGCGAACACGTGTTCGAGTTCGCCCAGCGACACGCATTCCAGCCCGAAGCCTTCCTCGACCAGCGCGCGCAGGATCGCCGGATGCGGATTGGCCTTGATCGCATAGCTGCGCTTGTCGATCGCCGGAATCGCGGCCAGCGCCCGCGCACGTTCGCGCACGGTCGGCAGGTGGTAGGCGTAGGTCGGGGTATGGCGTGTGGCGATGTCGAGCAACTTCGCGCGCGCGTTCGCCCACCACGGCGCCGGACGCGGTGCGCGCGGCGCAACCAGCTGCTGCCAGCTCGGACCGAACACGCCGGGTTCGTGCACCGGCATCGCGCCACTACGCATCAGTTCCGCATGCAGCGCCGGGATCATACCGTCGGCGTCGGACTCATCGACCACGAAAGTGAGGTTGAGATCGTTCGACGACTGCGAGATCAGGTGGACGCGCTCGCGCCCGAAGGTCGCCCACACGCCGGACAGGCGATCGAGCAGCGAACGCATGCCGCGCCCGACGAGCGTGATCGCCGCGCACGGCGCGATCACCTTCACGCGACACACTTGCGCGAGATCGGCGGAGAGCTCGGCCAGC
>JAFEBZ010000027.1 GCA_018242405.1 Pseudomonadota bacterium | reverse complement strand
CGTTCGTTGGTGCCCAGGAGAGGACTCGAACCTCCACGGTTTTACCCGCTAGTACCTGAAACTAGTGCGTCTACCAATTCCGCCACCTGGGCGAACGAGCCGCCCATTGTGCTGATGCGGCCCGGGAGTGTCAAGTCGATATGTCGGCCGCGATGGTGTTCCCCGCCAGTGTGCGACCATGGCGCCATGAGCAGGAAAACCGGGAAAGGTGCGGGCGGCAAGGGATCGGGCGGGAGCCGGCAAGGTCGCGGCGGCAAGTCGTCGTTGCCCTCGTGGATGCCGACAACCGGCGGCAAGGGCCGATCAGGCAAGCCGTCCGGCAAACGTCCTCCGGCGCACGGCGGTGGCCACCACGATCCGATGGCCCATCGCGAGGCCGAGCGTTACGCCGAGCCGATCGCCAGCCGCGAAGCCATCCTGCTGGAGTTGTCGAAATCGCAGGGGCCAGAGTCGGCGGAAACGCTGGCGCAGGCCTTCGCACTGACCGCGCCGGATCGCTTTGAAATCCTCAATCGCCGCTTGTCGGCGATGGTGCGCGATGGCCAGTTGCTGCGGAACCGTGCCGGCGACTATCTGCCGGCGCATGCGGTCGATCTCGTGCACGGCACGGTGATCGCCAATCCCGACGGCTTCGGCTTCCTGCGCCCCGACGAAGGTGGCGAGGACCTGTTCCTGCCGCCGCTGGAAATGCGCAAGGCCATGCACGGCGATCGCGTGCTGGCCTGCATCACCGGGCTCGATCGCCGTGGCCGCCCGGAAGGGCAGATCGTCGAGGTGCTGGAACGCCGGCTCAATCGCCTCACCGGCCGCTTCGTGTTGGAGTCGGGCATCAGCTACGTGGTGCCGGACGATCGCCGCATCCAGCGCAACGTGCAGATTCCCAGCGATGCCCGTGGCGACGCACGCAATGGCCAGCTTGTGGTGTGCGAGATCACCCAGGCTGCCGATGCCGTGCGTCCGCCGATCGGTCGCATCGTCGCCGTGCTCGGCGACAAACTGACGCCGTCGCTGGTGGTGGAGGCCGCGATCCACGGCCACGACCTGCCGCACGAGTTCCCGCAGGACGTGCTGGATGAAGCCGCCAACGTTCCGCAGGAAGTCTCGCCGGCGATGGCAGCTTCGCGCCTTGATTTGCGCCAATTGCCGCTGGTGACGATCGATGGCGAGGACGCCAAGGATTTCGACGACGCCGTCTGGTGCGAACCGCAGCCGGGCGGCGGTTTCCGCCTGATCGTCGCGATCGCCGATGTTTCAAATTACGTGCAGCCGAACAGCCCGCTCGATCATGAGGCGCTGCTGCGCGCGACCAGCGTGTACTTCCCCGGTTTCGTCGTGCCGATGCTGCCGGAGACGTTGTCGAACGGCATCTGCTCGCTCAATCCGAAAGTCGATCGCCTGTGCTTCGCCTGCGACATGCAGGTCGATGCGCATGGCCAGGTGAAATCGTCGAGCTTCCACGAAGCGGTGATGAACTCGCACGCGCGGCTCACCTATACCCAGGTGTGGAACGCGATCGGCGACGGCATCCCCGACGATGCCCGCGAGGACGCGCTGCAACGCGTCGGCAATCTGTTGCCGCAGGTGCAGCAGCTGCACGCGCTCTACAAGGTGCTGGCCGAAGCGCGCCAGAAACGCGGCGCGATCGAATTCGAATCGTCGGAAGTGCGCTTCGTGCTCGACAACACCGGTGACGTGGTCCAGGCCGGGATGCTCCAGCGCAACGATGCCCACAAGCTGATCGAGGAATGCATGATCGCGGCGAACGTCGAGGCCGCGCGCTTCCTGATTGCCCATCGCATGCCGGCGCCGTTCCGCATCCACGACAAGCCGCCGGAAGCCAAATACGCCGACCTGCTGGAATTCCTCAAGGAATTCAGCCTGCGGATGCCGCCGTGGAGCAAGGTCACGCCGGGCGATTTCACCGCGCTGCTGAAGGTGATCCGCGAACGGCCCGACGCGCCACTGCTGGAGTCGGTTCTGCTGCGCAGCCAGAGCCTGGCGGTGTATTCGCCGGACAACATCGGCCACTTCGGTCTCGCGCTCGATGCCTACGCGCATTTCACCTCGCCGATCCGCCGCTATCCCGACTTGGTGGTGCATCGCGCGATCAAGCATGTGTTGCATGGTGGAAGCGCCGATCGCGGTTGGCCGACGCCGCGCGAGATGGCGGCACTGACGCAGCTGTGCTCCGATCGCGAACGCCGTGCCGACGAAGCCGAGCGCGAAGTCGACGAACGTTACCGCGCCGCGTGGATGGAGAAGCATGTCGGCGGGAAATTCGCTGGCACCATCAGCGGCGTGACCTCGTTTGGCCTGTTCGTCGAATTGACCGAGTCCAAGGTCAGTGGGTTGGTCCACGTCACCTCGTTACCGCAGGACTTCTACCATTTCGATCCGATCCGCAAGACGCTGACCGGCGATCGCCGCGGAATGTCGTTCCGTCTCGGCGACCAGGTCGAAGTGATCGTGCTCAAGGCCAGCCTCGAGGATCGCCGCATCGACTTCAAACTGGTGGAGGATGCCGCGACAACGCATCCGGATGCGCCACGCCCGCCTGCGCCACGTGGCAAGCCCGCCAAGCGCAGCAAGAAACCCTACTGATCCTCACTCCTGCATTCGAAACATATGTCCAAGGACTCCCAATGGATCGCCGGCATCAATGCCGTCGCTTCCGCACTCGAACACGACGCGGCGAATGTCCGTGAAATCCTGATCGAAGCCGGCGCCAAGAATCCGCGCATCTCCGAGATCGAAACGCAGGCGCGTCGCCTCGGCATCGAACCGCGTCGCGTCGCTTCACAGGCGCTGGATGGCGTTGCCGGTGGATTGCGCCACCAGGGCGTGATCGCGCGCTATGCCGCTGCCAAGACTTACGACGAACATGATCTGAAAGAGATCGTGGAAGCGGCCGATGGTCGCGCGCTGATCCTCGTCCTCGATGAAGTGCAGGATCCGCACAATCTCGGCGCCTGCCTGCGCAGTGCCGCGGCCGCCGGCGCGCATGCAGTGGTGATTCCGCGCGACAAGGCGGCATCGATCACCGCGACCGTGCGCAAGACCTCCGCAGGCGCCGCCGATCGCTTGGCCGTCGTGCGGGTGACCAATCTCGCGCGCTGCCTCAAGTCGCTGCAGCAGCAGGGTGTGTGGATTTATGGCCTGGCCGGCGAAACCGAAACATCCCTGTATTCCATCGACCTGCGCGGCAATGTCGCGCTGGTGCTGGGTGCGGAAGGCGACGGCTTGCGCCGCCTCACCCGCGAACATTGTGACCAGCTGGTGCGCATCCCGATGCCGGGGGCGATGGAAAGTCTCAACGTGTCGGTGGCTGCCGGCATTTCCCTGTTCGAAGCCGTACGCCAGAGGGTGTCATGAACGATTCTTCCGCCCTGTTCACCCTGCACTGGTGGGACGTCGCCGGGCTGTCCGGTTCCGCATTGATCCTGCTTGCGTTCTTCCTGCTGCAGATCGGCCGCCTGCGCAGCGACGGCCCGATCTACCAGGTAGCCAACCTGGTCGGTGCACTCGGCCTGTTGGCGTCGCTGGTCGGCGGCTTCAACATCTCCGTGTTCCTGATGGAAACCGCGTGGGCGCTGGTGGCGATCTACGGGTTGCTGCGCTCGTTCCGTTCTCGCAAGAGCGATCCGCGCGGGAATTGAGGCGTCAATCGGATTCCGTGATCCGTTCGCCGAACATCTCGCGCTGCTTCTTTTCCAGCTCTTCCGCATAGCGCTTGCGCACGAATGCCTCCGACAGCAGGCCGATGGCGTTGCCGTCGGCATCGACCACCGCCAGTTCGTCGGTCTGGGCCGCGTCGAAGGCGCGCATCACGGCTTCGATGTCGTCCTGCGCGTGCAGCCGGCGGTCCGTCATCTGCGCCAGCGTTGCCATGGCATCTTCCGGTTTCGCGTTGTCGGCGTAGGCGCTCGCGATCGGCACGATCCCGGCGTAGCGCCCGGCAGCGTCCTGCAAAACCACGCGGGTGCCTGATCCCAGCGGGTAGAGTTTGCGGAAATCGGCGACCGTGGTGCCTTCATGCAGCGATTTCATGCCCTTGCGCATCATTTTGCCGGCACTCAGCGTCTTCACCCAGCCGACGTCGCGCGCGCTCATGATTGTTTCGCCGCGCAGGTGCAGGCGCCACGTCGAGAACGAATAGCCGAACACCTGCCGCACCAAGGTGCTCGCCACCAGTACCGCCGCCATCACCGCACTGGCGAGGATGAAGTCGTGGGTGGCCTCGAGCGCGAGCATCGCCATCGTCATTGGCGCGCCGACGATCGCGGCGGCGAGTGCGGCCATCGCCACCAGCGATGCGTCGGTGCCGTTGACCAACGGAAAGCCGAGCAGGGCGTTGATCGAGCCGGAGAACAGTGAGCCGAGCAGCGAGCCGAGGAACAGCGAGGCAAAGAACAGGCCGCCGCGAAAGCCGAAGGCGAGCGAAAGGATCGACGCGGCCGCCTTCAGCACGAACACCAGCGCGATGAAGCGGATCGTCACGCCTGCGACCATGTCGATATGCAGCGCGCCGTGTCCGGCGGACAGCACCTGCGGCGTGGCCATGGCCAGTGGTACCAGCAGCAGTCCGCCGATCGCCGGGCGCAACCAGTGCGGAATGCGCGTCAGCCCAACCATGCGTTCCGTGGTGGTGACCAGGCGCATGATCGCGATGCCCACCAGTGCGCAGGCCATCCCGAGCGCGACATACACCGCGTAATCCCGCGGCAGCAGGCTGGTGCCATGTGGTGCCACGAGAGCATAGATCGGCGCGCCCAGCCATTGCGTGACGAAGACCGCGGACAGGACCGCGGCCGCGACCGGTGCCAGCGCCGGTGGCGAATAGGCGCCGATGACGATTTCGAAAGCGTAGAAGGCGCCCGTGAGCGGTGCGCCGAACGCGGCGGCGATCGCGGCGCCGGCGCCGGCGCCGACCAGGGTGCGCATGTCGTTGCGGCGCAGGCGCAACACGCGACCGAGTTGCGAGCCGATGCCGCCACCCATCTGCGCATAGGCGGCTTCCAGCCCGACGGATGCGCCGAACCCGTTCGATAGCAGGGTCTGGCCGGAGACGACCAGATTGTCGCGCATCGACATGCGTCCGCCATGCAAGGCATTGGCTTCGACGGCGTCCACCAACGGTCTCCGGCGCGCGCGCACCAGCAAGCCAAACGCACCCAGCAGAAGTCCGCCCAGCGGCAGCATCAGCAATTCCGGCACGCCGAGTCGGGCTGAAGCGCTCAGGCGCAGATCCGCTGGCAGTCGGTAGCACCACGTCTGGATCACACGCGCCAACGCGCTTTGCAGCATCGTGAGCAAGCCTGCGGACACGCCGACCAACAACGCCAGTCCGATGAACCACACCTCGCTCGCGCGCAGTCGCCGCCGCAGCCAGTCCATCGCCGAGCGCGGCGCGTCCAGTAGCGGCTCGGTGACCTGTTTCAGCATCCCGCGTCTTGCGTCGATGCGTCGCCAGCGCTGAGCAATGACGGCTGCTCCGGCGGCAGTTCCGGTTTCGGCGGTGTCAGCATCGGCCAGGCGTTGGCGATGGTGCAGAACAAGGCTGCGGTTTTCTCCGCATCGTAAACAGCCGAATGCGCTTCGGCGCCGTTCCAGTCGATGCCGGCGGCGTGCACCGCGCGCGCCAGTACCGTTTGCCCGTAGGCGAGACCGGCCATCGTCACCGTGTCGAACACGCTGAAGGGATGGAAGGGATTGCGCTTGTGGCCGACGCGCGCGACCGCCGCGTTGACGAAATTGAGGTCGAAATGCGCGTTGTGCCCGACCAGGATCGCGCGCTGGCAACCGTGCTTTTTCACCGCGGCGCGCACGCCGGCGAAGACGTGGTCGAGCGCTTCGCGTTCCGGTTTGGCCAAACGGAAGGGATGATCGAGCTGGATGCCGGTGACTTCCAGCGACTTGGGATCGATCAGCGTGCCCGGCGCGGGCTCGAGATGTGCACTGATGGTGTCGGCGCAGACCAGCTTGCCGTGTTCGTCGAGATCGATCGGCACCGCGGCGATTTCCAGCAACGCATGGCGGTTCCAGTCGAAACCGCCGGTTTCGACATCGACGACGACAGGCAGGAAACCGCGGAAGCGCGTGGCGAGGGTGGGGCGGGGCGAATCGATCATGGCGACCATCTTAACGTTCAGGTCGCGGGCGCCGACGGCGTCAATCGCGATACGGTGGACGCGGCGTTCCCATCAGGTCGAAGAAGGTGTGGTCGCCGATCGTCCGTACCTGGTAGCCGGTGCGCCAGCTTGGCTGGGCGATGTCGAGTGCGGCGAAGTGCGTCGCGCCCGGCACCACTTCCCGACGTTGGCCGCGTGGCAGCGCCCAGTTGCGTTCGGCGTCCAGCGCGACCGTCACTGCACGGGCCCAGGCCTCGGTGTTGTCGAGATCGGTGGATGGGGAAACCAGTGTCGGCGCGAACTGCTTGCGGGCGGTCACCACCGAGCAGACCGAGTCGCCCCACAGCCCGGTGTCCTTGCGGCGCAGCGCGACCTCGGCCACGGCCTGCTGGCCCAGCAACGGCTGGTCACGCGCTTCCAGATACAGCGTCGTGCTCAAGCAGAGCGAATCGGACGCCTGCGGCGGCAATACCGAGGCCATCCACAACAACCAAGCCAGTTTCATCGTCGACTCCTTTATTCGTTGCGCGGGAGCCAAGGAGCCCGAGGGGCTCGCTGATATCCGGCATGGCGTTTCAGGGAGGGCGGCGGTGTCCTCAGGATCACCTGGTGCCCGGATGCCGACTGCAATCAGCAATCGGCTGCGGCACCATTCAGGTTCCCGGGAATCGGGAGGCTGCCGCGAGGTCGGGGCACCATAGGGGCACCAACCCCAACCGGGGCTGAATCATGAATGGGGGTTTTTGGCTGAATTCATGCTAGTACGCCGCCGGGGTGTGCACTTGCCGGGTGGCAAAATGCAAAGTGTGACGGGGGCCGCCTTCGCCTTGCGCAACGACCCACACTGGGCCATTCTTTGCTGGCGGCTGAATTTGTTGTTCAGATATGCTCGTCAATGCCCCAAGCGTTATGGTAGCGTTAACGCCGTCTTCACCAGACGGTTCCTAGAGTCGTCGCGGTGAGTCAAACGGTTCCGTATCGTGATCGTTTGCTGCAAACCGTATTCGTGTAACCAAAGTTGTTCAATTTCGATGAATCAAGGAGCTCAAATGAACAAGAAACTCCTCTGTGCCGCGTTGCTGTGCGGCCTGGGCGTTGCGCAGGGTGCGTCTGCCCAGCAGTTTGACGACCGCTGGTACGTTTCCGCTGCCACCGGTGTGAACTTCCAGGACTCCAACCGCGACACCCAGGATGCGATCTTCGGCATGTTGGGCTTCGGCAAGTTCTGGACCCCGAATTGGTCGACCGACCTCGAGCTGAACTACCAGAATCCGGATCTCAAGATGAATCCGAACCTGTGGTGGACTCAGTACGGCGCGACCCTGGCCGCCCGTTACCACTTCCGTCACGCCGACAGCAAGTGGTGGCCCTACCTGAAGGCCGGCATCGGCCTGCAGCGCCATGAGCAGCAGTTCGAAGGCGCCTGCGGTACCGGTCTGGTCCCGGGCACCACCATCGCCGTGCAGTCCAAGTGCCCGGCCGTCCACAAGGACAACAACGTTGCCGGTGAACTCGGTGCCGGTCTGCAGTTCGACTTCGGCCGCGTGAACCTGCGTACCGAAATCGGCGCCCGCGCCGACTTCGACAAGGTCCAGGCCCCGCACAAGACTGGCCCCGCGGCCGTCACGCCGGACAGCAAGTACCAGGCGCTGGCCCAGCCGCAGAAGAGCCAGTTCGTCGATCTGCTGGCTTCGGTCGGCCTGACCGTCGCCCTGGGTCCGGACAAGGTTGCTCCGGTCGTGGCTCCGCCGCCGGCTCCGCCTGCACCGACCTGCGCCGACAAGGACAGCGATGGTGACGGCGTCAACGATTGCGACGACAAGTGCCCCGACACCAAGGCTGGCGAAATCGTCGGTCCGGACGGTTGCCCGAAGCCGGTCGCCATCGACCTGAAGGGTGTCAACTTCAACTACGACATGCCGAAGGCCAACTGGAACAAGGGCAAGAAGCACAACACGGGTCTGGTTGCCGGTTCGACCGAAACGCTGGATCAGGCCATCACGGTCCTGCAGGCCAACCCGGCCATCCGCGTTGAAGTCGCTGGTCACACCGACCTTTGCGGTGGCGATGCCTACAACCAGGCGCTGTCCGAGCGTCGCGCCCGCGTGGTGTTCGACTACCTGACCGCGCACGGCGTTGACGCTGGCCGTCTGGCTGGTCCGGTCGGTTACGGCGAGAGCCGTCCGCTGGTCCAGACCCCGCAGACCAAGCCGGAGTGCAAGAACGAAACCAACCGTCGCACCGAACTCAACGTTCAGCACTAATCGCGACAGTTTGTTCCAAGGCCATACACGAAACCCGGCTTCGGCCGGGTTTCGTTCTTTCGGCGCCGACGGGTACACTGCCACCACGCCTCGCCGGAGATTCACTGCATGACATTGGTCCGCTATGCCTTCATGACATCACTGCTCGCATGCGGTGTTTTCGCAACGATGGATGCATCAGCGCAGCAAGTGAACTGCACCGACGTTCCGCAAGCCATGCCGTCGGGGAATGACGTGCTGGCGCCGGTTGCCGCCGAGTTGCGACCGATCATCAGCGCACAGCTCGGTTCGCCATCCGGCGTGCTGGCGCAAGCCTATGACCAGGCGATGTCCGCCGACATGGTGGTCCTGCGCCTGCGGGTGGAAACCTGCCGCAAGATCGCATCGACCCTGCCTTCGCCTTCATCGACCAATCCCAACGATCCGGCGGCCTACAAGCCGCAGTCGCAATGGGACAACTCGCCGTGGCGATTCAACATGCAGAAGGGCATGACCGCCACCGAGTTCGAGGCGTGGATGAAGGCCAAGGGCCTGCGTGTCGCCAAGGGTGCGCCCAAGCCCGCCGAACCGGCGCCGGTCGAAGGACAGCCAGCAACGCAGGCGTCGCCTGCGAACAGCGCCACTCCGCAGCCGGCGCCCGCGAAGAAGCCCTGAGCATGCCTGCGGGCCCGCGCCACGGGTTGGCGCGCGTCCTGTCGAAGCGCGGCCTGTGTTCGCGCAGCGAAGCGGAACGCTGGATTCGCGATGGGCGTGTGCGTGTGTCGGGGCGCGTAGTGCGAGATCCCGAGCGGCCGACCCGCCTTGATGAAGACGGCATAGAAATCGATGGTGCGCACGCAACGGCAAGCGCGCGTCGTTGCTTCATGCTCAACAAGCCGCGCGGGCTGGTGACGAGCGCACGCGACGAGCGTGGTCGCGACACTGTCTACCGTTGCTTCGATGATGCGAACCTCGGCTGGATCGCGCCGGTAGGACGGCTCGACAAGGCCAGCGAAGGCTTGCTGCTGTTCACCACGGATCCGATGTGGGCGAACGCGATCACTGACCCTGCACGTGGTCCCGACAAGACCTATCACGTGCAGGTCGACCGCCTTCCTTCACCCGAACAGTTGGTGACGATGGCCGCCGGGATCGAATCGGATGGCGTGATGCTGTCGGCGAAATCGGTGTCGTTGTTGCGCAGCGGCAGCAAGACGGCGTGGCTGGAGATCGTGCTCGACGAAGGCCGCAATCGCCAGATCCGCAGGATGCTGGCTGCACTCGATATTGGTGTGCTGCGATTGATCCGCGTCGCGATCGGGTCGCTGCAGCTCGGCGAGTTGCCCAAGGGGGAGTGGCGCGAACTGACGGAAGAAGAGATCGGGGCGTTGGAAGCATCGCCCGGCTGAGCGCCTTGCGTCGGTTGTCCATATCGCCGACACGCCGTGAATCCGTCCATGGAGGCTCGACTCGGCATCCATGCCTCGTATGGTCGGCGATACGGACGAACCGCGCCGGCGCTGCCGGTGATGGCTTTCGGGGGAGTGAGTAACAGCAACAACACGCGCGCGGAAGTGGGTGCGCCAGTCCGGGGCGTGGGCGTACGCGCCATGGATGGCGCGTCCGAGCCTACATGGATGTATTCACGGCGACCCGCGCACCGGAGCTGGTCACCCACGCACCAGCGCGTGCGATGCGATCAGCCCTTGATCACGCCCAGCTCGCGGCCAATCCGAGTGAACGCGTCGATCGCGCGATCGAGATGCTCGCGGGTATGCGCGGCGCTCATCTGCGTGCGGATGCGCGCCTGGCCCTTGGGCACCACCGGGAAGAAGAAGCCGATCGCGTAGATCCCTTCCTCAAGCAGGCGCGCCGCGAACTTCTGCGCCAACGGTGCGTCGTACAGCATCACCGGCGAAATCGGATGCACGCCGGGTTTGATGTCGAAACCGCGTGCGGCCATCTGCTCGCGGAAATACGCGGTGTTGGCGGCGAGGCGTTCGCGCAGTTCGCCGGCCGACGACAACATCTCGAAGGCCTTGATGCCGGCGGCAGCGACGTGCGGCGGCAGAGAATTGGAGAACAGATACGGACGCGAGCGCTGGCGCAGCAGTTCGATCACTTCCTTCTTCGCCGTGGTGAAACCGCCGAGCGCACCGCCCATCGCCTTGCCGAGGGTGCCGGTGAAGATGTCGATCTTGTCCATCACGCCTTTCACTTCGGCGGAACCGCGGCCGGTCTTGCCAAGGAAACCGGTGGCGTGGCATTCGTCGATGTGGACCAGCGCGCCGTATTTCTGCGCGAGTGTGGTGATTTCATCGAGCGGGGCGATGAAACCGTCCATCGAGAACACGCCGTCAGTGGTGATCATGATGGTGCGGGCGCCGTCGGCCTTGGCCTGCTTCAACTGCGCTTCGAGATCGGCCATGTCGCTGTTGGCGTAGCGATAGCGTTTGGCCTTGCACAGACG
>JAFEBZ010000026.1 GCA_018242405.1 Pseudomonadota bacterium | reverse complement strand
TAGCTGCCGCCCCGCAGGGTCACCGGGTAAAGGATTGGCGTGCCGAGGTGGCTCACGGCGCGCGCCTCGCTGTCCTCTACCACGGTGATGCCTGCGAAGCTCACCTCCGGCTGCTCCCGCTTGGCCTGCCCCATCACGCCGGGGAAGGCCACCGGATTGGCGATGCCGTAGAGCAGGCCGAGGATCCCGGGGAGGTTGAACCGTGGCGCTTCCGTCATCCGAGGGCGAACTGCGCGTCGCGCAGCTTATTGGTGATCATGGCCACCACCTGCTCGGCGGTGTCCCTGGCGCTGGCCTGCACGTCGCGGCCAATGCCGAACTGCATGTTCATGGTGATGTTCATGGCGATGTTCCGGTCGCCGCCGCCCTTGCCGCCCACGGTGCTGCCCTTTCCGCCGTCAGCGTCAGCTCCTGGCGCGGCAGGGCCGCCCACCAGGCCGGCCGCGCCTACATTATCGCCGGGTTTGGCATCCAGGGCATTGGTGGTGCCCGACTTGTGATCGGCCCGGAACGAAGCGCGCCCTTCGGCATCGCCTTGCGCGTATGCCAGGCCGGCTTTCCAGCCGATGCTCTTGATGTCATCCGTGGCAGACATGGCATCCCGGATGCCCTTGGCCCCTTGCATGATGCCCTCCTTCACCAAGGCGGGGTCCAGGGTGATGGCGCCGATGAGCGTCTTACCGAACCCGGCCACGATGTCCACCAGCGCGCCGAATACCTTGGTCACGATGTCCTTGATGCCGAAGAAGACGGACTTCACCGCCGCCCACAGTCCATACAGGAAGGCGCGGAAGCCCTCAAATCTGTTCCAGGCCCAGATCACTCCGCCCACCAGGGCGGCCAACACCCCGATGACAATGCCGATGGGATTGGCCAGCAATGCCGCATTCCAACTCCATTGAGCCGTTGTTGCGCCTGCCACTGCCGTGGTGGTCAGACCGGTCCATAATGCCATTGCTCCATCTCGCACCACAGCAATGGCTTTGAGTGCATTGTTGTAGACCAATTGGCGGTTGTTCCAGAACAGGATGCCGCCATAGGCGGTGGCTGCGAGGGTGAGTCCGGCGATGACATCCTTGATGGCCTGGCCATGGACGATCACCCAGTCGTAGGCGGCGCGGATCTTCCCGACGCTGCGCCCCAGCCGCTCCATGGCCTCCCGCAGGAAGTCAACGGCTCGCGTGATCTCCGGCTCGAAGGCCTCGCCCAGGTCGGTCTTGAATTCCTGCCAAGCCTCGGCGACCTGCCCCAGCTTGCCAGCGATGGTCTTGTTCATCCCTTCCATGAGGTTGTGGAACTTCCCCCCCTCGCCGGTCATGTTCGCGAACACTTGTTGCAGGTGCGAGAAGTTCACGCTGCCATCCTCCACCATCTGCTTCACATTGCTTTGGCTCGTCTTCAGCACCTTGCTCAGCTCTTCGATAATGGGGATGCCACGGTTCGCGAACTGCATCAGGTCGGTACTGTTCATCTTGCCCTGCGCGCGCGTGGTCGCGTAGAGGTAGGCCAGGTCGCCCATGGGCTGCCCGAGGCCAGCAGCCACGTCGCCGAGCTGCTGCATGGCCGGGATCACGCTCTCCGCGCTGAATCCCATGCCGAGCATCTGGGTGGCCGCCTTCTGCGTCTGCGCCAGGTCGAAGGGCGTGTTCGCCGCGAACTCCTTCACGTCGGCCATCATGGTATCGGCCTTGGCCTTATCGCCAATGATGGTGCGCATCGCGACGCCGAACTGTTGCTGTGCGCCTACCGCTTCCACAACGCCGCCCACGAAGTTCTTTATCGCGCCTACCGCGAACACACTGGCGATGGGCGCGACCAATGAACCGAGCACTCCGCGCATCCGGCTCACGCCGCCGCTCACCCGGCGCTCCATGCCGCCGGTGTTCACCCCGTCCAGCTCCTTTTGGGTGGCCTTTATCTCCTTCTTCAGTCGGCTCACCTCGTTCACGCTTTTGGCGGTGTTCATTTCACGGCCAAGGCGCGCCAGCTTGTCGTTCAGCTCCTGCGTTCGCCGCACCGGCTCCATGATGTCGCCCACCATGCCGCGCATGGCGGTGTCCATCGCGGCCTCGGTGTTGTTCACCGCGCCGGTAACACCGCCTAAGCTTTGGCGCACGCCCGCCGTGGCCTCGGCCATGGCCTGGTCAAAATTGCCAGCAGGCCCGGCCAGCCCGCCCAGGAGCTGCTGCACCCGGGTGAGGTCGCCAAAGATGCCCTGAAGCACCTGGATGTCTATGCTGATCGTCTCTGCCACCTTACTGCTCGATCAGGCCGAGGGTTCGGCCAAGCGTCACATTCCTGTGGTGGAGCAGCCAGGCGGCCTCCACCCATCGATCAATGAACTCCGCGTCGGTGAGCGTGTCGGGGTCCAGCCCGAACACATGGCGCACCAGCGCCCGACCCTTTCTTAGCTGGTCCGCCTCCGGGGCCGGGTCGATGCTCCGTCGGCTTACAGTTCCCCCACCTCGGCCTCAAGCTGGCGGAAGAGCTTGCCCACCGCCCCCATGGCGGCCACATGCACCTCA
The DNA here is from genome assembly GCA_018242405.1 of Pseudomonadota bacterium. GTDB lineage: Bacteria > Pseudomonadota > Gammaproteobacteria > Xanthomonadales > Xanthomonadaceae > Solilutibacter. The sequence continues at coordinate 1,440 of JAFEBZ010000026.1, read as the reverse complement.
GCATCCTCGTCCATGCCCTTGTCGGCGCGCAGCTTGCAGCTGTTGTACACCAGCTCGGCGCTGGCGATGGGGTCGCCCGCGCCCACCGATGCGGCGGCGCTAAGGATGCTCAGGTCAGGCTTCTTGAAGAGGCCGACGTATTCCTTGCCGTCCACCTTCACCGCAATGCGGTGTACGGTGCCGTGCGTACGCTTGAGCGCGGCCACGTCGGCCTCCGTAACGCCTTCGGGCAGGGTGGTGGGTTTCTTGTCCATTCTTGGCCTTGTGCGTGCTTACTGCACGTTGTAGTCGATGTGGGTGCAGAAGCAGGGCATCTCCAGCCACACGGCCTTGTCGCCCTGGCTCACCTCGCGGCCTTGGCCGCTGAACTGGAAGTTGCGAATCACGTCCTTCACCGTCTTCCCGTTGCGCACGGTGAGCACGCTTACGTCAGCGGGAGGGATGTCGTGGATGCGGCTATTGGCGGGGAGACTGGCCATGATGCCGTCCACCTCCTCCTTCAGCAGCGTCATGCTGCACTCGGCCTTGTAGTTGCCGTCGCCGGTGCCGATGGGGTACTGGCCGCCGCCCATCACGGCCTCTCGCTCAATGCTGTCCTTGTAGCTCAGCTTGCTGATGCCCACCAGGGTGCGCCCGTACAGCACGGCCTTTATCTGCGCCCAGCCGGTGACGGTGCCGAAGTTGTTGATGATGGTGGTAGGTACGCTTGCGGGCATGGCTTAGGCTTGTGCGGGGTTGGTGAATCCGATCTCGGCCTCAATGGCCTTGGCGATGCCTTGCGGCGTGATGCTCAGCTTGGTCACCACCTTGCCGGTGGCGATCACGTCCTGGTCGGGGTTCAGGCTGAAGCGGAAGTCGGCGATCTCGCCCTCCGCCAGCAGGCCGTCCAGTTGGCGCTTTGCGGCTGCGTCCCAGTCGGCGATGGTGGCCGGGTCTATCTTCCCGCTGGTGGGGTCGATCTTCACGCGGCTGTTCATCCTCGGCACCAGGGCACGGCGCACCATGCGCGCCGCCTCGTTCCACAGCCTGTTGATGTGGATGGTGTCGTAGTCGTCCGTCACCAGGGTGCAGGTGGCATCGCCGTTCAGGTACACGCCTGGGTATCCCTCGTAGTAGCCCGCGTAGCCGTAGCCCTTGGCCGTCAGGTCGTCGCGCTGGCTCTGCGGAATGGCCTCGAAGGCGTTGCCGCTGCTGGTGCCGAAGCGAACCCAGCGGTTCTGCCGGGTGTCGGTGATGCTGTAGTTGGCACTACCCCGCTTGGTGCTGGGGTAGCGCTCCAGCATCACGCTGCCGATGCTCTCGCTGAGCATGCGGCACCCGATGCTGCCGAGCACCGTGCCCACGGCTGCGGTGCTGGCGAAGTTGGCCGGGTAGCCCAATGCGGCGAAGTAGCCGCTGTCGCAGGCCACGGTCACGTGTACCTGCGGTGCGTTCAGCGCC
>JAFEBZ010000025.1 GCA_018242405.1 Pseudomonadota bacterium | reverse complement strand
CCGGCGGCGCCTATGCGGTTCGTCTGCAGAGCCGACCGTACGCAGCATGGATGCTGCGTACGAGCCTACATGGATGTATTCACGGCGTGTCGGCGGTTGCAGACAACCGCGATAGGCGCACAGCCGGGCGATGCTTTTACCCCAGCCTCGCTCGCTGCCCCGCCAACGCATCGCGCTGCGCGGTCCACTCACCGAGACGCTGGTGTTCCTGCTCGATCACGTGCGCGGGCGCCTTGCCTTCGAATGCCGCCAGCTTGTTCTGCGACTTCGTCAGTTCGGCTTCGACGCGCTTGAGTTCCTTGTCGAGACGGACGCGTTCGGCGTCGAGATCGACCAGTCCTTCCAGCGGCACGAACAGATCGAGATCGCCCACACGCGCTGCAGCCGCGGCCGGCGGTTCGCCAGCGAGGGTTTCGATGCGCTCGATGCGGGCGAGGAAGCGCAGTGCCGCGTCGAAGTTCGACACGCGCGCGGTATCGCTGGCGTTGTCGCCGCGTACCAGCAGCGTGACCTGCTTGGCCGGCGAGATGCCGAGTTCGCTGCGGACGCGGCGCAATGCCGTCACCATCGCCTTCAGCCATTCGATGTCGTCGCTGGCCTGGCCGTATGCACTGGCATCGAACTCCGATCCCTGCGGATAGGCCTGGGTCATGATGCTGCCGGACTTGCCGAGCTTGGGCGCGACCGACTGCCAAAGCTCTTCGCTGACGAACGGCACCAGCGGATGCAGCAGGCAGAGCAGGCGTTCCAGCACGAACAGCAGGGTGTGGCGCGTTGAATCGGCGGCAGCTGCGTCATTGCCATTCAACGCCGGCTTGGCCAGTTCGACGAACCAGTCGCAGAACTGGTTCCAGGCGAATTCGTACAGCGTCTGCGCCAGCAGATCGAAGCGATAGTTGGCGAAATGCTCACCGGCTTCGGCGCTGGTCTTGGCCAGCTGCGCGAGGATCCACTTCTCGGCATCGGTCTTCGGCTGCGGCACGCCGTCGAAGCGGGCGTCGTCGCCGACGTTCATCAGCACGAAGCGCGTCGCGTTCCACAGCTTGTTGCAGAAGTTCTTGTAGCCCTCGGCGCGGGCGAGATCGAACTTGATGTCGCGCCCGGGGCCGGCCAGCGCGCACATGGTGAAGCGCAGCGCGTCGGCGCCGTGGGCGGCGATGCCGTCCGGGAATTCCTTGCGCGTCGCCTTTTCGATCTTCGGCGCGTCCTGCGGCTTCATCAGCCCGGTCGTGCGCTTGCCGACCAGTGCATCGGCGCTGATGCCGTCGATGATGTCGATCGGGTCGAGGATGTTACCCTTCGACTTCGACATCTTCTGGCCGTCCTTGTCGCGGACAAGACCGGTGATGTAGACGTCGCGGAACGGTACTTCGCCGGTCAGCGCGTCGGTCATCATGATCATGCGCGCGACCCAGAAGAAGATGATGTCGAAACCGGTGACAAGCACGCTGGTCGGCAGGTAGCGATCGAAACCGCGCTCCGCCATCGCCTGCGTGTTCGGCCAACCCATGGTGCTGATCGGCCAGATCGCCGAGGAGAACCAGGTTTCCAGCACGTCGCTGTCCTGACGCAACGCCGGCACGGTGCCACCGTGCTTCGCCGCGGCCTGCGCGAGCGCTTCGGCTTCATCATGGGCGACGTAGACATTGCCGGCATCGTCGAACCACGCCGGGATGCGATGGCCCCACCATAGCTGGCGGCTGATCGTCCAGTCCTGGATGTTCTCCATCCAGTGGCGATAGGTGTTGATCCAGTTCGGCGGCACGAATTTCACCGAACCGTTCTCGACCAACTCGAGTCCGCGCTTGGCGAGATCGTCCATCTTCACGAACCACTGGTCGGTGAGATAGGGCTCGATCACCTGGCCGCTGCGATCGCCGCGCGGCACCTGCAGGCGATGCGGCTTGGTTTCGACCAGATTGCCCTGCGCCTCGAGGTCGGCGAGGATGGCCTTGCGCGCAGCCACGCGATCAAGACCGCGATACTGCTCCGGTGCGTTGTCGTTGATGCAGGCGACGTCGGTGAAGATGTTGATCAGCGGCAGGTTGTGGCGCTGGCCGACGGCGTAGTCGTTGAAGTCGTGCGCGGGCGTGACCTTGACCACGCCGGTGCCGAATTCGCGATCGACGTAATCGTCGGCGATCACCGGAATCTCGCGGCCCACCAGTGGCAGGCGCACGCGCTTGCCGATCAGCATGGCGTAGCGCTCGTCTTCCGGATGCACCATTACCGCGGTATCGCCGATCATGGTTTCCGGACGCGTCGTCGCGACGACGACATGATCGGGCTGGCCCGGTTCGGCATCGATCACGTCGTAGCGGATCGACCACAGATGGCCGTTCTCTTCCTCGCTCACCACTTCGAGATCGGACACCGCGGTCTGCAGCACCGGATCCCAGTTCACCAGGCGCTGGCCGCGATAGATCAGGCCGCGCTCGAACAGGCGCACGAAGGTTTCGATCACCGCGGCGGACGGCGCTTCGTCCATCGTGAAGGTCTTGCGCGACCAGTCGCCGGATGCACCGATGCGACGCATCTGGCGCTCGATGTTGTCGCCGGACTGGCCCTTCCATTCCCACACTTTCTCGATGAACTTGTCGCGGCCGAGGGAATCGCGGGTTTCTCCGGTGCCTGCAATCGCGAGATTGCGCGACACCACCATTTCGGTGGCGATGCCGGCATGGTCGCTGCCGACCTGCCACAGCGTGCGGAAACCGCGCATGCGGTGGTAGCGCACCAGCGCGTCCATCAGCGACAGCTGGAAGGCGTGGCCCATGTGCAGCGTGCCGGTGACGTTCGGCGGCGGCAGCAGGATGGTGTAGGCGGGGCCATCGCCCTGCGGCGCGAAGACACCCGACGCTTCCCACTGCGCGTAGAGGCGGCTTTCGATGTCGGCGGGCTGGTAGCTCTGGGCGAGGTTGGTCATGTCGGATTGAAGCGTATGCGTGGAATGGGGATCAGCTGCGCAGCGCGCGACGGATCTTCTGGTCGGTGTGGTACTGGCTCACGGCGTAAGCAGCCCAGATCGCGGCCGGAATCCAGCCGATCAGCGTGACCTGCAGGATCAGGCACAAGATGCCCGCGAACGGGCGGCCGATGGTGAAGAAGGCGAACCAGGGCAGGATGATGGCGATCAGCAGGCGCATCGTTGTTCTCTTGTCGTGTATCGAATGAGCGGCATGTCCATCCGCATTACATGTCGTGTTTCTTGACGTCGAATCCATTCGACTGATAGTGCTTCCAGCGTTCGCGCAGCGGCGCGCGCGCGGCGGGATCGGCGGGCACGACTTCCAGCACGCGATCGAACGTCCCTTCGACCACCCCATCGCGCAGGTTGATCACCAGCGGACGCAGCGCGACATCGCTGGCGGGCGTGGCGATCAGCACCGCGGCTTCGTCCTCGTCGTCGTCGCTGCCGGCGATCTGGTGCGGGATGTAGGCGTCGGGATCGAACGACCACAACAGATCGTCGAGCGCCTCCGCCTGCGCCGCGTCGCGCGTCAGCACCAGCGTGTAGAGGCCGGCTTCGAAGGCCTTGCGCGCGAGTTCGCACACCAGCAGCAGCGGTTCCTCACGGAAGCGCGGCTTGTCGATCAGGTAGAAGTCGGCGCGCGGCATTACGCTTTCGCGCGATCCAGCAGCCATTGGCTGAGCAAACCGACCGGACGACCGGTGGCCATGCCCATCTTGCCGTCGCCGTTGGCGACGCCGGCGATGTCCATGTGCGCCCAGCGCTGGCCTTCGGTGAAGCGCGACAGGAAGCAGCCGGCGGTGATTGCGCCGCCCCAGCGTCCGCCGATGTTGTAGACGTCGGCGAAGGCGGAATCGAGCATGCCCTGGTATTCGTCCCACAGCGGCATCTGCCAGGCGCGGTCGAACACGGTTTCGCCGGCATCGATCAGTTCGCGGGCCAGATCGTCGTTCGACTTGGTCATCACGCCGGTGGCGAACTTGCCGAGCGCGACCATCATCGCGCCGGTCAGCGTGGCGACGTCGATCAACGCCTGCGGCTCGAAGCGCTGCGCATAGGTCAGGGCATCGCACAGGATCAGGCGGCCCTCGGCGTCGGTGTTGCCGACTTCGATCGTCTTGCCCGACATGCTGGTGATGACGTCGGACGGACGATAGGCGTCGCCGTCGATGGCGTTCTCGACTGCCGCGGCAATCGCGACGAGGTTGATCGGAAGATCCATCCCGACCGCCGACACGAAGGCGCCGAGCACGCTGGCCGCGCCGCACATGTCGTATTTCATTTCCTCGATGCCGCCCTGGGTCTTCAGGTTGACGCCGCCGGTATCGAAGGTGATGCCCTTGCCGACCATGACGAACGGCTTGGCATCGCCGCCGTTGGAATATTTCAGCACCACTAGTCGCGGACGATTGGCCGAACCACGCGCCACGGCGAGCAGCGAGCCCATGCCGAGCGATTCCATCGCGGCATCGTCCAGCACGTCGCAGCTGACCTTGTCGAAGCCCTTGGCGAAGGACTGCGCCTGTTCGGCGACATAGGCCGGATTGCAGACGTTCGGCGGCAGGTTGCCGAGCTCGCGGGCGAAGGCGACGCCACCGGCAATTGCGATGCCATGGGCAAGGGCGAGGTCGTCGCTGCCCTGGATGGCCAAATGCTCGAGGCCGGTTTCCTCGCGCTTCTTGTTGTCCTTGCCCAGCGTGGCCACGTAGCGATAGCAGGCGTGGTCGGCGGCGATTGCGGCCTGGCGGATCGCCCAGGCGGCATCGCGATCCTTGACCGCGACTTCGCTCAAGGTGAACAGGGCGCGCTTGACCGGGCCGGTGCGCAGGGCGCGGGCGGCATCGCCCACGGCCTTGAGATATTGCGGCGTGGCGAACTTGTCGGCATCGCCCAACCCGATCACCAGCACGCGCGGCGCGGTGACCCCGGCGACGTCGTGGAGCAGGGCGCTGGCGCCGGTCTTGCCGGAGAGATCGTCGCGCTCGGCCAGCCTGGACAGGTGGCCGCCACTGGCGCGATCCACGGCCTGGCCGCTGGCGGTGAAGGTCTTGTCGGCGTACAGGCCGACCACCAGGCAATCGCCGTCGAAGTGGAGGGGATCAACGTGGTTCAGTGCAAATTCGAGAGCCATCAACGAGATTCCTGCAGACTTACGTACAATCCCCCATCCCCCCGCGCGGGGACGGTCCCAGGACTGCGTCGCGTGAACCCGTTAGTTTAGCGGTAACAGGCCCAATTGCCCCGAATGAAGACGCTCGACAAGTACCTGGTGCGTGAATTCCTGCAATCGGTGTTTGCCGCACTCGTGGTGTTGCTGATGGTGATGGTCGGGGCGGCCTTCATGGACGTGCTGCGCGACATCGCCACCGGGCGCATGCCGGCCGGGATGATGTTCGCCCAGCTTGGCCTGGTGATGATCGGCTGGATGCCACTGATCCTGCCGCTGGCGCTGATGCTGGGCCTGTTGCTGGCGATGAGCCGCCTCTATCGCGATGCCGAGATGCCGGTGCTGGCCTCGGTCGGCGTCGGCCCGCGCCGCCTGCTGGGGCCGCTGTTGCCGGTGATCCTGCCGATGGTCGCGGTGATCGCGCTGTGCTCGCTGTGGCTGGCGCCATGGTCGGATCGCTACAGTCGCGCGATGGTGAAAGAGGCCAACCGCAACATGCTGATCGCCGGGCTGGAGCCGGGCAAGTTCACCCAGCTGCCGGGCAATGGCAATGGCGTGGTTTACGTCGGCGACATGACCGCCGATGGCAGCCGCTTCCGCCGCGTCTTCATCTATCGCGAAAAGAAGGGCCGGATGGACGTGACCACCTCGTCCGACGGCACGGTGTGGCTGGATGGCAGCCGCGCGCGCTACCTGCGCCTGTCCGATGGCTTCGAAGTGGAAGGACCGCTGGGCGCGGGCACGCTCGATTACCGCCTGCTGCAATACAAGACCAATGACGTGAAGATGCCGGATCGCGACAACGGCGACGTCGACGATCGCATCCAGAGCCAGCCGACGTCGGCGTTGCTGGCGGCACCTGCGCGCGAAGCCAAGGCCGAACTGCATTGGCGCATCGCACCGCCGCTGGTGGCGCTGGCGCTGGCGTTGCTGGCGATTCCGCTGTCGCGCAGCCCGCCGCGCCAGGCGCGCTATGGCCGCATCGTCACCGGCGTGGTCGGCTATCTGCTGGCCGCGCAGTTGATGCTGCTGGGCAAGCAATGGCTGGGCAGCGGCAAGATTCCGATCGCACTCGGCCTGTGGTGGCTGGTGGTGCCACTGCTGGCACTGGCCTTCTGGGCCTACTTCCGCGACGGCAATCCGGGGAGGCTGCGTCGATGATGCCGTTCCCGAAAATCCACGATCTCTACATCGGCCGCGTGGTGCTGGTCTATGTGCTGGCGGCGTGGTTCGTCGTCGTCGGCATGGACTTCATGATCGGCGGCGTGCTCACCGAAATGGGCAATGTCGGCAAGGGCGCGTTCACCGCGCTCGACGCCATCGTCGTCAGCCTCTACACCCTGCCGTACCGGATGTATTTCCACTTCCCGACCGCGGCGGTGATCGGTTCGCTGCTGGCGTTGGGACAACTCGCGGCGACTTCCGAACTGACGGTGATGCGTGCGCTTGGGCTATCGCGCCGTCGCATCAGCCTGGCGGTGGCGATGGTGGTCGGATTGATGACGCTGGTGATGATGGTCAACGTCGAAACCGTGTCGCCATGGGCGCAGGATCGCGCCGCCGCCTATCGCACCGCGCGCAAGACCAACGACACGATCATGCTGCAATTCAAGGGCGTGTGGGCGCGCGAAGGCGATACCTTCATCAGCGCAAGCGAAGGCCAGAACCACGACGATGGCAAGGATCACTGGCTGGAATTGCGCGGACTGCGCCTGTACGAGTTCGAATCGAACGGGCGCCTGAAATCGATCGCCTACGTCCAGAGCGGCGAACACCGGCCCGGCGGCTGGGTGTTGAAGGGCGTCGATCGCATCACCTTCTCCGATGCCTCGGTGCAGAAGACCCGTTCCGGCCAGGAACAGTGGCAGTCGACGCTCGACGACACCGCACTCGCTAGCACGGTGAGTCGCCCGCGCTACATGAGCACGCACGACCTCAAGCAGGCGCTGGATTATCGCGAACGCAACCAGCTCGACCCCGGCGAGGTCGAGGAGCACTACTGGTCGCACTGGTTCTATCCGTTGAACGTCCTTGCGCTGTGCCTCGCGGCGATTCCGTTCGCGTTCGGCACGTTGCGCAGTGGTGGTCTCGGCAAGCGCTTGTTCCTCGGCATCGTGTTCGCGATCGGTTTCATGATGCTGCAGACGCAGATGGCGCGAATGGCCGGTGCGTTCAAGCTCGATTTCCGCATCGCCTACCTGATCCCGGTGGTGGTCATGCTGGGAATCTCGTGGCTGCTGTTCCGGCGGCGATCAAGCTGAGGGGAAGCATCGCCCGGCTGTGCGCCTTTAGCGGTTATCCGCAGTGACCGACACGCCGTGAACCCATCCATGGGGGCTCGACTCGGCATCCATGCCTCGTATGGTCGGCCACTGCGG
>JAFEBZ010000024.1 GCA_018242405.1 Pseudomonadota bacterium | reverse complement strand
AGACGCCAAGCCAACGCGCGTTTATGCGCGCGCGCCTGGCTCCGCCACATCGACGCCCGTGGTTTCGCCGCGACGCTCGCGCCACAGCATCCACAACAGCAGGCACATCGCCGGGATCGCGATCGCGGCGGTGTAGGTGAAGAACACCGGATACCCCCAGGCGTTGACGATCGTGCCCCACTGACTGGCCAGCGACTTCGCCGGCAGGCTCCACAGCGTGCCGAACAACGCGTACTGCGTGGCGGTGTAACGCGCACTGGTCAGCGACGACATGTAGGCGATGAACGACGTCCCGGCGATGCCGTTGGCGAGATTGTCGGCGCTGACGATCGTCGCCAGCCACGCCAGCGTCGGCTTGGTCGCCGCCATGTGCGCGTACAGCAAGTTGGCGATGCTCAGCATCACCAACCCGAGCAGCATCGTCCGCAACAGGCCGATGCGTCGCACCAGCACGCCGGCCAGCACCGCGCCGACCATCGTCATGATCACGCCGTAGACCTTCGACACCAGCGCGATTTCCTTCAGTGTGAATCCCATGTCGATGTAGAACGGATTCGCCGCCACGCCCATCGTGGTGTAGTTGAAACGGAAGGTGATGATCAGTAGCAGGATCGGCAGGCCGATCTTCCAGCCCTTGCGCTGGAAGAAATCGGCAAATGGGCAGACCACCGCGCCGACCAGCCACGCCACGAATTTGCGCGGCACTTCCGGCCACTGCGCCGCGTATTGCTCGAAGCGCTCCACCAGCGGTTCCGGTGGCAGGGCCGCGCGATCGACGCGCGCGCTCGGTTCGGCGATCACGAAGGTGGTGAAGATGCCGATGAACGCACACGCGGCCATGATCAGGTACGACGTCGTCCAGCCGTAACCCGCGGCTGCCGTCAGCGCGCCCGCGCCGGCACAGATCAGTGCGACCTGGTAACCGATCTGGTAGGCCGCGGCCATGCCGCCCTGGTCCTTTTCTTCGGCGGCTTCGATGCGATACGCATCGACGGCGATGTCCTGCGTCGATGACGCGAATGCGGTGAACACCGCGAGCAACGCCATCCGCGTGGCATCGGCGGCGGGATCGGTGGTCGCCATCATCACCAAGCCAATCACGATGCACGACTGCGCCAGCAGCATCCAGCTGCGACGCCGGCCAAGGCGCCCGAGGATCGGAATGGGCAGGCGATCGACGATCGGCGCCCAGAAATATTTCAGCGAATACGCCAGGCCGACCAGGCTGAAATAGCCGATGGTGGCGCGATTGATCCCCGATTGGCGCAACCACGCCGACAGCGTCGTCAGCACCAGCGCGAACGGCAAGCCCGAGGAAAAGCCGAGGAACAGCATCGCGCGCACGCGCGGATTGGCATAGACGCCGAGCGCACGGGTCCAGCGATTGTCTGGTGTCGTCATGTTCAACGCTTGAACTCCGGCGTGGCGTAATCGACCAGATAGGGTGCGTGGTCGGAGAATTTCGGTTCGGCGAAGATTTCCGCGTGGCGGATCGATTCGGCGAGTTTCGGCGTCACCAGCTGGTAGTCGATGCGCCAGCCGACGTTGTTGGCGCGTGCCGCACCGCGCTGGCTCCACCAGCTGTACTCGACGACATCGGGTTTGGCGACACGGAAGCTGTCCTTCCAGCCACGCTTCGGTGCTTCCACCAGTCCGTCGCCACAGGCATCGGCGATCATCGAATTCATCCACGCGCGCTCGTGCGGCAAGCAACCGGAATTCTTCTGGTTGCCGGTCCAGTTCTTGATGTCGTTCTTCGCGCGCACGATGTTCCAGTCGCCGCACAGCACGTATTCGCGGCCACTGGCCAGCCATTCGTCGAAGATCGGCCGCAACCACGCCATCACGTCTTCCTTCCAGGCCTGGCGCACTTCGCCCGAGGTCCCTGACGGAATGTAGAAACTCACCACCGAGATGTTGCCGAAGCGCGCTTCGATGTAGCGGCCTTCTTCGTCGAAATCGCCGCGGCCAAGATTTGTACGCACTTCGTCGGGTTCGTGGCGGCTGTAGATCGCCACGCCGCTGTAGCCCTTCTTGGTGGTGGCATCGCGGAACCACGATTTGTAGCCGGCTGGCTGCAGTGCCGGCACCCGCAATTGATGCTCCTGCGCCTTGGTCTCCTGCACGCAGAGGACGTCGATGTCCTGCTTGCCGAACCAGTCGAAGAACCCTTTCGTGGTCGCGGATCGCAGGCCGTTGGCGTTAAAGCTGAGGATGCGCATGGAGTGCCGGAATGGGAAGGACAGGGAAGAGTAGCCGATCGGCTGCGACCTTCCCCATTCACCCTGCGGGCTTATCATTCCACCCGTCTGCCTTGCTTCCGATCGCTGCCATGCGCGAACGCTTCCTCGAACTTGCCATCAAAGCCGACGCTCTGCGTTTCGGCGAATTCACCCTGAAGTCGGGACGCATCAGTCCCTACTTCTTCAACGCCGGACGCTTCGACAGCGGCGCACGACTGGCCGGTCTCGCTGCGTGCTACGCCGACGCCATCGAACGCGCCGGCCTTGCCCCCGACGTGCTGTTCGGGCCGGCCTACAAGGGCATTCCGCTGGCTGCCGCGGTCGCCTGCGAACTGTCGCGGCGCGGGCACGATGTCGGTCTCGCCTACAACCGCAAGGAAGCCAAGGACCACGGCGAGGGCGGCACCCTGGTCGGGGCGTCGATGCAGGGCAAGCGCGTGCTGATCATCGACGACGTCATCACTGCCGGCACCGCGATCCGCGAAGCGCTTGATCTGGTTGCGGGCGGCGGCGGCATCGTCTGCGGGATTGTCGTTGCACTCGATCGCCAGGAGGTGCTGGACGATGGCGATCGCCGCTCGGCGGTGCAACGCGTCCGCGACAGCGCCGGCGTGCCCGTGATCGCTGTCGCAACCCTCGACGATCTCCTCGAATGGAGTGCCCGCAATGGCGCTTCGGGTGCTGACCAGCCCGCCCTGCTGGCGTATCGTTCGCGCTATGGAAGCACGTCGACCCAATCCTGAGCTGCGACGCCTCGCCACCGCTGCCGGCCTGGCCGCGGCGTTGGGTGTCGCACTGTCCGCGCAAGCGCAGACCAAACCCGCAGGCAAGACGGTACGCTGCTGGACCGAACACGGGCAGACGGTCTGCGGCGATGCGATGCCGGCCAGCGCTACCGACAGCGCGCAGCGCGAGATCAACGCCAGCGGCGTGACGATCAAGACCATACCGCGCCCGCTGACGCCGACGGAACAGGCCACCAAGGACGCCGCCGACAAGGCCGCGGCTGATCGCGCCGCTGCGCAAGCCAGCCAGGCCCGCCAGCAGATGGCGCTGGCCAGCACCTATCCCAGCGAAGACGCGTTGCGCAAGGCTTATGCCGAACGTTCGCAAGGCGTGCATGCATCGCTGGTCGCCGCGCAGTCCAGCCTGGCCAGCCATCGCCTGGAACTGTCGCGCTCGCTGCTGCGTGCGGCCAATAGCGAACTGCAGGGCAAGCCGGTCGCAAAATCGTTGAACGACACCATCGCCCAGCAGGCCGCCACGGTCAGCGGCGCCTATGCCGATCTGCAACACAAGCGCGCCGACTACGCGGCGATGGACGGCGAACTGCAGCAGGCGCTGCAGCAATATCGCGACTACAAGCAGAACGGCGGCATCGCGCCGGCGGCGGCGACACCGCAGCCCTGATTCCAGGTTAGAACGTCAGCTCCAGCGCCGGATCGACCGCGCGCAGGCGGCTGCGGAACAGCGCCTGCACTTCCTCCAGGCGTTCCTGGGTGTTCGCTTCGAAGCGCAGCACCAGCACCGGCGTGGTGTTGGATGCGCGCACCAGTCCCCAGCCATCGCTCCAGTCGGCGCGCACGCCATCGAGCGTGGTCACGCGCGCACCGTCGAAACCGCCGTTCGCCACCAGTTTCTCGACGAAGGCGTGCGGATCGGCGACCGGCACCTTGATTTCGGGGGTCGAGATCGATTCCGGGATCTCGGCGAACACCGCATCGGCGTCTTCGCTGCGACGCGCGAGGATTTCGAGCAGGCGCGCCGCCGAATAGATGCCGTCATCGAAGCCGTACCAGCGCTCCATGAAGAAGAAGTGGCCGCTCATTTCGCCGGCAAGTTCGGCTTCCTCTTCGCGCATCTTCGACTTGATCAGCGAATGGCCGGTCTTCCACATCAGCGGACTGCCGCCACGACCCATGATGTAGGGCGCGAGCGCGCCGGTGCACTTCACGTCGTAGACGATGATCGCGCCGGGATTGCGTTCCAGCACGTCTGACGCGAACAGCATCAGCATGCGGTCGGGGAAGATGTTGTGGCCTTCGGGCGTGATCACGCCGAGGCGATCGCCATCGCCGTCGAAGGCAACACCAAGGTCGGCCTTGCGGGTCTGCACGATGTGGCGCAGATCCTCGAGGTTGTGCGGTTCACTGGGATCGGGATGGTGGTTGGGGAAGGTGCCGTCGATCTCGCAGAACAGCGGGAACACGTTGGCGCCGATCGCTTCCAGCACGCGCGGGCCGAGATCGCCGGCGACGCCGTTGCCGGCATCGATCACCACGTCGAGCGGGCGTTCGAGGCGGATGTCGGAAGCGATGCGGTTGACGTAATCGTCGGAGATGTCGCGCTCCTCGACGCGGCCGAGTTGATCGGCTTCGTACAGCGTGCCTTCGGCGATTCGCGTATAGAGCGCGGTGATGGTGTCGCCGGACAAGGTCTCGCCGCCGACCACGATCTTGAAGCCGTTGTAATCGGGCGGGTTGTGGCTGCCGGTGACCGCGACGCAGCATCCGGTGCGCAGGTGATAGGCACCGAAGTAAACCAGCGGCGTCGGAGCGAGGCCGATCGAAATCACGTTGCGACCCGCACGACGCAAACCTTCCGTCAATCCACCGACGAGATCGGGCCCGGAGAGGCGGCCATCGCGACCGATCACGATGTCGTAGAGGCCGTGTTCGTGCATCAGCGTGCCAATCGACTGACCGATCTGGCGCGCGACATCGACACTCAACGTCTTGCCGACGATTCCGCGGATGTCATAGGCGCGGAAGATGCCGGGATCGGGCAGCGCCGGGCCATCGGCCTTCGCGGCTTCGGCTTTCGTTGCGGCAGCTTCGGAAGCAGCAGCCTGGTTCTGCGCGGCGAGATCACCGACGGTCGGTTCGTCGCCGTGCTCGGGCGCGATGGCAACTTCGTCTTCGACCACCGATTCCTGTTTCGCAAAACGCTGGCGCAACCACAGCAGTGCAATTCCGCCGCCAATCAGCAACAGCGCCAGGATCGCCGACATCACCCGGCCGAAGCCGAGCGGACCGGGCTCGATCGGTGCGGTGAACGCATTCAATGTCCAGTCGCTGCCCTTGATCGGGGTCGAGGACTTGTCGCCCGCTGTCTCCAGACCCTTGTCGCCCGCCTGTGCCAGCGTCGCGTCGGCCTGCTTGAGCGCGAGATAACCGCTACCGGCGTTCGCCTTCGCCACCGCATCGGTCAACGCCTTGGCAGGCTGCGCGGCCACTGCGACCGCCGCACCATCGGCGAGGGGAAGCGCGATCAGCAATTTCGGTTGCCCGTTGTCGCGCGCGATCACGACTGCCGGCTTGCCGGTGGCGAGCGCCGCCTGCGCAACTCCGACGCGGCCATACCCGCTGGCGGGCAACGTCGACATCATGGTTTGCAGATCGGCAGCTGCGACTTCGGCGTGCTCGCTGCCCGGCCACGCGGCAACCAATCCTTCCGACGCATTGACGAAATTGCCGGCCTGCAATCCACCCACCACCGCCGGCGACTGCGCCGCCTTCTGCGCCACCGCCAATTGCTTGGCCAGAGCGGAAGACACCGTATTGGCGACACCATCGCGTGTCGCGGCGAGTTGCGCCGACTGTCCGGATTCGCGCCACTGGCGTACGGCCGACCACGCAGCCCATGCGCCGAGCAGCACCAGCACCACGGCCAGCAGCGGCAGCATGCGCTTCATCGATCCGGTATCGCCCAGGCTCAGCGTCTTCATCGTCATGTGTTCCTTGTCACGGGCCTGCTTCAGCGCAGGCCCGTATGGCCAAATCCGCCCGCACCGCGAGCACTGTCTTCGAACGCATCGACCACATCCAGCGCCACGCGCACGATCGGCATGACCACCAGCTGCGCGATGCGATCCCCCGGCGCCATCGTAAAAGCCTCGCGCCCGCGATTCCACACGCTGATCATCAGCGGCCCCTGGTAATCGGCGTCAATCAGTCCGGTGCCGTTGCCGAGCACCAGCCCGTGCTTGTGGCCGAGTCCGGAACGCGGCAGCACCAGTGCGCACAGTTTCGGGTCGGCGAGATGGATGGCGATGCCCGACGGCACCAGTTCCGCCTGTCCGGGCTCGATCGTCAGCGGCGCATCGATGGCGGCGCGCAAGTCGAGCGCGGCGCTGGACGCGGTGGCGTATTCCGGCAACGGCCACTCGCCGCCGAAACGCGGATCGAGCAGCTTGACCTGCAGAACATGATTCATTGCGTCGCGATTCTCTCTTCGATGAGGTCGAGCAGGCCTTCGGCGACCACGCGCTTGCTCTCTGGACCGAGTCGATGTTGTCCGTCCGCCCAGATCACATCGAGCGTGTTGTCGTCCGATTCGAAACCGCAGCCGGCGATGCCGACGCGATTGGCCGCGATCATGTCGATGCGCTTGGCCGCGAGCTTGCCGCGCGCATAGGTTTCGACGTCGTTGGTTTCGGCGGCGAAGCCGACCACCAGCTTCGGGCGATTCGCCGCAGCAGCGACATCGGCGAGGATGTCGGCGGTCTTCACCAGTTCCAGCACCAGCGTGTCCTGGCCCGGCACTTTCTTGAGCTTGTGGCCGGCAACCGCGCGCGGAGTGAAATCGGCGACCGCCGCGGTGCCGATATAGATGTCGGCCGGCAATGCCGAGAGCACGGCATCGTGCATCTGCGCGGCCGAACGCACGTCGATGCGTTGCACGCCACTCGGTGTCTGCAGATGCACCGGTCCTGCGATCAGTACAACCTGCGCACCACGCGCGATCGCCGCCTCCGCAATCGCGAAGCCCATTCGCCCACTGCTGCGATTACCGATGAAGCGCACCGGATCGATGTCCTCGAAGGTCGGACCCGCGCTCACCACCACGCGCTTGCCGTTCAGTGCACTCATGCCGACTGTTTTCCGGCCAGCGCCGCGACGATTTCCGCCGGTTCGCTCATCCGCCCCGGTCCGCTTTCGCCTTCCGCCAGCGGCCCGTCGTTCGGCCCGACCACCTGTACGCCGCGCGCGCGCAGCGTCGCGATATTGGCCTGCGTCGCCGGATGGAGGAACATCACGTGATTCATCGCCGGACACACCGTCAGCGGCGCTTCGGATGCGAGGCATAGCGTGCTGACCAGATCGTCGGCGAAACCGTGCGCCAGTTTCGCCAGCGTGTTTGCAGTCGCCGGCGCAACAACGATGCGATCCGCCCAGCGCGCCAGCTCGAGATGGCCCATCGCGGCTTCCGCGTGTTCATCCCACAACGACGTCCGCACCGGGCGATGGCTGAGCGCCTGGAAGGTCTGCGCGGTGACGAAGCGCTGCGCGTTGTCGGTCATCGCCACCTGCACCTCGGCGCCGGTGTCGCGCAGGCGGCGCACCAGTTCGGCGGACTTGTAGGCGGCGATCCCTCCGCACACGCACAGCAGGATCTTGGCAGGGGCGGCCATGACGGCATT
>JAFEBZ010000023.1 GCA_018242405.1 Pseudomonadota bacterium | reverse complement strand
GGGCAGCTTCGCGGTCGAATACCTGACCGACATCGTCGAGGAGGCCGTGTACAAGGAATTCGAGGCGATCAGCGAGCGCGGCGGCGTGCTCGGCGCGATGGACACCATGTACCAGCGCGGCAAGATCCAGGAAGAAAGCCTGTACTACGAGCAGAAGAAGCACGACGGCAGCCTGCCGCTGGTCGGCGTCAACATGTTCCTGCCGAAGAAACATGCGGGCGAAGTGGTCACCGAGATCGAACTGATCCGTTCGACGGAAGAAGAGAAGGGCCAGCAGATCGAGAACGTGCGGGGCTGGCAGGTTTCACGCAACCGGCTGGCGCCGCGTGGAGAGACCGAGCATGGCCATGTGATCGAAGAGGATGCTGTTGACGGCGAAGTGCATGATGGTCATGGCTTGGCCTATCTGCAAAAAGCGGCGCGTGATCGCCGGAATGTATTTGCCGCGCTGGTGGAGGCGGTGAAGACGCATAGCTTGGGACAGATCAGCCATGCGTTGTACGACGTGGGTGGGGAGTATCGAAGGAATATGTAAGGCGCCCGACCGTCATCAGGCATGGTCGATAATTTGGTGGTGCGGGAAGGTTCGGAACCGCCATCCGATGCCGGTGACGATGAGCGCCAGAATCACGATGCGTGACAAAGGAAGATGTGCCTTCCTGCCCATGGCCGACGCCAAGAGCGGCGTCGGCTTGGGGCTCAGTTAGCTCGCCAGGGCGAATTGGTCTTTTTTGCTCACCAGCCACTCTTGAACAGAAGTGGGTTTGAAAACCCAGTTCTTTTCCCTTGAAATGTCCAGCATTGCCTGGGCTTCCGTTGGGTGCTCGGCCAGAAAGCGAAATTTGGCTACGACTGGCTTCGCGTTTTCGGCGCCAATGGCTGCTTCGATTTCCTGCTGGAACTCGTCCACCGCAGTGCTTTTGAATCCGATGGGTTTCCCGAGGATGGCCGAGAAGATATCGGCGAGATCGGTGCCGCAATACTCGCGCTCCCCCATGCATCTGATAGTGAGTCCGAAGACGCGTTCTTTGAGCAGGGAGACGGATAGCCAGGCTGCATCGTCAACGCATGTCCATGCGATCTTCAGGTCGCCTCTGATCGGAAGGTCGATTAGACCGAGAGTCGATATTTCATTTCTGATATTTGGCTTGAGTAAAGTGTCCAGATACATTGTTGGCTCTATCGACGTGAATAAAAGTCCTGAAGAATTCATCTCCGAGATGATGATCGAGTTAACCGAAAATCCAGTGTCAGGAAGGCTCGTGACAGGCGTTGGGTTCGCCATTTTCAAGATGACGCCTTTGATCCCGTGTCTTTTCATTGCAAAAACGGAATTCTTAATCGCTTCTTCGGCAAACCCATCGCTGTAAGCGGGTATTTGCGCGATCACGTAGTCCACAGAGTCGTGAGCGTTTGCAAGCGCTTCGCGATCATGGAAGTCGGCGCTGACGACCTCGAATCCTCGATGCATTAATGGAGAGGCTTTTTCAATATTCCGGACCAAGGCCCGAACCGTGAAGCCGGCCTGCCGTGCATGTTCGAGGACGGCGCTGCCTTGAACGCCGTTTGATTGATAGACAAGAACTCGTGACATGTTTTCGATCTCCTGTTGATGGAGGTTCGTTCGAAGACATGTCTCTCGGATCCTCGAACGAACCAAAACGCCAAGCGTTGGTTCGCCGAGGCTCCTCGTGGAGGAGTGGATCTTCTTTGCAGAAGTGCCTGTGCCTACCCAGAACAGGCTTGCCCTTTTCGACGAAAGAATCGTAATTGCTAGTTTTGCGGGATGCAAGCGTGCATTGTCATGGGGTCCGACCGCCCCATTTCGGGAGCGCGATAAATGGCAGCGCGTCGGAGGCCAGGATTCCTCTCCAACAGGACATCACCCACTAGATGCCCTCAACTCCACGGCGACAACGAAATATTCAACTCCGCCTTGAACCCTTTGTCCGATTGCACCGGCACCGTGAACACCGTCGGGTCCTGCTGGGCGATGCCGATGGATTTCTGGCTCAGTTGCTGCAGGTCGGCAGTCGCCTTCGGTCCGGTGGCCCAGTTCTGGCCGGTCCAGACGTAGCGCAGTTTCCATTCGCCGGCGTCGTCGCGTTTGGCGAACAGCACCAGGGTGTCGCGGAACAGGTATTCGCCGGGGATGTGCTGTTTCAGGAACAGCGCGCCATCGACCTCGTAGCCGGCATTGGAGACCGCGATCTCGATCGAGAAAGCCACCTCGCTGCCGGCCAGGATCTTCGAGGTGTCGAGGAAGACCGAGAACAGGATCGGCGATTGCGCGTTCCTGGCGAGGTTGCCGTTGGCGTCGAACAGTTGCGAATACTCGCGTCGCACCGCGCTTTCCTGTGCGGTGGTGCGGTTGGTGAGGTCGTAGGTGTAGGCGCCGCGCGGCGCGACGGTGGTTTCGATGTAGTAGGACGAGGTGATTTTCTTGCCGGCCTTGCGTGCGCGCTCGATTTCCGGCGGGAACGGCAATGCGCTGATGTCGAGGCGGCCAGTGGCGCAGATGTCGCCGAACAGGAAGCGCACCAGATTCTGGTAGCCCTCTTCGGAATTGACGATGCCGAAGTAGCCGCTGTGGCTGCGATTGACGTAGGCGCGCGGGCTGCCGATGACGTAGGCGTTCTCGATCTTGACCAATCCGTCGCTCATCTGGCCGACGGCGAGTGCGGAGAGGCCGTGGGCGACGGCGTAGTCGCGGCTGTTGGTCCCGACCAGACAGAACATCCGTTCCGGCGGAAAGCCAGAATTGCCCAAAGTATTCGCCTGATCGGCCGGCACTTTCAGGTAGTCCGACATTTTGTCGCGATTGAAGTTGTCCATGTCGTTGAACGTCAGGAAGCTCGGCACGTTGATGCCGCCGACCTCGATGCCGTTGTGCGGCGTGGCATAGGTGAACACCTTGTCGACCAGCGCGCGTGTTTCGGCTTCGGCTACACCGGGGTTCTGCAACAGACAGCGGCAGATCAGTCCGCCCATCGAATGCGCGACCAGGTACACCTTGAAGGCCTTGCGATCCGCATCCGAATTGCCGCAGACGCGCTCGCGCAAGTCGAGGATGCGCTTGCCGAGCGCGGCGGCGGCATCCGGGATGGATGGCGTCTTGCCGCTGCCGAAGACGGGATCGGCTTCGTCGTAGTAGCGATGGATGACGATGCTGCGTGCTGGCAGGCGATCGGAACTTTCGGCGCCCGCCGCATAGATGTCGCGATAGTCGTAGTCCTTCATCAACCGGATCAGCGGCGATTCGAAGACGAACTTGACGATGCTGCCGTCCTGGGCCTGGCGGATCTTGGTCGATCCGGTTTCGAAGCCCATGTAGGGTGTCGAGGTGGTCTGGACGATTTCATCCTTGGTCATCGCGTAGCCGCGGACGTAGATGATCGGGTAGTACGGCCGTTCGATCCGGGCCATGCGCTGCTCCCTTGGCCGCCGACGGGGGAATGGGCGGTTGCCCGCAGTATGCGCCCGTTGATGGTGCCGGCTACTATCCCGTGTCCTGTCACATTCCGGTTCGGTCGTGCGTCCTGGATGATCTACCGGAGAAAAACCATGGATGCCCAGACCGCCCTGTTCCAGCAACACCGTTCGCGCCTGTTCGGGCTCGCCTATCGCATGCTCGGTACGCCAGCCGATGCCGAAGACGTGTTGCACGATGCCTGGCTGCGCCTGCAGGCGCAGGGTATCGCCACCCTCGATGATCCCGAGGCCTGGCTGGTCACCGTGACCACGCGGCTGGCGCTGGATCGCCTGCGCCGGGCCAAGACCGAGCGCGAACGCTATGCCGGCCCGTGGTTGCCCGAGCCGCTGGCGCCGGAGGAGGAAAGTCCCGCAGCCGAACTGGAACGCGCCGAAACGCTCAGCCTGTCCTTCCTGTTGTTGCTGGAACGACTGAATCCCGACGAGCGCGCGGCTTTCCTGCTGCGGGAGGTGTTCGACTACAGCCATGCCGAAACGGCGGCGATCCTGCATATCAGCGAGGACGCCTGCCGCCAGCGCGTGCATCGCGCCAAGACCAAGGTGCGTGAGGGGCGACCACGCTTCAACGTGGACACGCCGACGCAACGGCGCATGCTGGAACGGTTTGTCGCGGCAATGGCCGAACCCAACCTGCAGACGTTGCAGGCGCTGTTCGCCGAGGATGCGATCCACATATCGGATGGCGGCGGGATCGTCAACGCGACCTTGCGCCCCTTGCTCGGCGCCGACCGCCTGGCGCGGCTGTACCGGCAGATCGCCATCAACACGCGTGGACTGGCACTGCGCTACGAACTGACGATGCTCAATGGCGCCCCGGCGCTGTTGACCTGGCAGGGCGGGGCGTTGACCACGGCCATGTGGGTCGAGTGCGAGGGGGATCGCATCACCGCCATCCACGCGCTGCGCAATCCCGAGAAGCTCGCGCGCATCCTGGCTGTCACGAAATCGACGGCTCCTGCGTCCTTGCATTGAAGACGGCCAATTCCGACCGTCCCAACCAAGGAAACCGCAATGAACCGTTTTTCCGTGATGAAGCACTATCCCGCCTTGCAACCGCTGGCCACCATCACCCAGAACATCCACGATGCCGGGCGCCTCGAGCCCGCGTTGATCGAACTCGTGCTGATGCGGGTATCGCAGATCAATGGCTGCGCTTTCTGCCTGGACATGCACAGCAAGGATGCACGCGCGGCTGGCGAGACCGAGCAGCGCCTCTACCTGCTGCCGGCGTGGCGCGAGACGAAGTTGTACAGCGAACGAGAGCGCATCGCCTTCGCGTGGGCAGAGGAGTTGACGAAGCTGGCTTCCCCGGAAGCATTGCCGGATTCCCTGTACGAGCAGGCCCGCCAGCACTTCGAGGAAGAAGCATTGGTCGACCTGGCGATGCTGATCGTCGCCATCAACAGCTGGAACCGCATCAATATCGCGGCGAGGACGATCGGCGGAAGCTACAAGCCGGCGTCGCATTGATCCAGTCGGGTCGCGCCGCCACGGCACTTGTGCAGCCGTGGATGGCGCGGTGTCACGCTTCAACCACGTGAAGAGCGCATCGTGCGCTTATCTCTCGTCATGTGCAAAAAAGGGATCCCATGAAACAAGTAGATCGTCAAAAGCTGGGTGAGGAAACACTTTCCGCAATCACCGGCGGAACCGGAACAGCTATCGTTGAAAGTCTCAAGGACATTGCTCCAAGTCTCGCGGACTGGATCATTTCATTTTCCTATGGCGATGTCATGTCCCGCCCAGGCTTGGACAAGCGCTCTCGCCAGTTGTCGACCATAGCTGCGTTGACAGCCATGGGTACCGCAGCACCACAGCTGAAAGTCCATATCCATGGCGCCTTGAATGTGGGCTGCTCACCTTCGGAAATTGTTGAAGTT
>JAFEBZ010000022.1 GCA_018242405.1 Pseudomonadota bacterium | reverse complement strand
TGCAACAAGCGACCCTCGATGTCTACGACGAATTCTCCCGAGAACAGTGATCCCACCGGTTGGCGCTGGGCGCCGATCTGGGTGCTGGCCTATGTCGCGATGCTGCCGGCCACCGGCATCGCCGAAGCGATCCTGTCGCTGGGCGCATTGACCACCATCGGCCTGATGGCGTGGGCGCGCTTCCGCGGAACCTCGCGCCTGCTCAGCTCGCCGGCGTGGGCGCTGACCACCGCGTTGTTCTTCGCCTACTGGCTGCCGGAACTGATTTCAAGCATCGACGCCGTGGAGCCGGCGAAGGCGATCGAGAAGAGCCTGCTCGGCCTGCGCTATCTGCCCTTCCTGTGGCTGGCGGCGATCGCGGTCGCCACGCCGCGCGCGCGCCGCATCACCTTCGGCGGATTGGGCTTGATCGTCGGGCTCTGGTGTGTCGATGCATTGATCCAGGCGATGACCGGGCACAGTCCGTGGTTCGCCGCGCTGGATGCGGTCAAGCAGGCGATCCAGCACCGCCCGATGTGCCCGGTTGCCAGCGCCGACCGCCTGACCGGACCGCTGGGTCCGTGCAATCCCAAACTCGGCATCGTCCTCGCCAGCCTGTCGCCGTTCGCGTTGTATGGCGCGCAGCGGCTGTGGGGCCAGATCGGCTGGATGGCCGTCGCGTTGCTGGTGGGCGTGGTAATGGTGCTGGCGGGATCGCGCGCGTCGTGGATCAGTTATGCACTGGTCCTGCTGGTTTCCGGCTGGACGGTGCTGGGATGGAAGCGTCTGTTCGGCGTGTTCGTCGCCGGCGCGCTGGTGCTGGTCGTCGCCAACTACACCGTGCCGCAGGTGCATGAACGCGTCGTGCGCACCCAGATGGCGATGGCCGGTGATGAAAGCGATGTCGACCAGGCATCAGCCGGTCGCGTGCGCATCTGGGGCGCGGCGGTGTGCATGATCCGCCAGCATCCGGTCAACGGCGTCGGCACCCGCGATTTCCGCGAATCGTTCCCGGCCTGCGATCCGCAACCGGGCGTGCGCGCGGCCTGGGGTGATGGCCCGGCCCTGCATGCGCACCAGTTGATCCTCGAAATCCTCAGCGAGACCGGCATCATCGGATTGTTGCTGTGGATTGCCGGTGCGGCACTGGCGTGGCGCGCGTGGCGTTTCGCTTCCGCCGACGATCGCGCGCGTGCGCGACCGGCGATGCTGGCGCTGGCCGTCACCCTGTTCCCGTTCAATACCCATCTCGCGTTCTACTCCGCGTTCTGGGGGGGCATCACCCTGTTGCTGGCTGCCCTCTACGCCGGCAGCCTGTTGTCGCGCGAGACAAGCAGCTGATGCGCGCGCCGCTGTCGGGCGTCGTCACTACTTTCAACAACGCCGCCACGCTGGCGCGCTGCCTCGACAGCCTGATGTTCTGCGACGAGATCGTCGTGCTCGATTCCGGCTCCGATGACGCGACGCTGGACATTGCCCGCGCGCACGACGCACGCATCGAAACGCAGCCGTTTGCCGGCTATGGTCCGCAGAAACAGGCGGCGATCGATCTCGCCGCGCACGACTGGATCCTGTTGCTCGACGCCGATGAATTCGTCGAAGGCGATGTCGCGCATGCGATCGCGCGCGAACTGGAGGCGCCGCGTGCCAATGGCTATCGGTTGGAACGCCAGGAATGGCTGTTCTGGCGTTGGCCGCATCGCTGGACGCGCGGCAACCGCCAGTTGCGACTGTTTCGCAAGTCGATGGGCGGGATGAATTCGGTACCGGTGCATGCCGCGCCCGAAGTGCGCGGTCGCGTGCTCGATCTGCCGGTGGTGTTCCGTCATTACGGCGAGCCCGATCTCGCGACCCGCGCCGAAAAGATCAATCGCTATTCCAGCGGCCTTGTCGAGCACACGCGTGGCAAGCGCAAGCGGTTCATGGGGCTGCGCTTGCTGCTGTATCCGTGGTTGGCGTTCCTGAAGCTGTACGTCGGCAAGCGCTACTTCCTCAACGGTTGGGCCGGTTTCTTCGCGGCGCGCACGCAGGCGTTCTACGCGTTCCTGAAATACGCGAAAGTGGTGGAGAAGCAAAAAGCATCGCCCGGCTGAGCGCCTTTAGCGGTTATCCGCAGTTGCCGACACGCCGTGAATACGTCCATGTAGGCTCGTACGCAGCATCCATGCTGCGTACGGTCGGCCATACGAACGAACCGCTAAAGGCGCAGAGCCGGGCGACAAGCTCTATCGCGAATACACCGATACGCCGTCCGGCTGGCGCTTGAAGCGCCGATGGATCCACAGGTATTGCGTCGGCGCCTCGCGCACCATCGCCTCGATCGCGGCATTCACAGCTGTAGCATCCACCACCGTGTCATCGCTCGGGAACGGCTCAAGCGGATCGCCGACGCGCAGGATGTAGCGATCGCCCTCGCGGCGATGGAAGAACGGAATCACCGCGCAACCGGTCAAGCGCGCGAGCTGGTGCGTCGCATTGATGGTCGACGCTGGCACGCCGAAGAACGGCGCGAACACCGTGTCCTTGCCGCGCATGTCCTGGTCGGGCGCGTACCACAGCACGCCACCTTTCTTGAGATGGCGGATCGCGCCGCGGATGTCGTCGTTGGGGAACATCGCGCTGGCGTAGCGCAGGCGTCCGCGCATCACGGCATCTTCCATCACCGGGCTGCGATAGCGGCGATACATCCCGGCCAGTGGCACGTGGTCGCACATCAGGCGGCCACACAGTTCCAGGGTCATGAAATGGCCGGAGATCAGCAGCACGCCACGGCCCTGCGCCTGCAGTGCCTGGACCTTCTCCACGCCCTCGATCGTCGCGGTCGCGCGCATGGCGTCGACATCACCCCACCAGGCCCGCGCGAATTCGAACACGCCGATGCCAAGGTCGCGGAAGCTGTCGCGCAACAACGCGGCGCGCACGGCTTCGTCCAGTTCCGGGAAGCACAGCGCGATATTGGTGCGGGCGGCGCGACGGCGATCGGGCAGCAACCACATCAGCAGGCGGCCAAGCCCAGCGCCGATGGCGCGTTGCGTGCCCCAGGGCAGGCGCGCGAGGCCGTACAGGCAGGTGACACCGATTCGGGCGGGCAGGTCCCGCAGGCGCAGCGGCGGGGATGGGGGCGGTGATGTCATCGGCAAAGTCTAGCCAACGATGCCCTAGACTTGGCGGCATGCGATCCGATGCCGTCGAGCGGATGTTGCGCAGCGCTTACTCGGCGGTGCTCTATCTCCTGCTTCCCGTCACCATCTACCACCTCGTCTGGCGCGGGTTCCGCCAGCGTGGCTATTTCCAGCGCTGGAGCGAACGCTACGGCTATTACCCCGGGGCTGCGCCGGAAACGCATCCCACCATCTGGCTCCATGCCGTCTCGGTGGGCGAGGTGAACGCCGCCGCGCCGCTGGTCAATGCGTTGCTGGCGCGCCGCCCGCAGGTCCCGCTGGTCATCACCAGCATCACCCCGACCGGTTCCGAGCGCGTGCAGGCGTTGTGGGGCGATCGCGTGCGCCACGTCTACCTGCCGTACGACCTGCCCGGCGCGATGCGACGCTTCCTCGCGCAGTTCCGTCCGGGTTGTGCGTTGCTGATGGAAACCGAGTTGTGGCCGAACCTGCTGTTTGCTTGCCGTGATGCCGATGTCCCGGTGTCGATCGTCAATGCGCGATTGTCGGAACGATCATTGCGCGGCTACCAGGTGCTGGCGCCGCTGATCAGCCGTGCGCTGCAGACCGTGCGCCGTGTCTGCGCGCAAGGCCGCGCCGATGCCAGGCGCTACATCGAGCTGGGTGCGCGCCCGGAAGCGACGGTGGAGACCGGCAACCTCAAATACGATGTCGCTGAACTCGACGGTCTCGATGCTTTCGTCGAGATCTTCCATGCGCATGCCGGCACGCGTCCGACCTGGATCGCGGCGAGCACCCATCCCGACGAGGAAACCGCGGTGCTGGTTGCGCATCGCGCGCTGCGCCAGGCCTATCCCGATGCGTTGATGCTGTGGGCGCCGCGCCATCCCGAACGCTTCAAAGCGGCCTACGAGCAGGCGCGCAGTTTCGGTTTCCGCACCCACTCGCGTTCGTACCAGCCGTTGCCGGCCAGCGACAACGCGGTGTTCGTGATCGATACGCTGGGTGAACTCGGGCGCTTCTACGCCTGCGCCGATATCGCCTTCGTCGGCGGCAGCCTGCAACCGGTCGGTGGCCACAACCTGCTGGAACCGGCGGCGGTCGGCGTGCCGATCCTGACCGGTCCGCACCTGCACAACTTCAGCGATATCGCCCGCCAGTTGTCGGCGGCGGGCGCGATGGAGATCGTCGACAGCCCGGAGGCGCTCGGCGAGCGCCTGGTCGATTTGCTGGGATCGGACGAATTGCGCGCGCGCATGGGCGAGGCCGGGCGCACACTGGCCATCGATGGCCGTGGTGCGCTCGAGCGCACCTGGCAGGCCATCAGCGACAGCCTGCCGGAGTGAACCTCAGCGCTTGGTCTTGCGCTTGGCCTTCTTCGTGGTGGTGGCCGGCTTGCTGGTCGTGGTCGCCTGCGTGGCGTCCGGCGTCGAGGCGGCGGAATCCGTCACCGTCGGCACCTGGCCCGCCGGCACCGTCAGCATGCGATTGACCGTCTCCACGTCGGCGACGTCGAGCGTGCCCGCGGCCTGCTTCAACGTGAGTTGCGATTGCAGGAAGTCGTACTTCGCCTTCGAATAGGCCTGGCGCGCGTTGAACAGGTTCTGTTCGTTGATCAGCACGTCGATCACGGTGCGGGTGCCGACTTCCAAGCCAACTTGCGAAGCGTCGTAGGCGCTCTGCGCCGCGACCAGCGCAAGGCGGCGCGCTTCCACCGCGCTGACGCCGGCGACCAGCGACTGGTAGGCATTGCGGGTGGTGCGTTCCACCGAGCGACGCTGCTGCTCGTACTGGTCCTGCGCGGCATCGCGCTGGGCAATGGCCTGGCGAACCGACGACGAGGTATAGCCGCCGTTGAAGATCGGCACCTTGAACGTCAGGCCGATGCTGGGGCCGTGGCTCCAGCCGTCGGCGTTGTTGCCGTTGCCCGACCAGCTGCGGCTGGCGCCGTAGCTGCCATTGGCGGTAAGCGTCGGCAGATAGCCGGCGCGGGCGCCGGAAATATTGTCCTCGGCGGCTTGCACCGCATAGCGCTGCGCCTGCAGCGAGGGATTGGTGTCGACCGCACGCTTGACCCATTCGTCGACGCCGCCTTCCGGCGGAATCGACGGACGGAAGTCGTCCGGGAGCGCCATCAGTGAGCGGATCGGCTGGCCGGTGATTTCGGCCAGCGCCTGGTAGCTGTCTTCCAGCACATTGCGCTGGAGGATGGTGCTGGCACGCGCGGCATCGTACTGGGCGCGCGCTTCATGGACGTCGGTAATCGGCGCGAGGCCGACTTCCAGGCGCTTGCTGGCGAAGTCGAACTGCTTCTTCAGCGCCGCTTCCGAGGCTTCGGCGGCGGCCAGCGTTTCCATCGCCACCAGCACGTTGAAATAGGCCTGCGACGTGCGGGTGATCAGATCGTCGCCGGCGGCTTCGTACTGGTACTCGCCGGATTTGCCGCGGGCTTTGGCGGCCTGCAGACTGTTTATCGCCGAGCGATCAAAGAGGATTTGATTGACGCTCACGCCCACATTGGCACTGCGCGCGCTGGTGGTGCTGCCGTTGAGGCGAATCGGGGCACCGGTGATCGGGTCATAGGTATAGCCGCCACCGGGCGACGAAGTGCGACTGGCGCTGCCCGATGCCGATGCGCCGACCTGCGGCAACAGCGACGAACGCGCCTGCACGGCGCCTTCCTTGCTGGAGCGCATGCTGGCTTCGGCGGCCTGCAGTTGCGGGTCGGCGGTACGGGCGATCCGGTAGGTCTGCAGCAGGTCCTCGCTGTGGGCGGCCAGGGGCGCCAGGGCAAGAGCAAGGGCGAGGCTGAGGGAACGGCGATGCATGGGCGTC